>NZ_JBFBJB010000146.1:0-1014 GCF_040685895.1 Streptomyces sp. NPDC088124 | reverse complement strand
GCGACGCTCCCACGGCTTGTAGGCACACGGTTTCAGGTACTATTTCACTCCGCTCCCGCGGTACTTTTCACCATTCCCTCACGGTACTATCCGCTATCGGTCACCAGGGAATATTTAGGCTTAGCGGGTGGTCCCGCCAGATTCACACGGGATTTCTCGGGCCCCGTGCTACTTGGGTGGTTCTCAAACGAGCCGTACAGATTTCAGCTACGGGGGTCTTACCCTCTACGCCGGACCTTTCGCATGTCCTTCGCCTACCCATACGGTTTCTGACTCGCCGACCGGCCGGCAGACCGATCAAGAGAACTCCCACAACCCCACATGCGCAACCCCTGCCGGGTATCACACGCATACGGTTTGGCCTCATCCGGTTTCGCTCGCCACTACTCCCGGAATCACGGTTGTTTTCTCTTCCTGAGGGTACTGAGATGTTTCACTTCCCCTCGTTCCCTCCACACTGCCTATGTGTTCAGCAGCGGGTGACAGCCCATGACGACTGCCGGGTTTCCCCATTCGGACACCCCCGGATCAAAGCTCGGTTGACAGCTCCCCGGGGCCTATCGCGGCCTCCCACGTCCTTCATCGGTTCCTGGTACCAAGGCATCCACCGTGCGCCCTTAAAAACTTGGCCACAGATGCTCGCGTCCACTGTGCAGTTCTCAAACAACGACCAGCCACCCGTCACCCCCGCCGAAACGACGGAGAACACCGGGGCCGGCAACCGAAGGAACAGACATCAAGTCCGCACCCTCAGACACCCAACAGCGTGCCCGACCCGATCCCCTGACTCTCACGTTCCACGCCGAAGCAGTACTGGTGAGTCCAGAAAACCGTGCCGAGTAGTCAACGTTCCACCCATGAGCTGACCACCGTCGGACATTTGCCGACGTAGTGGCTCTGGACCCCGAAGGGGTCTAGATGCTCCTTAGAAAGGAGGTGATCCAGCCGCACCTTCCGGTACGGCTACCTTGTTACGACTTCGTCCCAATCGCCAGTCCCACCTTCGACAGCTCC
>NZ_JBFBJB010000145.1:0-1191 GCF_040685895.1 Streptomyces sp. NPDC088124 | reverse complement strand
TAGTACTCCAGTCTGACTTCGCGATCTTGAGTCGGGCCCGGCTGGGAACGGGTACGGCCACCGCGTGATCATCGGGGGTTGTGTGGACTCCTGAAGATCGTGCGGTGGCCGCGGGCCATAGCGTAGACCCTGTCCGTTGGCGGTCGATGTTCGACCTGGTCATGGCCCGGATCGCGGGCCGGTTCGGGCGGGTGGAGCCCCGGGCGACCGCCCGCGCCTACCTGCTCGGGCTGCTGTCGAGTGTCGAGCGGAAGAACTGCTGGCAGCTGGCCGAACTGGCCGGCCATGCCCGGCCCGGGCCGATGCAGCGCCTGCTGCGCTACGCCCGTTGGGACGCGGATGCCGTCCGCGACGACGTCCGCACCTATGCCATCGAACACCTGGGCAGCGACGGCGGTGTTCTCGTCGTCGACGAGACCGGCTTTGTGAAGAAGGGCCGGGCCTCGGCAGGGGTGCAGCGGCAGTACACCGGCACCGCAGGACGCATCGAGAACAGCCAGGTCGGCGTGTTCCTCGCCTACGCCACCGACCGGGGACGGGCTCTGATCGACCGTCGGCTCTACCTTCCCGAGCACTCATGGTGCTGCGATCCGGAGCGCCGCCGCGCTGCCGGAATACCCGATGGGGTGCAGTTCGCGACCAAGCCTCGCCTGGCCGGGGAGATGATCGCCGCTGCGCTGGAAGCGGGCATCACCGCTTCCTGGGTGACCGGCGACGAAGCCTACGGCCAGGACCCGCACCTACGCGCCCGTCTGGAGGAGAGGGGCATCGGCTACGTCCTGGCCGTGGCCTGCTCCACCAGGGTCCGGATCAACCAAGGACGCACCCTCGTCCGTGCGGACACCCTCGCCGCCCGGCTCCCCGCAGCCGCCTGGCAGCGGCACAGCGCCGGCAGCGGTGCAAAGGGCCCGCGCTACTACGACTGGGCCTGGGTCCACATCGGCACCGGCGGCCACCGCCACCTGCTGATCCGCCGCAACCGGAGCACCGGTGAACTCGCCTTCTACCTGTGCTGGTCACCCACCGACGTGCCCCTGTCCGAGCTGGTCCGCGTCGCCGGTGTCCGCTGGAGCGTTGAGGAGTGCTTCCAGGCCGCCAAGGGCCAGGTGGGACTCGACCACTACCAGGTCCGCAACTGGACCTCCTGGCACCGGCACATCACGCTCGCCATGCTCGCCCTGGCCTTTCTCG
>NZ_JBFBJB010000144.1:0-1284 GCF_040685895.1 Streptomyces sp. NPDC088124 | reverse complement strand
ATCACCTGCCCACCGGCGTCCGGAGCCCGGCGGTCGGCCAACTTCCAAACCAGTCTGCGGACTTCGGACCGGGCGTCGCGGACAGCGGTCAGTGCCTTCCCGCCGGAGGTGGCGAGGACGTCGATCAGACGGGAGACCGTCGGGTCGGAGGCCACCGGCCCGAACACGGCCGGCTCGGCCCGCAGCAGTGCAATGTCGGCGAGGCAGTCCCCGCCGAGCGCGACCGCCAACGCAAGATCCACGAGTATCTTGCCCGGGTCGTGGACGGCCCGCGGTTTCCGCCAGGAGGCGAGTGCCGCGGATATGGCTTGGTCGAGGCCGGTCTTGCGGACCGTTTCGACCAGCAGGACCGAACCGGCCTGCGAGACCACGGCCCGGCCGTCATCCCGGACAAGGACATAGGGATAGGACCCGATAGGCTTCTTCACCTGGAAAGTGCCTCCGACAGTGGCGGGAACAAGGACCTCAGCAATCCTCATTCTCGCTAGTCAGAGGCACTTTCTGCTTCCCTGACCACCTGCCGGACAGCACGCTTCATGAAAGCGCGAGGTTAGAGCTCGCGCCCCGTAGGCGATCCCGTGGTACGTCTTCGTTGTACGTATCGAGCTCGACGTAGGCCGCCCATTCATCCCCTTAACCGCCCTCGCTGGGCGACGCTCCTCGTCCCGGAGGTTGCCTTGCCAACCGGCGCCGGGGGCGGGCAGGACGAGGTGTCGGTGACAGGCGTCATTCCGACGGCGGTGGTAGACGCCGCTGGGAATTGGGCTTCAAGCAATCCAGCCTTGGCCGTATCGAGCGGGTCTTGCGGCGCATCACCCCTGACGCCTTCAGGCGGCCACCGCTTCCCTGGCATGCTGTTGTCCCCTCGCGCTTTCGCGTCCAGGTGAGCCAGGCGACCCAAGAACATCCCTCCAAGTTCCTCCCGACTGCGTCGGGGATACAACGAAGCGCCTCACGGCGCACCGCCGGCAACCACGTTACGCAGACATCCCCGCCCCAAAACGGTCCGGCGTTGCACCGGACCAGACGGTCGTCAGGCCCCTCATCAGCGGTCAAGCGGTGCCCCGAAGCCCGGCGGCAACACCCCCCAGGTCATCACCTCGACAGGGGGCAAACAGCCATACCGGGCCCGGGGGCCAGGCGCCCCGTTGCGGGGCCACAGAAAAGGTAACGGGGAAGGTGGAGCCGCTCAGCGCGTCTCGCTGTAGCCGCATCCGGAGCACGTGTGCGTGACCTTCTCGGCCTTCTGGCTGGCGCGGACGCCGTGGGCGTTCGATTCCATGT
>NZ_JBFBJB010000143.1:0-1306 GCF_040685895.1 Streptomyces sp. NPDC088124 | reverse complement strand
CTAGGCCGTGTTTTAGGAAGCGCGGGCGGCCAGCCATTTGGTGAGGTCGCCCGCGATCTGGTTGATGGCGGTCTCGACGCTGACGTCGTGCTCGCGGCGGTTGGTGTCGCGCCGAACGACCTCGTAACCGCCCTCGTCCAGCACGGCCACGGAGGCGAACCAGGCGGGTTCGTCTTCGTCCGGCTGGATGACGACGAACGTGTTGTCGGCGTCGTTCAGGTCGCTGATGAGCATAAACAACGCGTCCTCGGACAGGTCGTCGATGTGGTCGCCGTTCTCGCTGTCGGCGCAGTAGTACTCAGCGGCCACAGGCTCTCCCCATCCGTGCTGCTCGAATTCGGTGGTCAGCATGGCACGGCCAGGCGGCCCGGCCCGCGTTCACAGCCACTGGTGGATTGCCGCGACGTGGACAGCCGCCTCGAAGCGAACCGCGAGCTTGTCATAGCGGGTGGCCACCGCGCGGTGCTGCTTGAGGCGGCTGATCCCGCACTCGACGGCATGACGGGCCTTGTAGTCCCGAGAGTCGAAGGCGGGCGGGCGGCCACCCCCGCGGCCACGACGCTTGCGGTTGCGGATCTGGTCGGCTGGCTCCGGGATCGTGCATCTGATCCCTCGTTTCCGCAGGTAGGCGCGGTTCGCGCGGGAGGAGTACGCCTTGTCGCCCCGCACCCGAAGCGGGCGGCTCCTCGGCCGGCCGCTGCCGCTTCTGGGCACCCGGATCGCGTTGAGGACCGGCTCGAACTGCGGGCTGTCACCTCGCTGTCCGGCGGTGACCAGCAGCGACAGCGGCTTCTGGCCCTGCTCACAGGCCAGATGGATCTTCGTGGTGAACCCGCCCCGCGATCTGCCCAGCCCGTGGTCGTCCGGCTCGGTGGTGATCCCGCCGGGCGGTTCCTTCTGCCCGGCGCCGTCCCGGCGGGCCCCGGCCGCGTGCTGGTGGGCGCGGCAG
This sequence comes from Streptomyces sp. NPDC088124, assembly GCF_040685895.1. Taxonomy (NCBI): domain Bacteria; kingdom Bacillati; phylum Actinomycetota; class Actinomycetes; order Kitasatosporales; family Streptomycetaceae; genus Streptomyces; species Streptomyces sp. NPDC088124. The sequence continues at coordinate 357 of NZ_JBFBJB010000143.1, read as the reverse complement.
ACCGTGGAATCGACGTTCACCTCCCACGTGATCAGCCCGGTCATATCGGCCCGGGCCTGCAACAACGTCAGCAGCCGGGCCCACACCCCCTGCCGCTGCCAACGCCTGAACAGCCCGTACACGGTCTGCCAGGGGCCGTACTCATCCGGCAGATCACGCCAAGGGACACCTGTCCGGACCCGCCATCGCACACCGTCCACCAATCGCCGCCGACCCGGCGACCTGCGACTCACACCCGCCACAGGAAGCAACGACTCCAACACCAACCACTGCTCATCAGAAAGATCCCCACGCCCCACACGGTGATCATCACAGCGCGAGGCGTGAACAAGAAACCCGACCTAAAACACGGCCTAG
>NZ_JBFBJB010000142.1:0-1334 GCF_040685895.1 Streptomyces sp. NPDC088124 | reverse complement strand
AAGTGTGCTGGCCGGCGCCCGGTCACTCACCGCGATCACCGAGTGGATCTCCGACGCCCCTGTCCGAGCCTGCCGGGCCCTCGGCTTCCCCCCTTGGACCCACTGACCGGCGCGGTGTCCGTCCCGCACCCCCATACCCTGCGCCGTCTCCTCGTCCAGTTGGACAGTGACGCCCTCGACCAGGCAATCGGAGCCTTCCTGGCCGCCCGTCGGTGACCTGTCGGCCCGCACCGCCTACGCGGACAGTGAGAGGGCGACGAAGGCTTCGCCGACCCTCCTGGACGACTGGATGCCGGCCTTTCGCCCAACTCGCCGCGCCCGGCGCACATCTCGTCCGTGCCGCCCGGAGCGACGGAACGCCCCTGCTCCACCTCTTCGACCCCGACCGGGAGTCCTTCGCCGAGTTCATCGCCCGTGACGGCAGGTGGACGGTTCGGCAGGGCGGCCCTGTGCCCCTGTGGGACCGGATCGAGGAGGTGCTCGTCGCCTGGGAGGCCGCAGGGAACCCTCGCCTGATCCAGCGGTGGAACGGGTACGCGTGGGAGGCGCACGGCTTCGCAGCCAAACTCGCGGAGGCGAAGCGCATCCAGTACCCCGACTCGAAGATCGAGCTCCCGGCGCAGGAGCCGGGCCCGGCCCCCAGGCCCCTCGGCCCAGGCATCGGCAGACACCGAAAGCCCCAAGCATCCGGACCCGAGCGGCGCTGACTCTCAGCCGCTCGGGGGAACCTCAGGCGGGGGCGGATGTCGGACGGCGGGAAGGTCTCCCTGCTGCGCATCGCCGCCCTCGGCACCGGAACGCCGACCGAAAGGCGAGCCGGGCCCCCGTCACTCCGGGGGAGGGTGACGGCGGCCCGGCGAACCGGTGTGCGCTGTGCCGAGTGATCAGACAGTGCCGAACTCGCCGGACTTGACGCCCGCCACGAAGGAAGCGAACGCGCTGGTAGGGATGTCCAGGGTCGGGCCGCTCGGGTCCTTCGAGTCACGGACGGGGACGACGCCGGAAGCTGCGCATGCGGGGGCCCATTCGACGCACTGCCCGCCGTTCCCTTCGCTGTAGCTGCTCTTGACCCACTCCGTGCGGGAGAGGTCGGGGGTGGGGGTCATGGGTGTACGCCTCCATAACGTGACGGATGAGAGAGAGGGAGTCATCGCGTGACAGGGCATCCGCGCGCAGCCGCTCGTAGGCCGCTCGTGCGTCGGCTACCGCTTCCGCCGAGTCGTCCACCTGCCCTCGTACATAAGACCGACCGGCGAATGGGGGGTGGGAGAAGGAGCGGGGCTGGGGTGCGTGCATCGCAAGGCGGAGGATCGAGGCATGGCGGAGCCATGGTG
>NZ_JBFBJB010000141.1:0-1577 GCF_040685895.1 Streptomyces sp. NPDC088124 | reverse complement strand
GGGTATGTCGCCCCGCGCACCGAGGCGGAGCGGGCTCTTGCAGCCGTTTGGGCCGAGGTTCTGGGTGTCGAGCGGGTGGGGGTGGAGGACGACTTCTTCGAGCTGGGCGGGGACTCCATCTCCAGCCTGAAGGTGGTGTCCCGTATCCGGGCCGTGCTGGGGGCCGGACTGACGCCGCGCGCACTCTTCGACCACCCCACCGTCGCCCGGCTCGCCTCACTGACGGAGGCAGAGCCGAGCGGACCGGCGGCGACGGGTCCGGCCGACCCGGGCGCGGTCGTACCGGTGGCCCGGGGCGGGCAGCTTCCGATGTCGCTCACTCAGGAGCGGCTCTGGTTCCTGGAGAACTTCACTCCGGGCGCGATCGAATACAACATCGTCGGTGCGCTCCGGCTGGCCGGCGTGCTCGACGAGGCTGCGCTCCGAAGCGCGGTCGTCGGCCTGGTCGCCCGGCACGAGTCGCTCCGTACGACATTCGACTCGGTGGACGGTCGCGGGGTCCAGGTCGTGCACGACGCCTTCGACGTGCCCGTACGCACGGTCGCCGTGAGTGACCCGTCCGGGCTCGATGCGGAGCTGCGGACCGAGGCCGTCACACCGTTCGACCTCCGCACCGGACCCCTGGTGCGCGTACTGCTCGTACGCCTTGCCCAGGACGAGCACGTCCTTGCCATCTCGATGCATCACATCGTCACCGACGGCTGGTCCATGGGCGTGATCACCCGTGAGCTGAGCGATCTGTACGCGGCGGCCGTACGCGGCGAGGACGCGGCGCTCGCCGACCTTCCGGTGCAGTACCCGGACTACGCGGTGTGGCAGCGCGAGCGCCTGACCGGAGATGCTCTCGATACACAGATCGGTTACTGGCGTGCCCAGTTGGAGGGACTGGAGCCGCTGGAGCTGCCTACCGACCGTCCGCGACCGCTGGTCAGGACGGCGTCAGGGGACACGTATGTCTTCTCGGTTGGGGCGGAGCTGACGGAACGGCTCACAGCGCTCGGACGCACCCGGGGCGCGAGCCTCTTCATGGGGCTGCTGGCAGTGACGCAGCTTCTCCTCTCCCGCTACAGCGGCCAGCGCGACATCGCGGTGGGAACGGCAGTCTCCGGTCGCGAGCGAGCCGAACTGGAGGGGCTGGTCGGCTTCTTCGTCAATACGCTTGTACTGCGGGCGCGGATCGACGAGGCACGCTCGTTCGGTGAGCTGCTCACGGACATACGGGACACCACGCTCGATGCCTTCTCCCATCAGGATGTGCCGTTCAGCCGGCTGATCGAGGAGCTGGCCCCGGAGCGGGACACCAGCCGGACCCCGCTTGTCCAGGTGATGATGACGCTCCAGAACACGCCGGCCGGAGCCTTCGAGCTGCCCGGGCTGAACGTCTCGGAGCACGAAGTTCCCCGTACCGCAGCCCAGTTCGAGTTCGGCCTGCACTTCCAGGAGGGTGACGGCGGGCTCGTCGGTGTCGCGGAGTTCAACACTGATCTGTTCGATGTGGTGACGGTGGAGCGGTTGTGTCGGCATTGGGTGGCGTTGGCGGAGCGGGTGGTGGTGGAGTCTTCGGTGCCGTTGGCGCG
>NZ_JBFBJB010000140.1:0-1602 GCF_040685895.1 Streptomyces sp. NPDC088124 | reverse complement strand
ACACAGTGGACGCGAGCAACTGAGGACAAGCCCTCGGCCTATTAGTACCAGTCAGCTCCAACCGTTACCGGTCTTCCACATCTGGCCTATCAACCCAGTAGTCTCCTGGGAGCCTTAACCCCTCATGGGGGTGGGAGTCCTCATCTCGAAGCAGGCTTCCCGCTTAGATGCTTTCAGCGGTTATCCTTTCCGAACGTAGCCAACCAGCCATGCCCTTGGCAGAACAACTGGCACACCAGAGGTTCGTCCGTCCCGGTCCTCTCGTACTAGGGACAGCCCTTCTCAAGACTCCTACGCGCGCAGCGGATAGGGACCGAACTGTCTCACGACGTTCTAAACCCAGCTCGCGTACCGCTTTAATGGGCGAACAGCCCAACCCTTGGGACCGACTCCAGCCCCAGGATGCGACGAGCCGACATCGAGGTGCCAAACCATCCCGTCGATATGGACTCTTGGGGAAGATCAGCCTGTTATCCCCGGGGTACCTTTTATCCGTTGAGCGACGGCGCTTCCACAAGCCACCGCCGGATCACTAGTCCCGACTTTCGTCCCTGCTCGACCCGTCGGTCTCACAGTCAAGCTCCCTTGTGCACTTACACTCAACACCTGATTACCAACCAGGCTGAGGGAACCTTTGGGCGCCTCCGTTACTCTTTAGGAGGCAACCGCCCCAGTTAAACTACCCATCAGACACTGTCCCTGATCCGGATCACGGACCCAGGTTAGACATCCAGCACGACCAGAGTGGTATTTCAACGACGACTCCACCTGAACTGGCGTCCAAGCTTCACAGTCTCCCACCTATCCTACACAAGCCGAACCGAACACCAATATCAAACTATAGTAAAGGTCCCGGGGTCTTTCCGTCCTGCTGCGCGAAACGAGCATCTTTACTCGTAGTGCAATTTCACCGGGCCTATGGTTGAGACAGTCGAGAAGTCGTTACGCCATTCGTGCAGGTCGGAACTTACCCGACAAGGAATTTCGCTACCTTAGGATGGTTATAGTTACCACCGCCGTTTACTGGCGCTTAAGTTCTCAGCTTCGCCACCCCGAAGAATGACTAACCGGTCCCCTTAACGTTCCAGCACCGGGCAGGCGTCAGTCCGTATACATCGCCTTACGGCTTCGCACGGACCTGTGTTTTTAGTAAACAGTCGCTTCTCGCTGGTCTCTGCGGCCACCCCAAGCTCAGAGTGCAAGACTCATCACCCAGAATGGCCCCCCTTCTCCCGAAGTTACGGGGGCATTTTGCCGAGTTCCTTAACCATAGTTCACCCGAACGCCTCGGTATTCTCTACCAGACCACCTGAGTCGGTTTAGGGTACGGGCCGCCATGAAACTCGCTAGAGGCTTTTCTCGACAGCATAGGATCATCCACTTCACCACAATCGGCTCGGCATCAGGTCTCAGACTCAATGTTGCACGGATTTACCTGCACAACGTCCTACACCCTTACCCCGGGACAACCACCGCCCGGGCTGGACTACCTTCCTGCGTCACCCCATCACTTACCTACTACAGATCTGGTCCGACGGCTCCACCACTTTCCATTCCCCGAAGGGTCCGGAACGGCTTCACGGTCTCAGCATCGTCTGATTC
>NZ_JBFBJB010000139.1:0-1631 GCF_040685895.1 Streptomyces sp. NPDC088124 | reverse complement strand
GCTTCCACATGGCGGGCACCAGCTCGGCGTCGACCTCGCGGGGCAGCAACGGCCGGTCCTTGACCCTCCGGCGCGAGAGCGCGGGCAGGCGGCGCACCGCCTTCAACAGGCGCCGCCCGGCCGGCGCGGCACCCAGCGCGTCCGACTCGCCCAGCAGGGCCAGGAAGGGGCGCACGGTGTTGTAGCGCAGGGCCAGCTTCTCGCGCATCGCCGCCTCGGCCGACCCGTCGTCCTCGGGCACCAGGGCCTCGACGGTCGCCACCGCGCCGGCCACCACCGTACGCGGCACGGCCTCCTCCACCGCCGCCCACAGCGCGGCAACGTCCAAGTCTGCGTCGTTCTCGGCAACCAGGTCCAGCTCGTCGGTGAGGATCTTCGACGCCTTCGCCAGGATGCGCGCGGCCTTCTCCAGCCGCGGCAGCGTCGCCAACCGCTCCCGCTCCGACGCCCTGCGTGCCGGGCTGATCAGCCGGTTCGCCATCAGCACCGCGAACAGATCCAGCGCGTCATCGACCGCCTGAGCCTCCAGCTGACGCACCACCGCCGTCAACAGCGCGGTGCGTCGCGGCTCCGGTGCCCGCTCGATCGTCTGCGCCTTGCTCAACTGCCCGTACCGGGCCAGCGTGGACAGCCGGTTCACCGGCACCCGCGACAGGTTCACCCGCCCGAGCGCAAACGCGGAGATCTCCTCTACTCGCTCCATCGCGCGCACCATCGCGGTGCCCGTCGTCTTCACCGGCGGCGTGCGCAGCCGCTCCAGCTCCGAGACCCGCTTGCCCTCCGGCACCGCCAGCAGCTCCGCCAGCGCCGGCGCGAGCGCGGGATCGGCCCCGTGCGCGGCGCGGGCCACCGCCTCGTACAGGCGCCGCTCGGCTGCCGTACGGGCCTCCGACACCTGCCGTGCCAGCACGCTCACCCCGGGCAGCAGCACCCGGTTCTTGCGCAGCCACGTCACCGCGTGGTTGAACAACGCCACCGGCCCCTCCGCGTGCGTCCACGCCCGCCCGTACAGGAAGCCGCGGAACTCCCGCCCCCACTTCCGGTCGGTGAAGTCCCGGTACTTGAACCGCTCCTGGATCTCCGCCGCGTGCTCGTACGGTGTCCTGCGCCGCTCCGGGTACCGCTTCACGCACGAGGCGTCCGCGATGCCGAGCTGCCCGGCCAGGTACTCCACGGCCTCCCACGGCACCGCGAGCGGGTCCTCACCCAGAAACCGGCCGACGTAGCGGACCGTGCAGATCTGCACCGCCATCCCCAGCCGGTGCGCGTCCGTACGACGGAGCGCGATCAGATCACGGTCGTCGTCATCGAGGAAGAAGAACCGCTCCAGCTCCGGGCGCGTGGGCACCTCCGTGAACGTCCCATACGCCTCGGCCTGCTCATCAGTCAGAAACTCCACCGGCACGAGACGGACCGTAGCCAGCACCGACAACCATCCGGCGATCTTTCCGAGAACCCCGGCGGCACCCCCGGTAGATGTGCTAGCTAACCATGATCAATCTCAGCGGCAGTTTCTGTACCGCAACTACTCACACCCGAGAAAGGCCAGGGCGAGCATGGCGAGCGTGATGTGCCGGTGCCAGGAGGTCCAGTTGCGGACCTGGTAGTGGTCGAGTCCCACCTGGCCCTTG
>NZ_JBFBJB010000137.1:0-1711 GCF_040685895.1 Streptomyces sp. NPDC088124 | reverse complement strand
GTTTTCCCGATCCCGCCCACGCGCTCCTCCACTCCCCAGCGGTGAGCCAGCGCCTCCACGAGCATGAGCCCGCGTCCGCCCGTCTCGTCCTCGCAGGGGTGCTGAATCTGCGGTTTGCCGGCCCCCGCGTCGCTCACTTCCAGACGGACCAGACGTTCGTCCGGCAGCAGCAGAATCCGTACACCGACCTGCCGATCGCCCGGCACGCGTACCCGCAGCGCGTTGGTGACCAGTTCGGAGAGCACCAACTCCGAGTCGTCCAGCGCGTCCTGGCCCACGGACCAGTCCCCGAACGCCGCATGCAGCATCGCCCGCGCTCTGGGGACGCTGCTGCGGCGCCGGGTCAGCCTGAAGGTCACTTCGTTCGGTTCACCCATGACAGCTCCTACCGATTCGCGAGCGGTCCGAACTCCCGGATGAGTACAGGCATCTGCTCGTCGATCAGTTGCCCGGCGCACCATTGGCAGCACCGGAGTGGACACACTCGGCATTCGGTCGAGTGCGCTCTGTAGTGAAGTCAATGTGGCATTTGTCGTTGAGGTAGGTCAAGCCATTGGACTGTCCAATTGACAAGTTGCTCGACAGTTCGATTAGGGTCTCGGTAACACGATGTGGTCGACCGGGCTAATCTCGTGACCAACTCGTGGACAGAGGGAGCTTCATGCCTGCCGCCAGCAGTACGCCGTTGATGTCTCGTGTCACGCTCGGCCGGGCGCTACGTCGTCTCCGTGACGAGGTCAATCACCTGACCCTCGCGGAAGTCGCAGCGGCCATCGGCTGCGACATCTCGCTGATCAGCCGGATAGAACTTGGCAAGCGGAACTGCTCGCACGAGCACTTCGCCAAACTCATGGATCTCTACACCGTCTCGGAATCCGAGCGGGTCAGTCTTGCTGAGTTGCACACCGCCACCCGAGAGCGGCGTCAGCCCTGGTGGGCACGGTACGGGGAGGTCATCACCGCCGAGTACGAGCGTTTCCTCGGGTTCGAGGCTGCGGCGTCAGTCGTGCGCGAATATCAAGTGGGCATGATTCCTGGGCTGTTGCAGACTGAACGCTATGCCCGTGCGGTGATCGGTGCTGGGTTCGCCTCGCTGGGGCCCGACCAGATCGACGCACTCGTTGAGGTCCGTGACTGGCGGCAGCGGCAGCGGCTGCTGGAGACCGACCGTCCGCTCGTGTGCCACTACGTAGTGACTCAGGCGGCTCTGGAGTTTCAGGTGGGTGGAGGTCAGGGCCATCGGGAGCAGCTTCGGCACCTTCTGGAGCAGTCGGAGCGCGAGACCGTCGAGCTGAAGGTAATCCCCTACGAGAAGGGGGAAGAAGGAGCACAGATCGCTGCGTTCCAGGTCTTCGAGTTCGCCGATGATGATGTGCCTGACATCGCCTTCGGTGAATCTGTCGCTGGTAACTTGACGCTGGATGACCCGCGGGACCTGCGACGCCTGCACCGCATCTTCAACAACCTCTCCGGGGCGGCGCTCGATCCAGACAAGAGCCGCGACCTGATCACCGGTATCAAGAACAAGGAAGATTGACTGATGGAGAAGGCAGATCTCTACTCGATAGATCCCGCCACGCTGTCCTGGCAGAAGAGCAGCTTCACCGCAGGTGACAGCCAGTGCTTCGAACTTGCCGCCCTCCCCGCCGGAGGCGTAGCCGTCCGCGACTCCAAGAACCCCTCCGGCCCGCACCTCTGCTTCACGCCCGGC
>NZ_JBFBJB010000136.1:0-1807 GCF_040685895.1 Streptomyces sp. NPDC088124 | reverse complement strand
TCCGTCGTCTGGAGCGGGTGATCATTCGTTTCGCGGGTGACTCCGGTGACGGGATGCAGCTCACGGGTGACCGGTTCACCTCGGAGACCGCGTCCTTCGGCAACGACCTGTCGACCCTGCCGAACTTCCCCGCCGAGATCAGAGCACCCGCCGGAACCCTCCCCGGCGTCTCCTCCTTCCAGCTCCACTTCGCCGACCACGACATCCTCACCCCCGGCGACGCCCCCAACGTCCTGGTCGCCATGAACCCCGCCGCACTCAAAGCCAACATCGGCGACGTACCACGCGGCGCGGAGATCATCGTCAACACCGACGAGTTCACCAAACGCCCCATGGCCAAAGTCGGCTACGCGACCTCACCCCTGGAAGACGGGTCCCTCGACGGCTACCACGTCCACCCCGTCCCCCTGACCACCCTCACCATCGAGGCACTCAAGGAATTCGGGCTCTCCCGCAAGGAAGCGGAGCGTTCGAAGAACATGTTCGCGCTCGGCCTCCTGTCCTGGATGTACCACCGGCCGACCGAGGGAACCGAACGATTCCTTCGCGCCAAATTCGCGAAGAAACCCCAGATCGCCGAAGCCAACGTCACCGCGTTCCGCGCCGGCTGGAACTTCGGCGAGACCACCGAGGACTTCGCCGTCAGCTACGAAGTCGCCCCCGCCACCACCGCGTTCCCCCCCGGCACCTACCGCAACATCTCCGGCAACCTCGCCCTGTCCTACGGCCTCATCACCGCCGCCCACCAGGCCCAACTCCCCCTCTACCTCGGCTCCTACCCCATCACCCCCGCCTCCGACATCCTCCACGAACTCTCCCGCCACAAGAACTTCGGCGTCCGCACCTTCCAGGCCGAGGACGAGATCGCCGCCATCGGCGCGGCCCTCGGCGCGGCCTTCGGCGGCTCGCTGGCCGTGACGACCACGTCGGGCCCGGGTGTGGCGCTCAAATCGGAGACGATCGGGCTGGCGGTCTCCCTGGAGCTGCCGCTGCTGGTCGTGGCCATCCAGCGCGGCGGTCCCTCCACCGGGCTGCCCACCAAGACCGAGCAGGCCGACCTGCTCCAGGCGATGTACGGGCGCAACGGCGAGGCCCCCGTCCCCGTCATCGCCCCCCGCACCCCCGCCGACTGCTTCGACGCCGCCCTGGACGCCGCACGCATCGCCCTGACCTACCGCACACCCGTCTTCCTGCTCTCCGACGGCTACCTCGCCAACGGCTCCGAACCCTGGCGCATCCCCGAAACCGGCGAGCTGCCCGACCTGCGGGTGACCTTCGCGACCGGCCCCAACCACACCCTGGCCGACGGCACCGAAGTCTTCTGGCCCTACAAACGCGACCCGAAAACCCTCGCCCGCCCCTGGGCCGTGCCCGGCACCCCGGGCCTGGAACACCGCATCGGCGGCATCGAGAAACAGGACGGCACCGGGAACATCTCCTACGACCCGGCCAACCACGACTTCATGGTCCGCACCCGCCAGGCCAAAATCGACGGCATCCACATCCCCGACGTCCAGGCCGACGACCCCGACCATGCCCGCACCCTCGTCCTGGGATGGGGCTCCACCTACGGGCCCATCACCGCCGCCGTGCGCCGCCTGCGCAAAACCGGCGTACCGATCGCGCAGGCCCACCTGCGCCACCTCAACCCCTTCCCCCCAAACCTCGGCGACCTCCTCGCCCGCTACGACAAAGTCGTGGTCCCCGAGATGAACCTCGGCCAGCTCGCCACCCTCCTCAGAGCGAAATACCTGGTCGACGCCCACTCCTACAACCAGGTCAACGGCATGCCCTTCAAAGCCGAGCA
>NZ_JBFBJB010000135.1:0-1938 GCF_040685895.1 Streptomyces sp. NPDC088124 | reverse complement strand
GTTTTCCCGATCCCGCCCACGCGCTCCTCCACTCCCCAGCGGTGAGCCAGCGCCTCCACGAGCATGAGCCCGCGTCCGCCCGTCTCGTCCTCGCAAGGGTGTTGAATCTGCGGTTTGCCGGCCCCCGCGTCGCTCACTTCCAGACGGACCAGACGTTCGTCCGGCAGCAGCAGAATCCGGACACCGACCTGCCGATCGCCCGGCACGCGTACCCGCAGCGCGTTGGTGACCAGCTCGGAGAGCACCAACTCCGAGTCTTCCAAAGCGTCCTGGCCCACCGACCAGTCCCCGAACGCCGCGTGCAGCATCGCCCGCGCTCTGGGGACGCTGCTGCGGCGCCGGGTCAGCCTGAAGACGACTTCGTTCGGTTCACCCATGACAGCTCCTACCGATTCAGCGAGCAGTCCGAACTCCCGGATGAGTACGGGCATCTGCTCGTACATCAGTCGTTTCGTGACGCACAGGCCACGCAGAACGCAACCACTCTCGGCATTCGGTTGAGTGCGGTGCGTGATGGAAGCTAAGCTGTCGCCAGGCAGCACAGTCAAGTCGTGTGGCTGTCAAATGACACGATGGTGGTAAACGGTCATTCCTAGTCTTCTTCGGATCGAGAATTGCCCGAATCGGGCCGGTGCTCCCGGCTGGTTTCGTGGACGTGAGGGGAATCATGACGACGAGTAACAGCACGCTGCTGATGTCTCGCGTGACCTTCGGCCGGGCGTTGCGTCGCCTCCGCAGCGGGGTCAATCACTTCACGCTTGTGGACGTCGCGGCGGCTCTCGACTGTGACACTTCCTTGATCAGCCGCATCGAGACCGGCAAGCGTGTCTGTTCCCAGCAGCACTTCACCAAGCTCATGGACCTCTATGAGGTTCCGGCATCCCAGCGCGATGAACTCGTGGAGCTGTACGCCGCCTCACGGGACCGGCGCCAGCCGTGGTGGTCCCCGTACGGCGACGTGATCAGTGCTCAGTACGAGAGGTTCATCGGGTTCGAAGCCGTGGCTTCAACCGTCCATGAGTATCAAGTCGGCATCCTGCCGGGTCTGCTGCAGACGGAGGCATACGCTCAGGCGGTCACCAGCGTCGGCTTCACCTCGTTGGGGCCGGACCAGATCGAGGCTCTGGTCGAGGTGCGGGGCCTGCGGCAGCGGCATCGCCTGCTGGAGACCGATGCGCCGATGCAGTGCAACTATGTTGTCACCCAGGCGGCTCTTGAGTTCCGAGTGGGTGGAGAGCGCACGCATCGTGAACAGTTGGAGCACCTGCTGGAGATCTCGAAGCACGGCTCTGTCGATCTCCGGGTCATCCCCTACGACAAAGGAGAGGAGGCGGCGCAGATCGGAGCGTTCATGATCCTTGAGTTCTCGGATGAGGACGTGCCGGATGTGGCCTTCGGGGAATCGGTCGCCGGTAGTTTGACCATCGATGGTCCCCGGGATCTTCGGCGCCTGCACCGGCTCTTCCGTAGCCTTGCGGAGGCGGCCTACTCTCCTGAGGAGAGCCGCGACATAATCGCACGCACCCTGAACAAGGAAGACTGATCCATGGAGAAGGCGGACCTTTACTCGATCGACCCTGCCACGCTCACTTGGCAGAAGAGCAGCTTCACCGCCAACAATGGCCAGTGCTTCGAACTTGCCGCCCTCCCCGCCGGAGGCGTAGCCGTCCGCGACTCCAAGAACCCCTCCGGCCCGCACCTCTGCTTCACGCCCGGCGAGTGGCAGGCGTTCAAGTCGGGCATGGCGGCCGGGGACTTCGAGAACCTGTAGAGGCGGCGTTCGCGCCGACGCTCACCGGCCGTCCAGTTTCACGAACCTGGCGCGCTGACGGTGAAGCCGACTGCGACCGCCGCCCGTTAAGGCGCGCGCGGCAGTTCGAACACCCGGCACACATCGGGGTCCCCGAGCTGGTCGAACAGTACGACGCGCCCGTCCCG
>NZ_JBFBJB010000134.1:0-2007 GCF_040685895.1 Streptomyces sp. NPDC088124 | reverse complement strand
GATGCTGGCGGTGTTGAAGGCGGGTGGTGTCTATGTTCCGTTGCATGGGGGGTATCCGGAGGAGCGGGTGCGGGAGGTGCTGGGGCGGAGTGGTGTGGTGCTGGTGGTGACGGATCGGGGTGTGGATCGGGTTGGTGGGGTGCGGGCGGTGGGTGTGGGTTCCGGGCCGGTGGGTGAGGGGGGCGTGGTTCTTCCTGAGGTTCCGTCGGGTTCTTTGGCGTATGTGATGTTTACGTCGGGGTCGTCGGGGGTGCCGAAGGGTGTGGGGGTGACGCATGGGGATGTGGTGGCGTTGGCTGCTGATTCCCGTTGGTCGTCGGGTGGGCATGAGCGGGTGTTGTTCCATTCGCCGCATTCGTTCGATGCGGCGACGTATGAGGTGTGGGTGCCGTTGCTGAATGGTGGGACGGTGGTGGTGGCCGAGGCTGAGTTGTCGGTGGATGTGGTGCGGGGTGCGGTGGGGTGTGGGGTGACGGGGCTGTTTCTGACGAAGGCGTTGTTCGATCTGCTGGCTGAGGAGGATGCGGGGTGTTTCGGGGGGCTTCGTGAGGTGTGGACGGGGGGTGAGGCGGCGTCGGGTGCGGCGATGGCGCGGGTCCTGGAGGCGTGCCCGGAGCTGGTTCTGGTGCATGTGTACGGGCCGACGGAGTCCACGACGTTCGCCGTGTGCGCTCCCCTGACCAGGGCGGACACGGCACATACCGCTGTGCCCCTCGGCGAGCCGATGGACGGCACCAGCGCCCATGTCCTGAACGCCGCCCTGCGCCCGGTTGCCCCCGGAACCGCCGGCGAGCTGTACCTGGGGGGCACCGGGCTCGCGCGGGGGTACGACGGCCAGGGCGGCCTGACGGCGGAGCGGTTCGTCGCGGACCCGTTCGGCTCGGGTGGGCGCTTGTACCGGACGGGTGATGTGGTGCGTTCGCGGGCGGACGGCCGACTGGAGTTCCTGGGCCGGGGCGACGGCCAGGTGAAGATCCGTGGCTTCCGTATCGAACTCGGCGAGATCGAGGCCGTACTGTCACGCCATCCGGCGGTCGGCCGGGTCTCGGTCACCGTCCGCGAGGACCGCCCGGGCGCCAAACGCCTGGTGGCGTACCTCGTCCCCACGGGAGACCCGGACACGCCAGGTGTACGCGAGCACGCGGCTCGGCTGCTCCCCGCGTACATGGTCCCGTCGGCATTCGTCGTGCTCGACGCGTTGCCGCTGACCGTGAACGGCAAGGTGGACCAACGTGCTCTGCCAGCGCCCGAGTTCGGTGGCGAAAGCGCGTACGTCGCCCCGCGCACCGAGACGGAACGGGCACTCTGCGCGGTCTGGTCCGAGGTGCTGGGCACACCGGAGGTCGGCGTGGAGGACGACTTCTTCGCCCTCGGCGGGGACTCCATCACCGGGCTCAAGGCCGCCACCCGCATCCGGCAGGCCCTCGGCGGAGAACTCACCTCACGCGCGCTCTTCCACCACCCGACCGTCTCTGCGCTGGCCGAGGCGCTGGAGCGGACGTCCGCCGCCGCGCCCGACAGGGCGATCGCGCGCGTTCACCGTGACCAAGGGGTGCCGCTCCCGCTCTCGTACGGCCAGGAACGCCTGTGGTTCCTGCACGACTTCGCGCCCGGCGGGGTCGAGTACAACACCGGACTCGCGCTGCGCCTGACCGGAGAACTCGACGTCACCGCTCTCCGCAGCGCCCTCGACGCCCTGACCGCCCGCCACGAGGCACTGCGTACCACCTTCGGCGGCGGAGCCCAGACGATCCATGACGACTTCGTCCTCCCCCTGCGCGTGGTCGACCTGTCCGGGACGAGTGAACACGACCGCGCGTCGGCCCTGGACCAGGTGCTGGGTGCCGAGCAGTCGACCGCATTCGACCTGGTGGCCGCGCCACCGGTCCGGGCGCTGGTGGTGGCGGTCGGCGAGAACGATCACGTGCTTGTTCTGTCGATGCATCACATCGTGACGGATGGGTGGTCGATGGGTGTGGTGACGCGTGAGTTGAGTGTTCTGTATGC
>NZ_JBFBJB010000133.1:0-2613 GCF_040685895.1 Streptomyces sp. NPDC088124 | reverse complement strand
CCAACCACTGCTCATCAGAAAGATCCCCACGCCCCACACGGTGATCATCACAGCGCGAGGCGTGAACAAGAAACCCGACCTAAAACACGGCCTAGCAGTGCGTCCGGTCGGCGTCTGGGCCTGCCGACGAGTCCGGCGACGGAGGGGATCTTGTCGATCAGGGGCAGGAGCTGGGTGACGTCGTTGCGGTTGCCGCCGGTCAGGGACACCGCGAGCGGGATGCCCTGGCCGTCGGTGAGGACGTGGTGCTTGCTGCCCGGACGCGCGCGGTCGACCGGGCTGGGCCCGCTTTTGGGCCTCGCCGGGCCGCCCGCACGTGGGAGGAGTCGATCACCGCCCGGGACCAGTCCAGCTTCCTCGCCGCACGCAGCTTCTTCAGCAACAAGACGTGCAACTCGTCCCACACACCTGCCTCGTTCCACGCGGCCAAGCGGCGCCAGCAGGTCATGCCCGAGCCGAAGCCCAGCTCCTGCGGCAGGTACTCCCACTGGATCCCGGTGTGCAGCACGAACAGAATCCCGCACAAGGCCTGCCGGTCCGGCACGCGGGGCCGGCCCTCGACCAGCTTCGGCCCCGGCTTGGGCAGCAACGGCTCGACCAGCGACCACAGTTCATCCGACACGATCCAAGGCCGCGACTGTCTCTTCCCCACGACCAGACCAACGAGCAGACAAGCCAACAGTCACACCATCAGCGACTTCTGTTAGGACCTCTTAGCACTAACCATTCCGCAGGTTGGAACAGCACGCCTTACCGACAATTGCCACGTGGTTGTTCCTGCTTTCTGTCTTCTGGGTCGTCTCAGCGTGTTCTGCGGATGGCGTCTTTGGCCGCCGTGGCGATGGCGGCGGGAGCGCTGGAGGGCTGGGGCAGGTGCAGCAAGGTGGTCCCCGGCAAGTGGCGGGACTTCGCGGTGAGGGTGAGCTGGAGTACGGCGCAGCCGGCGGTCGTGAGCTGCTTGACGCGGGTGACGGCTTGAGCGGTTTCGTCGCTGTCGTACCGGGCGTCGGTGACGATCACGAGGAGGCGGCCGGCGCCGGGGCGGGTGAGTTCGAGGCCGTGGTCGAGTGCGTCGATGGCGTCGGCGAGGTTGTGGTGGCCGCCGTTGGCGTGGAACGTCGTCACGCGCTCTGGTGCTCGGTGGGTGGGTCGGGTCAGTGCGGTCAGGTGCATGTCGTAGGCGATGGTGGCGGTGAGGGAGTCGGGGTCGGTCAGGGCTGCTGCGCGTGCCACGATCCAGGCGGCGGACGCGACGGGCGCGCAGGCGGCGCGCATGGAGCCGGAGACGTCGATGGCGATACCCACACGCAGCGGTGGGGTGGGGGAGTTGCGGCGGCGGGTGTGGGTGAACGGTTCCGCGGTGGGGACCGACCCGGCCGCGCGCTGAGCGTCGCGGGCGAGGGCCGCGCGCATGTTGAGGCGGCCGGGCGGGGTGGGGCTGGTGGTCCGCTCCTCGGTCCGCTCGCGGTAGGCGGCGGCACGCAGGGCGCGGCTCAGGCGCGCGGCGGCGCTCCGCTCGGCGGCGGTGGGCTTGCGGGTGCCGGTGACCGGGCTGCCGTGGGGCGCTGGTGTGCCGTCGGGGGTGACGGTGGTTCCACGGGTGTTGAAGACCGATTTGGCGGTGGCGGCGGCTTTGCGTCGCTGGTCGGCCCGCTGGGCGCGGTCCTGAGCCTGTGCCTTGGACTGCGCGGCCATGGCGTTGGTCGCTGCGGCCTGTGCGGCGAGGTCGGCGGCGTCGGTGGCTGCCGTGCTGTCCATGACGACCCCCACGGCGCCGGACAGCAGATCGGTGAGGTTCTCCGGCACGGGCAGGGCGGGGGCCGCGGTGTCCAGAGCGTCGCACCATTCTTTCGCGTGGGCGAGCATGGTCGTGGCGTCGTGGTCGGCGCACTGGTGGGCTGCGGTCCAGATGCGGGTGAGTGTGGCCAGCAGGTTTGCGCCCAGCACCTTTTCGCACAGATCGGCGACGGCCCGGGTCTCGCCGGCGTCCAGGATGCCGACGTCCCGGCGGCCGAGGACCAGAGCCGCCACGGCGGCGGCGTGCTCGATGCCCTGGAGGGTGGGGTGGGCGATGTCGGGCATGACCAGGGTTCGGGCACTGGTGCGCAGGTACGTGCGGTCCGTGGGCCGCCGGTTCAGGTGTGCGCCTTCGACACGGCTCTCCTCCAGCAGGAGCGCGGCCTCGACGGCACGGGGGTTCGCTCCGGCCGGCTCCGTCCAGACGGAGTGGGCCGCGTGCGCGGCCTCGTGGACGAACACTCCCCAGGCGGCGGGATACCGCTCCTCGTCGCCCACGATCCGCGGATGGATCTCGTGGGGCTTAGACCGACCGGCAAATGGATCACTTGAGGCGGCGTGTGGTGGGACGCTGATCCCAGCGGTAGTGAATGGTGGCGTGGCGGATCAGCATGCGGAGAGTGACGAGTGCTGCGGCCAGGTGGAGGTAGAACTCGACGACGGTGCTGTTCTTCTCGGTGCAGCGTCGTAGCTTGCCGTAGCTGTTCATCCACGAGTGCGTTCGTTCCACGACCCACCGCTTGCCGGCCTGGATCGGAGCGGGCACGCCCTTGCGGGCGATTGCACCGGTGAAGCCCAACTCCCGGAGCAGAGCGC
>NZ_JBFBJB010000132.1:0-3082 GCF_040685895.1 Streptomyces sp. NPDC088124 | reverse complement strand
GCCGCGGCTGCGGTGACCAGGGCGGACAGCTGGTAGCGGCGCCCGTGAACACCTCTCGGATCGGGCACCAGGCCCAAGAAGCCGGACAGGGCGACCGCGTCCGTCAGTGGGGCCGGCGCGGAAGCCCGGGCCAGCTGTCCAGCGCGGTGGGCACAGGGGAAGACGCAGGAGCAGGCACGGACTCACCACGTGGTCATGGGACTTCGACACTCACATGATCACCGGGACCGTGCCTGTACTGCGTCCGCCCCTGCCCGAACCGGGACGTCCGATGCGACTCCCAACCAGCCCGGCGATCCGGACGAACCCCAATCACGCAACGCCCCCTGGGGCCGGGTGTGCGGGCCTACTTCGCCGGATTCGCCAGCTCTTTTGCCGAAGCAGTCCCGGCCGGACGGGCTCATCACAGTTCCCGCCCCAATAGCTTGCGCAAGTCGCATGCTGTGAGTGGCGGCCGAGGAGCCGCCACTCAAGCGTTGGCTTACTCGGCTCCGTGGTGGTAGCCCCCGAAATATTTGACGGGTGACCAAGCGGGCAGGATATCGGGCAGACGCGGCGTGAGGGTGCTGTAGTCCTGCGCCCCGAACACCACCCTTCCATCCAGGACTGTCAAGACGGAGCAAACATGTTTGATCTGATTTTCAGGAACAGTGAAATAGTCCCTGTCCAACAGTGCAAAATCCGCCAGGTGCCCTGGAGCGATCATGCCCATTTCAGATTCTGTGTTCATGAACCATGTTGGACCACTGGTAAACAGCTTGAGTGCCTCGATGCGGGACAGGCGATTGCCCTTAGCAAGCACTTCAGACCCGGAGATCGACTTTCCGGACACCATCCAGCTGACGCCTACCCACGGGTTGAAGGTGGCTGCCCGGAAAGCATCGGTGGTCATGGCGAGAGGGATTTCGCTATCGACCAGCTGGCGCAGCCGCGGAGTTTTCAGAGCCTTTTCGCGGCCGTGCGTTTTGATGAACGCATCTCCATGCAGCGCCATTTTGGCGTCCAAGGCAATTCCGCCGCCAAGCCTTTTGACCCGGTCGATGTTCTCCGGAGTGATGGTTTCGGCGTGTTCGATGCTCCATCGCAAACCGTCTAGCGGCGTTGTTTCGTTCATCTTCTCCAAGGCGTCAAGGAACGGTGTGATGTTTTCGTTGTAGCTGATGTGCATGCGAAAAGGGATGCGCCGCCGGACCAACTTGGTGACATTTTCCTCGACGTGTCGCCGCATCTGGTCGGGGTCGATGATGACCGCCGGACGGTCGAAATTCTCATGATCGTGCACTTCCGCCTGCAATACTTCGCCGGCGCCACGATATTCGTGGCCATGTTCCAGGGTCGGGTGCAGGTTGTGACCTGGGCCGATGGGAGCGGTTTTGGTGATCGCTTCAATGTGTGCGTCCACCATATTGATTGGGCTGCCGTCGCCGAGTTGTATGTCGACGAAGGGCATGCGGATGTTGAGGCGGTTGTCGCGGGCCAGGACGTCTACGGTGGCTTGGGGTTTGGGGTAGCCCTTCCTGCCGCCGGCATCCACGATCGAGGTGACACCGAAACGGTTCAGGGCGTGGACAGTATGGATCAGCGAGCTGACTTCTTCGTCGAACGAAAGTTGCGGGACCATGGTCTCTATGGCGACGAAGGTGAATGTGTATCCGTAGATCACACCGGTGTAATGTCCTTGACCGTCCTTCTCGAATTCGGTTCCCGGCACTTCGGGAAACCGATCGGTGCCCACGCCCAACAATTCCATCGCCTGCTTGTTCAGGAAGGCGCGGTTATAGGCGTATTGCACGATCAACGGACGGTTATGCACGGCTTCGTGCAGCTCGTTCATCGTAGGGAACCGGTTCTCCTCGAACTGGTAGGGGGACCAGCCGCCGATCACTTTGACCCAGTGTCCCTCAGGCGTTCGCTCCGCCTGCTCGCGCAGCATGCTCAGCGCGTGACGTAGCGTAGGTACGCCGTCCCACCTTATATTGTAAGTGTAGCCACTTTCGTTGAGCACGTGAGTGTGCGCATCGGTAATGCCCGGAATGAGTCTGCGGCCATGCGCGTCGATGATCTTCGTTTCTGAATTTTTCAAACTCAAAATGTCTACATCGGGACCAACCGAGTAGATGCGGCCGTCCTTCACGGCTAAAGCGGATGCTTCGGTCTGTCCGCGGTTATTGGTGAAGATTTTCGCATTGATTACGATCAAATCCGCACCGGGGGGATTCTGCGTCGACTGCGCTTGGGTGTTGGGCATAATTCCAGTCATTTGTCCTCATTCAATTGAAACTTATGGAACACGCTAGGAAAAAATGCAGATCACTGGGGGGTCGAATGTGGTCTGGGGGCGTCCGCGAGGCGTTGGAAGTTGAAGCATCAGGGCAGCCTCCGGACTCGCGACGACGGCGGACCGCGGCAAGCTCTTCCATCGCCCCGTGGGCCCAAAGGGAATTGAGCGACGGTCGAGATCACCTGTGCAACTTTCCACAGGATTCAGATCGGCATCGACCGGGCCGTTCTGGCCAGGTTGACGGTTATGTCCTGCGGCCTCAGCTCGCGCGTCAAGGCCTCCCGCCTTGGATGAGGGTGACATCCGTTCCTCGCTCTGCCAAGGCAGGCGCGATTGAGCATTGCGTCAACAGACCGTCGGCGCCGCCGGTGATGCCGAGGGTGAAAACGTCCACCACGACTGCTCCGTTCACTCGAAGTGACTCATCGGCTCCATGCCGACGGGGCCTGCTCCTGATGCCAGTTGCTACGTGAGCCCACGGATCGGCATTTAGTTGACGTATCAAGTGGTGAGGCTAGTGCAGATCACGCATGCACACAAGGCGCGGGATCGTGGAGCACCGCCGCCCCGGGTTGCTGATCGGCTGGTTCGACCCCGGTGGTGCCCCTGCGGATGTGTACGGCCGTCCCCCGCAGGAGAGACTGAGCCTTTCAGCGGTGCCGCTCCAGGGTGAGGATGGCGGCTGCGATTGACGACATGCGGTTGGGACCAGGGGGCGTTGCGTGATTGGGGATCGTCCGGATCGCCGGGCTGGTTGGGAGTCGCGTCGGACGTCCCGGTTCGGGCAGGGGCGGACGCAGT
>NZ_JBFBJB010000131.1:0-3304 GCF_040685895.1 Streptomyces sp. NPDC088124 | reverse complement strand
GCCCCACCACCACCAGCCACCAACCCACCCGCCAACTCCACCCAATGCCCCGCCAACCGCTCCACAGACCCCGCATCGAACAAATCCGTGCTGTATTCGACGGCCGCCAGCAACTCGTCCCCGCGTTCCTCGAATTCGAGCATGAAGTCGAACGGAAGGGCGTCTCGCGACACGCTCATGGGCTCGATGCGCAGCCCGGGAAAGTCCGGCGTCGGGCCGGTCGCACCCTGGAGCACCACCATGGCTTGGACCAGCGGCATGCGGCTGGGATCGCGCTCGGGAGCTACGGCTTCCACCACGCGGTCGAAGGGCACCTTCTGGTGGTCGAACGCCTCCAGCACGGTGTCCTTCACTGTCCTCAGGAACTCGCCGACCGTCTCTCCCCCGTCCACATGCGACCGCAGGACCAGGGTGTTCACGAAGAAGCCGACCAGGTTCTCCAGCTCCGCACGGTCGCGTCCTGCCGTCGCCGTGCCCACGGCGATGTCGTCCTGTCCGCTGTACCGTGCGAGCAGAAGCTGTGTGACCGCCGTCAGCGTCACGAACAGGCTCGCACCCTGCTCCCGGCCGAGCCTGGTCAGTCCGGCCGCCAGCTCGGATGGCACGGCGAAGGTGTGCACGGCGCCCGCACCGCTCCGTACCGTCGGCCGGGGCCGGTCCGTCGGCAGTTCCAGCGGTTCCAGGCCTGCCAGACGGTCCCGCCAGTACGCAAGGCCGTCGGCCAGTTCGGCGTCGGTGAGCCGGTCGTGCTGCCAGGACGCGTAGTCGGCGTACTGGACGGGCAGTTCCGGCAATTCCGGGTCGCCGCCGCGTAGTGCCGCCGCGTAGCACGTGGCCAGTTCTCCGGTCAGTACGTCCAGCGAGCGGCCGTCGCTGATGATGTGGTGCATCGAGAGCAGCAGGGCATGCCGATCGGCGGCGAGCCGTACCACCAGCACCCGGAAGAGCGGTCCGACCCGGAGATCGAACGGCGTGAGCAGGCGCTCTTGCAGGATCCGATCAGCAGAGGCATTGACCTCGGCATCGGCACTGGCATCGGCATCGGTACTGGCATTGGCATCGATGTCAGCGTCGCGCTGGCAGTCCCTCGCAGCCCTCTCCCCAGCCCGGGAGAGGTCGAGATACTCGACCGGAATTGTCATCAGCGGGTGGACCACCTGGATCACCCGGCCGTCCACCGAGTCGAATGTCGTACGCAGCCCCTCGTGCCGCGCGACGATCTGAGCGACCGCCCGTTCCAGCGCGCCGGTGTCCAGGATCCCCGTCATCCGCAGCGCTAGACCGGAGTTGTACTCCACACCCCCGGGACTGAACTCCTCCAGAAACCACAACCGTCGCTGCGCGAAGGATGCCGGCAGCTCGGCTCCACGGTCCACGGGCTTGATGGCGTCCGCATCAGAGGCCACCGCCTGGCCGGCCATCCGTTCGCGCAGCAGAGCCTGCATGTGCTCCGGCAGTGCGCTGATCCGGCTTTCCCGCGACGGTGGCATGCTCATCTCATATCTCCCTGTACGCATGGCAAAAGAACAACCGAACGACCGGCGGAGAACCCTCCGGCCCCCGCCGAACACGGCGGGGGCCTGCTTCTCCTGGACTGATGAAGGCGATGAAGTTGATGACGTTGATGACGTTTGGTTCAACCTGAGTAAGAGGCCGACCGGATCTCTCAGCCCCTGCACACACTCCGCAGTGCGGCGACGAAGCCCTCCGCCAGGGCGGCGACCGTCGATTCCCGGTGAATGGCGGCGGAGTAGTACCAGGTGACGACGAACCGGCCCTCGTCCACTGCGGCGACGACATCGATCAGGTGGTTGCGTTCCTGCTCCGGCCCGTGTTCGGGGCCGACCGCCGGCAGCGACGTTCCGAGCAGCCTGTTCTCGGCGGCCTCGCCGGTGCCACCGAACTGCCCCAGGTAGTTGAAACTGATGCGCGGGTCCGGGTCGCCGGCCAGATCCCCACCGAGATAGCGCAGGGCACCGTATCCGACACCGCGATCCGGTACGGACCTGAGTTGGCGTTTCACCGACCGCATGGTCGACGGCCAGTCGTCCTCGGCGCCTTCGGACTCCTGATCCGGGAGCGTGAGGGCAACCGGGTAGATGGAGGTGAACCAGCCGACGGTGCGGGTCAGATCGGTGTCGTCGAAGATCTCTTCCCGGCCGTGCCCCTCCAAGTTGACCGCGACCCGGTCCGCCCCCGTCCACGTACGCAGGGTCCGCGCCAGGGCGGCGAGCAGCACGTCGTTGATCTGCGTACGGAACCGGCCCGGCACCTGGTGCAACAGCGCGTGGGTCTCGTCCGCGTCGAGATGGGCCAAAACCGCGGCCTGGTCGGCGACCTTGTTTCCGGCACCCGGTGTGTCGAGCGGCAACTCGAATGCCGCGGACGCGGTCACCGATCGCCAGTACTCGACCTGTTCACCGAAGCCGCCTGCCTGCACATGGCCGTTGAGACGGTCCGCCCAGTAACGCACGGACGTCGACTTGGGCCCGAGATCGGTCGCCCCGACGGATACAACCTGGTCGTACGCCATGGCGAGATCGCTCAGGAGCAGGCGCCAGGACACGCCGTCGATGACCAGATGGTGTGCGGTGACCAGCAGACGGAGCCGGCCACCCCCCGCACCCGGCCTGCCCACCACGAAGCGTACGAGCGGCCCGTGTTCGAGATCCAGCCCCGCCTTGGTACGGGTCGCCAGGGCCTGCCACTCACTGTCCTCGTCCGGTACGGAGGGCAGGTCATGGACGGTGAAGACGGCGTCCAGGTCCACGGCGGCGACGAGATGCCCGGCCCATGTCCCGTCCGCTGTGCGGAGGAATGTGGAACGCAGGGCGTCGTGGTGGTCCAGCAGGGCGCCGACCGCCGTCCGCAAGGCGTCGAGGTCGACATCGGCGGGCAGCGCGAAGGCGGTCGACATGTTGTAGTGCTCCGGGGCCACCGGATGGGTGCCGAAGAACCACTCCCGTACCGGGGTCGGCGCTACCGGCCCCAGGACGAGCCCCTGTTGGGCTCCACTGTCGCCCGCCTCGGCACCGGCTTCGTCAAGCTCTGTCGCGAGTGCGGAGATGGTGGGGTGGAGGAAAATGTCGCGGGAGGAGAGGGCGAGTCCGGCGCGGCGGGCTCGGGAGACGACCTGGAGACTGATGATGGAGTCCCCGCCGAGGTCGAAGAAGTTGTCCTCGGTCCCGATCCGGTTCAGGCCCAGCACCTCGGCCCAGACCTCGCACAGGACCCGCTCGGTCTCGTTGCGCGGGGCGACATACACCTCGTCGGCGGTCGTGAACTCGGGTGCGGGCAGCGCACG
>NZ_JBFBJB010000130.1:0-3520 GCF_040685895.1 Streptomyces sp. NPDC088124 | reverse complement strand
TGCAGGGGGGACCCTGTGGGAGAGTAGGACGCCGCCGAACAATTATTGTGGGAATGCCCCGCACCGTATGGTGCGGGGCATTTCTGCGTTCAGGGCCTTCTCGTAAACTCTTCAACTCCCCTTGCCAAGCCCCCTTGAGAGTGCCGGCCTGCGCTGAGGGTAAGGTCAGGAGGCATCGTTGGCTCGTTCCACACAGGAGGCCCCGGGTGGAGGTCCAGGAGACCCGCGTCCAGACGGACCGGGTGCTCACCATCCCCAACATCCTCAGCATGGCCCGCCTGGTCGGCGTACCGCTCTTCCTGTGGCTGATCCTTCGTCCGGAGTTCGGCGGGCCCAACAGTGACGGCTGGGCCTTGCTGGTGCTGATGCTGAGTGGTGTCAGCGACTATCTCGACGGAAAGCTTGCCCGCCGCTGGAACCAGATCAGCAGCCTCGGGCGGCTCCTCGACCCTGCTGCGGACCGGCTGTACATCCTTTCCACCCTGGTTGGCCTCACGTGGCGCGAGATTCTGCCACTGTGGCTCACCGCGGCTCTATTGGCCCGTGAGCTGATGCTTCTGGTGATGGTGGGAATCCTCCGCAGGCACGGCTACCCGCCTCCCCAGGTGAACTTCCTCGGGAAGGCAGCTACCTTCAACTTGATGTATGCCTTCCCCCTCCTGCTGCTCAGTGACGGGAGTGGATGGCTCGCGTCACTCGCCGAAGTTTTCGGATGGGCGTTCGCAGGATGGGGTACAACTCTCTACTGGTGGGCAGGAGTCCTGTATGTGGTCCAGGTCTGCCGGCTCGTCAGGGCGGACAACGTGGCCGATTGAGCTCGTCGATGTGGTGCCGTGCAATGTCGCCGGCCCGCAGCCTGACGCCATTGGGCCTCGTTCCAGACGGGTGAAGTCGGCGAGACCGTCTCTTCAAGGAGGACGCTTCCGACATGAAGGCCGTCGTGATGGCCGGTGGCGAAGGTACTCGACTTCGCCCCATGACCTCAAGCATGCCCAAGCCGCTCCTGCCGGTCGTGAACCGGCCGATCATGGAGCATGTGCTGCGGTTGCTCAAGCGCCATGGGCTCAGTGAGACCGTCGTAACCGTGCAATTCCTCGCCTCCCTCGTCAAGAACTACTTCGGCGACGGGGAAGAGCTGGGCATGGAGCTCAGCTATGCGAACGAGGAGAAGCCGCTCGGCACCGCGGGGAGCGTGAAGAACGCCGAGGAGGCGCTGAAGGACGATGCGTTTCTTGTCATTTCCGGTGACGCTCTCACCGATTTCGATCTGACGGACCTCATCTCCTTCCACAAGGAGAAAGGCGCACTCGTGACGGTGTGCCTGACCCGGGTGCCGAATCCGCTGGAATTCGGTATCACGATCGTGGACGAGGCCGGAAAGGTCGAGCGCTTCCTGGAGAAGCCCACCTGGGGCCAGGTCTTCTCCGACACCGTGAACACGGGCATCTACGTGATGGAGCCCGAAGTCTTCGACTACGTCGAGGCCGATGTCTCGGTCGACTGGTCCGGCGATGTCTTCCCTCAGCTCATGAAGGAGGGCAAGCCGATCTACGGCTACATCGCCGAGGGCTACTGGGAGGACGTCGGCACACACGAGAGCTACGTCAAGGCGCAGGCCGACGTGCTCGAAGGCAAGGTCGACGTCGACATCGACGGTTTCGAGATCTCCCCGGGCGTCTGGGTCGCCGAAGGCGCCGAGGTCCACCCGGACGCCGTGCTGCGCGGTCCGCTGTACATCGGTGACTACGCCAAGGTCGAGGCCGATGTCGAGCTGCGCGAGCACACCGTCATCGGCTCCAACGTGGTCGTCAAGACCGGCGCCTTCCTCCACAAGGCCGTCGTCCACGACAACGTCTACATCGGCCAGCACAGCAATCTGCGCGGCTGTGTGATCGGCAAGAACACCGACATCATGCGGGCGGCCCGCATCGAGGACGGCGCGGTCATCGGTGACGAGTGCCTGGTCGGTGAAGAATCGATCATTCAGGGCAATGTGCGGGTCTACCCGTTCAAGACCATCGAAGCCGGCGCGTTCGTCAACACGTCGGTCATCTGGGAGTCCCGCGGACAGGCGAATCTCTTCGGCGCCCGCGGTGTTTCGGGCATCCTGAACGTCGAGATCACGCCAGAAGTCGTCGTACGGCTGGCCGGCGCATACGCGACCACGCTGAAGAAGGGTTCCACCGTCACTACGGCGCGTGACCACTCGCGTGGTGCCCGCGCTCTCAAGCGGGCCGTGATCTCCTCGCTCCAGTCCAGCGCCATCGACGTACGGGACCTGGAGAACGTCCCCCTACCCGTCGCCCGGCAGCAGACTGGCCGTGGCAGCGCGGGCGGCATCATGATCCGTACGTCGCCCGGGGTGCCCGACTCCGTCGACATCATGTTCTTCGACGAGCGGGGCGCCGACCTCTCCCAGGCGGGCCAGCGCAAGCTCGACCGGGTCTACGCCCGTCAGGAGTACCGCCGGGCGTTCCCCGGCGAAATCGGGGATCTGCACTTCCCCGCCAGCGTCTTCGACTCGTACACCGGCTCCCTGCTCCGCAACGTCGACACCACCGGGATCTCCGAGGCGGGACTCAAGGTCGTCGTCGACGCCTCCAACGGCAGCGCCGGGCTCGTGCTGCCCAGCCTGCTCGGCCGGCTCGGGGTGGACGCGCTGACGATCAACCCGGGGCTCGACGAGTCCCGGCCCACGGAAACGGCCGAATCACGCCGCCTGGGACTGGTCAGACTCGGCGAGATCGTCGCCTCCGCGCGGGCCGCCTTCGGGGTGCGGTTCGACCCCGTCGGCGAGCGGCTGTCCCTGGTGGACGAGCGCGGCCGGATCATCGAGGACGACCGGGCCCTGCTGGTCCTGCTCGACCTGGTCGCCGCCGAACGGCGCAGCGGGCGGGTGGCGCTCCCCGTGACCACCACGCGGATCGCCGAGCAGGTCGCCGCGTACCACGGCACGCAGGTGGAGTGGACGACGACCTCGCCCGACGACCTGACCCGGGTGGGGCGCGAGGAGACCACGATCTTCGGCGGTGACGGCCGTGGCGCCTTCATCGTGCCGGAGTTCAGCAGCGTCCTCGACGGTACGGCGGCCTTCGTACGGCTCATCGGTCTGGTGGCCCGTACGCAGCTCACCCTGAGCCAGATCGACGCGCGTATCCCGCGGGCCCATGTCCTGCGCAGGGATCTGGCGACTCCGTGGGCCGTCAAGGGTCTGGTGATGCGCAGCGTCGTGGAGGCGGCCGGTGAGCGTCAGGTGGATACCACCGACGGGGTGCGGGTGGTGGAGACCGACGGACGCTGGGTGATGGTGCTGCCCGACCCGGCCGAGGCCGTCACCCATCTGTGGGCGGAGGGTCCCGACGACGCGTCGGCCCAGGCGCTGCTCGACGAGTGGTCGTCCGTGGTGGACAGCGCAGGTCATTAGGGGCGGTCCGGGACGCTTCGCAGGCGTTCCGGAGAGGGGCCGGGGGGGGGCTGCCCCTGCGCCGCCGGCGCGGCGGACACTCGAACACCGGGGGCC
>NZ_JBFBJB010000129.1:0-3582 GCF_040685895.1 Streptomyces sp. NPDC088124 | reverse complement strand
ATCATCAGTCTCCAGGTCGTCTCCCGAGCCCGCCGCGCCGGACTCGCCCTCTCCTCCCGCGACGTCTTCCTCCACCCCACCGTCAGCGCTCTCGCGCTGGCGGTCCAGCCCTCCGACGGCGACGCGGAGACCCTTGCCGAGCAGGGCGTGCTGTCGGGGGCGGTGCCCACCCTGCCCGCACGCGAGTGGTTCTTCGAGGCCCATCCCGTGGCGCCCGGGCACTTCAACCTCTCCGTCGCGGTTGCTCTCGCGCCCGGCTTCGACGAGGGTGCGCTACGCGCCGCCCTCGCCGCTGTGCTCGCCCACCACGACGCACTGCGCATGACTTTCGGAGCGCCGTCAACCGTAGACGGCACCAGGAACGCCGTCTACGAGGGTGCTCTGCGCGTGGAGTCCGTGCTGGAGGTCCACGACCTGACGGACTCGCCGGAGCCGGCCGAGCCGGCGGAACAGCCGGAGCCGGAGGCCGACGCGGACGCGCGCTGGCACAGCGCCGTCGTCGACGCGCAGTCCGGCCTCGATCTCGCCCAGGGGCCCCTGATCCGGTTCATCCTCGGCAGGCAGGGTTCGGGCAGCTCCGACGCACCTGCCCGACTCGCCGTGATCGCGCATCACCTGGTCATGGACGGAGTGTCGCTGCGTGTCCTGATGGAGGACCTGTCGACTGCGTACGACCAGATCGTGGCCGGGCGGCAGCCTGACCTCGGCCCCAAGGGCACGTCCGTACGGCAGTGGGCGGCGCGGCTCGCCGAGCACACGGCGGCCGGCGGGTTCGACGATCAGATCCCGTACTGGCAGGCGGTCACCGACGGCGCCCTGACCCGGCTCCCCGTCGACCTTCCCGACGGACGTAACACCGTCGCTTCGCAGCGCGCCGTCTCCGTGGCGCTCACACCGGAACACACCGAGGCCCTGCTCCACCGGGTCCCTGCCGTCTACCGCACCCAGGCGAACGACGTCCTGCTGGCCGCCCTCGCCCGTGCCCTGCGTACGTGGACCGGGCATGACCGGGTCGCGGTCAACCTGGAGGGGCACGGCCGGGAGGAGATCTTCGACGACACGGATCTGACCCGTACCGTCGGCTGGTTCACCTCCATCTACCCGGTCGCACTCACGCTTCCCCCGCTTCCGGCGCGCGAGGACTGCTCCGACGCGCCGGAGGCCGACAACTGGGCCGCCACGATCAAGAGTGTGAAGGAGCAGCTGCGGGCCGTTCCCCACCGGGGTGTCGGTTACGGCGCGCTGCGCTACCTGGGCGATGCACCGGTCGATGCCCTGGCCGCCCTGGACCCGCAGATCAGCTTCAACTACCACGGTCAGTTCGATGTGTCCGGCGACGGTACGGAGAGCGGCCTGCTCAGGGAGGCCCTTCCCGCAGAGGGCGCCGACCATGCCCCCGCTGAGTTCCGGCCGCATCTGCTCGACGTCGTGGGCGCGGTGCAGGACGGCCGGCTGGTGTTCTCCTGGCTCTACTCCTCCGCCACCCACCACGAGGAGACCGTCCGGAGCGTGGCGGAGGGATTCGCGGCGGAGCTGGTGGCGTTCGCCGAACACTGCGCCCTGCCGGACGCCGGCGGCTGCACCCCCTCGGACTTCCCCCTGGTCGACCTCACACAGGACGAGGTGGACCGGATCGCCGGGGACGGAAGTGTGGTCGAGGACATCTATCCGCTGACGCCCCTCCAGTCCGGCATGCTCTTCCACGCCTTGGCGGAGCCCGACTCCGCCGCCTACCTGGAGCAGTTGGCCTTCACCCTGGAAGGGGTCAGCGATCTCGAACGGCTGACCCGCGCCTGGCAGCGCGTGATCGAGCGCTCGGACGCGCTGCGCGTATCCCTCGTCTGGGAAGGTGTGCCCGATCCCGTACAGGTGGTGCACCGCCAGACGGAACTGCCGGTCAGGACCCTGGACTGGTCGGACGCGAGCGAGACCGAACAGGATCAGTTGCTCGCTGACCTGCTGGTCGAGGACAGGGCCCGGGGGGTCGACCTGGGAGCCGGCCCCCTGCTGCGGGTGGCGCTCGCGCGGCTCTCGCCGCAGGACGTTCGCGTGGTGTGGACCTTCCACCACCTGCTGCTCGACGGCTGGAGCAACGCGGCACTGCTCTCCGACGTGGTGGCCGAGTACACGGCGCTCGGCGGAGCCCTGGAAGCGGCGCCGGTCGCGCGTGGATCGTTCGGTGACTACGTGCGCTGGCTGGCCGGTCAGGACCAGAAGGCCGGACAGGACTACTGGCGGACGGCGCTCGCCGGGTTCGGCGATCCGGTGCAACTGCCCTACGACCGTGCGCCCGAGCAGGCCCGGCGTGGGCAGTCGAGCGCACGGGTGCGGGTGACGGTGGAACCCGCGGTGGCTGCGCGGGTGAGCGCCTTCGTACGGCGGCACCGCCTCACGGTGAACGCCGTGGTGCAGGGCGCCTGGGCGCTGGTCCTCGCCCCGTACGCGGGCACGTCGGACGTGGTGTTCGGTACGACGGTCTCCGGCCGCCCGGCGGATCTGCCGGGCGCCGAGGACATCCTCGGCCTCTTCATCAACACGCTGCCGGTGCGCGTGAACGTGAATACCGGGCGGTCCACCGCCCGTTGGCTCGGTGAGGTACAGGCGGACATGGCCGAGGCGCGGCAGTACGAGTACGTGGCCCTCACGGACATCGACTCGGGCGTGCAGCCCGGGGTCTCGCTCTTCGACAGCCTGGTGGTCTTCGAGAACTACCCGGTCGACACGGAGTCCGCCGCACGCCACGGGCTGAGCGTCAGCGGCGTACAGGCCGTCGAGTCGACGAACTACGCCCTGACGCTGGTGGCTTCGGCGATGGGCGACCAATTGGATATGGTGCTCGCATACGACCCCGCCCTTTTCGACGCCGGTACGGTCGAAAACCTCGCGGGCCGGCTGAACCAGGCCGTCACCACCCTGACCGAGGACGGGGATGCTCCTCTGGGCGGGCTCTCGCTCCTCCCGGACACGGAGTGGCAGCGGGTGATCCAGGAGTGGAGCGGCACGGTCGAGGAGGCGCCCTGCCACCGCACGGTGGTGAGCGCGTTCGCCGAGCGGGTGGCCCTCGCACCGGACGACGTGGCTGTCGAGTGCGGCGAAGTAGCGCTCACGTACGCACAGTTGGACGAGCGGTCCAGTCGGCTGGCGCGGGTGCTCGTCGAGCGAGGCGTCGGTGCGGGTGCGGGCATGAGCGCGGGCATGAGTGCGGGCGTGGGTGTGGAGAGCAGGGTGGCCCTGCTGCTGGAGCGCTCGGCGGATGTGGTGGTGGCGATGCTCGCCGTGCTCAAGGCGGGCGGCGCCTACGTTCCGCTGTTCCCGGGGTATCCGGATGAGCGGATACGCCAGGTGGTGGGGCAGAGCGGCGCGGCCCTCATCCTGACGGACCCCGCCCTGAGGGCACGGGCCGCGGTCGCCGGCGTACCGGTGACGGAGGTGGACGCGGAGCCGGTGGGTGAGGTGCGGCTGCCGGATGCGGTACGGGCCGCTGGGCTGGCGTATGTGATGTTTACGTCGGGGTCGTCGGGGGTGCCGAAGGGTGTGGGGGTGACGCATGGGGATGTGGTGGCGTTGGCCGCTGATTCCCGT
>NZ_JBFBJB010000128.1:0-3804 GCF_040685895.1 Streptomyces sp. NPDC088124 | reverse complement strand
CCGGGAGCGTGGACGTGGGCGGCATCGGGGAGCACCGGGCGCTCAGGGAAGAAGAGAGGACCGCATGACCGCTCCGACGAGCTATCTCCGGCCTCCGCCCCGCGACTGCCCGGAACGGCTGGTGCGGGAGTGGCGCTACTTTCCGTGCCGCTCCACGGGGTCCTTCCGGAACGCCCACTCCATCCGGGGCTCCAGGGCGAAGCGGAAGAGCCGTTGGACCGGTCGCGTACAGAGCAGGGTGATGACGGCTCCGGCGAACAGCGTCACGAAGACCGCGCCCTGCGGGGTATGCAGCCAGGCCGGGTCGTACCAGCCCCAGGTGCCCGCGCCCTGGGTGAGGAACCCGTGGAGCAGATAACCGCAGAGCGTGCCCGCGCCCAGCGCCGTGAACCACATGCGGCGGCCCGGGACCCAGGCGAGGAAACAGGCGGTCATCACCAGCGAGCAGCCGAACAAGGCGAACGTCATCAGGACGCCGCTCCACCATGGGGCGCCCAGTTCCTCGGCGCTGTCGCGGTGGAAGAACCAGGCCATGTTCATCCGGGTGACGGCCCAGTACGCGAAGACCACGGTCAGCGCGGCGACCGGGATGGCCAGCAGCCGCGCCTCGCGCCGCCGTACGAGCTGGAAGTGCTCGGGCTTGAGTTGCAGGCCGAGCACGAAGAACGGCAGGAACTGAAGGACCCGCTGGAGGTCGAGATCGTCACCGATCTCGGGTGACGTGGTCGCGAGCGCCGCGACGCAGAGCGCGACGGGAACGGGCCGGCGGACGACCCGCCAGATCGGGGCGGTGATCCGCCAGACGAACAGGGCGATCAGGAACCAGGTCAGGTACCACGGGTCGAGCAGGCTGACCGGCATGGAGGGGTCGTCCGCGGTGTACCGGTGGAAGAGGCTGTAGGCGACCTCGAACACGATGTACGGCACGGCGATGCCGGTGATCAGACGGCGCACCCGGTCGGGGCGGTAGTCGAAACTGCGGGAGAAATAGCCGGAGATGAGGATGAACGCCGGCATGTGGAAGCTGTAGACGACGATGTAGAGGGCCGAGACGGCGCGGCTGCCGTCCCGCAGCGGCTCCCACGCGTGCCCGATGGCGACCAGCAGGATCGCCAGGTACTTCGCGTTGTCGAAGAAAGCGTCCCGTTTCCTGGCGGGTGGCGGTGGCGGTGGCGGAGCCGGCGCCGACTCCGCGTCCGGACGGGACGGTACGACCCCTGTCCGGTCGGCGAGTTGTCCGGTGGTCTGGGTCACCCTGCCTCCCGGAGGGAACCCGGGGCGGCGCGGACGCCTCTTGGCAAGTTCGTGGGGGGAAACTGCGAAGCAAACATTGAAGGCACCATAACGAGGCGCCCGACCCGCCTTTCCACCGGGTGGCGATCGGCCGGAGAACGGCCGGTACACGTCAGGAGTTCACGAGTGCGACCGCGAGCTCTTCGATACGGGTCCGCCATGCGGCGAGCGCGGCATCCGTGTCCCACCCGGCGGGGCCGGTCTGGGTGAGGACGAGGCGGGCGCCGTGTCCCGTGCCCTCGCGCAGCTCCCACGTCACCGCGGAGTGCGGCGCCACGGTGTACGTCAGCGACCGGGGCGCCCGCACCTCCGTGACCGGGCCCTCCGGGGCCGTCCCGGCGGTGAAGCCCACGGGGACGGGGAGTCCGGCCACCGGTTCGATCCCGGCGGAGAGCACCGCCCAGACGGTCTCGGCGGGCCGGACGAGCTGCCGCTCGAAGCGGACCAGCAGGTCGGAACCGCCGGGCCCGGCCGGCTCCGCGGACTCGACCGTCCCCCGGTCCAGGCCGAACCGGCCGATGTACG
The DNA here is from genome assembly GCF_040685895.1 of Streptomyces sp. NPDC088124. Classification (NCBI taxonomy): domain Bacteria; kingdom Bacillati; phylum Actinomycetota; class Actinomycetes; order Kitasatosporales; family Streptomycetaceae; genus Streptomyces; species Streptomyces sp. NPDC088124. The sequence continues at coordinate 1,986 of NZ_JBFBJB010000128.1, read as the reverse complement.
ACTCGTGGAGCGCGCCGCGCTCCCGGGCGGGGACTGCGGGGACGCCGCCGAGGAGCCGGGCGAGCGCGTCGACGCAGAGGTGCCAGCCGGAGGCGAAACTCGCGGCGCCCGGCCGGTCTCCGAAGGTGTGGACGAGGGTGAGGAGCGAGCCCTCGCCGTCCGGGGTGACGGTCCAGCTCAGATGGTCCGTGTCCCAGGTGAAGGCGAAGAGGCGGGGCTCCTCGACATCCGTGACCGTGCCGGTCAGACCGGACTCGTCGGCCCCCGCGCCGGGGAACCGGAAGGTCATCGCGCCGCCCGGGGTGAGCTCCACCGTGACCTCGGCGGGGAACCACGCACGGAGGGCGGCGGGGTCGGTGAGCGCGGCCCACACCTTCTCCGGCGGGTGCGGGAGCCTGCGCTCCATCCGCAGGGCACTGCGGCCGTCGGCCGTGGTCAGCGTGGCGTCGTGCGGTGTCGTGTTCATGTGGGGTCGTCCTCCATCGCGTCGAGATGCCGTTCGAGCGCGTCGAACGCGCCGGACCACAGGTGGCGGTAGTGGGCGAGCCAGGCGTCGAGCTCCGCGAGGGGCTCGGGCCGCAGCTCGTACCAGCGGCGCTGGGCCTCCTGCCGGACCCGGACGAGTCCGGCCTCGCGGAGCACCCGCAGATGCTTCGAGGTGCCCGGCTGGCTCAGCCCGAGAGACTCGGTGAGCTGGCCCACTGTGTACGGCCGCTCCAGGAGGAGATCGAGGATCTTCCGCCGGTTGGGCTCCGCGAGAACGTCGAACGGTATGGGCATGGCTTCAATATACCTCACTGGAAATATAACCGGTCAGGCATGCATGGCCGGGCGCGTACGCCGGTTTCCGTACCGCCGGCGTTCCGTACGGCCCCGCGTTCCGTACGGCCCCAGGCTCCGTACGGCCCGAAATTCTGTCCGGAATCTCATGGTGACAGCACGTCAGCGCACCACTCATAGTTGGAAGTTCGGGCAATCGAGCCGCAGAAGGGGCATCTCCCTCAGCACGGGAGAACAGCTTCGCGGGTCCGCCCGGCGCTCCACCGCGCACGTCCCCCCACCGCACCGCCCCGGCACCATCCCCGGCACCGCCCGAGCACCTCCCCAGCACTGCGGCCCAGGCCACCCGGCCTCACAGAACGGCGCAAGGAGAGCGGCCGTGCATGACGAATTCCTGTGCCATGTCACCGCGTACGGAATCTGCGGCGGACAGCGCATCGGCGTCCCTCTGGGCACCTATCGCGCCCCCACTCTGGCACTTGCACTGTGGTGGTTGCGGGATCGCGCGACCTGGATCGCGGAGCGACTCGACCCCAGCCCCGACAGCCATCACTTTCCGGCCGAGGCGCTCGCGCCGGTGGCCCGGGGGGTGCCGGACGTGCCGACGACGCTCCGCGCCTGGCGCGACGACGTCGCGCACCAGGACATGATCGCGGAGCACCTCGCCGCGGGCCGGCTGATCCGCGTGGCCACCCGCGACGACACCACGGAGTACGAACTGCTCGCCGAGTCGGTCGACGCGCTGCGGATGGACCGGGCGCTGCCGTCGCTCGGCGCCCACGAGCCGGCACCCGAGAGACCGGCGCGTCTGGAGCCGGCGCTCTGGTCCCCGCACCCGGCGGCGCTGCACGAGTACCGCGCGCCCGGCGACTCCCCGGGTGACACCCTGCAGCTGGGCCGGCTCTTCGGCTGAGCCGGGGTGGGCGGGAACCGTCGGCGGGAGGCGGGAACCGCAGGCGGAAGGACCCGCGCCGGTCAGCGCGCGGGGATCTCGCCCTGGGCGATCTCGATGTGCGTGTGCAGGTCGTCCGCGGCTCCCAGTGCCGTGGCGCCGGAGACCGCGAGGCAGAGCAGCAGCGCGCCCGCGACGAGGCGGCCCGCCGTCGGCCGGGGCGGCGCGCCGCTCCCACCGGCACCCAGCAGCGCGGCGACACGCCGGGGCACCGGGCCCGCGGCGGCGGCCAGCACGGCGCGCGGCCTGGCCGG
>NZ_JBFBJB010000127.1:0-4433 GCF_040685895.1 Streptomyces sp. NPDC088124 | reverse complement strand
AACCAGAACGCCCAACACCGTCCGGGGCGTTCGGCTGAGCACGAGCACGAGCCCTGGCAACAGGACTCACTCCCACTCAGTCTCCAGGAACGGTAACGCCGGTGCACACAGCGGTCGGCGAGAGCGACCACCTCGCCGGGCGCCCCGGCGCGGGCCTCGGTGCGGTAGAACGCGATCGGCTCGTCCAGGATCGTACGCCCGAGCAGTTCCCGGCCGACCTCACGGGCGTAGGCCGCGACGTACCACTGGTTCCTGGCGAATGCGGTGATGTGCGGCATGGGCCTGCTCCCGACTCTGTGATGGCGCCATTGTCCGAAAGCCCGTCACAGGGACGCAATAGGGACGCGATACGGCTTCCGCCGTACGGAAGGTGCGAGGGGAAAGGCAGGTTCGGAGAGTTGATCCGGAAACGCCGTGGTACTCGACCGACGATCCGCACAGCCGGGTCCGGCCGTTGTTCCGCGGCCGGGCGGCGCCGCCGTGGGCGGCCCGGGCGGTGCGCCCCGTGCTAGCGTGGAGCGTTTGCAGCGTCGCTGTGTCGGTGCCCGGTTCACGGTCTCCCCGGCCGGTGGCCGCGTCCCCGCCGCGCCTTCCTCGGTACGGTCCCTTCGGAGGAAGGCTCTCTGTGAGCGAATCAGTACGTGTCGATGCCCGGCAGCCGGATGAGATGTCAGAGGTGTCGGACGCCACCACCGCTCCGCCCCCGACGGCGTCCTTCGCGGAGCTGGGGCTGCCGGCCGAAATCCTGCGGGCGCTCGAAGAGCACGGTGTGACGGTGCCCTTCCCCATCCAGGCGGCGGCACTGCCCAACGCGATCGCGGGACGGGACGTCCTGGGCCGGGGCCGCACCGGATCCGGCAAGACGCTCGCCTTCGGCCTGGGAGTGCTCGCCCGGACGGCCGGGCGGCGCGCGCGGCCCAAGGAGCCGCTGGCGCTCGTTCTGGTACCGACCAGGGAACTGGCCCAGCAGGTCGGTGAGGCGCTCACCCCGTACGCCGAGGCGCTGCGGCTGCGGCTCGCGACCGTGGTGGGCGGGGTGTCCGTCGGACGGCAGGCCGCCGTGCTGCGGGACGGCGCCGAGATCGTCGTCGCCACGCCCGGCCGACTGCACGACCTCATCGACCGCAAGGGATGCCGACTGGGACAGGTGCGCATCACGGTCCTGGACGAGGCCGACCAGATGTGTGACATGGGGTTCCTCCCACAGGTCACCGAAGCCCTGGACCAGGTGCGTCCCGACGGGCAGCGCATGCTGTTCTCCGCCACCCTGGACCGCGATGTCGACCAGCTGGTGCGGGACTACCTGCGCGACCCCGCCGTCCACTCCGTGGACCCCTCGTCCAGCGCGGTCTGCGCGATCGAGCACCACGTCTTCGCGGTGCACGGCCCGGACCGGTACGCCGTGACCACGGAGATCGCCGCCCGGGACGGCCGCGTCCTGCTGTTCCTGGATACCAAGCACGGTGTCGATCAGCTCACGCGGCATCTGCGGGCCAGCGGTGTGGCGGCCGCCGCCCTGCACAGCGGGAAGTCCCAGCCACAGCGCACCCGGACCTTGGCCCAGTTCAAGAATGGGCAGGTCACGGCCCTGGTCGCGACGAACGTCGCTGCGCGCGGCCTGCATGTCGACGACCTCGACCTCGTGGTCAATGTGGACCCGGCCACCGACCCCAAGGACTATCTGCACCGCGCGGGCCGGACGGCCCGGGCCGGCCGCTCCGGCACCGTCGTGACGCTCGTCCTGCCGGGACAGCGCCGCGAGACGAGCCAGGTCATGGCGGACGCCGACGTCGCCCCCAAGGTCACCACCGTGCGATCCGGCGAGGCGGAGCTGAGCCGGATCACCGGCGCCAAGGCCCCCTCCGGAACGCCCCTCGACGGCGGGCCCGCCGCGCCGCGGCCCAAGAACCACAACGTCCCGTTCCGTGGCCTGGGCAGCACCAAGGACGCGAAGAGCGGCTCCGGCGGCAGGCCGTCCCGCAGGAGCAGCGAGGCCCACAAGCTCGCGGAGGCCCGCAAGGCGGCCCGGGTGCGGCGCGGCGGCTGATCCCGGCTCGGGCCGGACCCGAGCCCGGATCCGTACCCGGCCCGGGCACACGCGCGCTCGCCGCCCCGGACCGGCTCACCGGGCGTGCGGGATGAAGCGGTCGACCAGGAGGGTGAGGCGGTCGGCGACCCGGTCGGCGGGGAGGCGTCCGGTGTGGGTGATGTCGGTCCTGCTGCTGGTGCCGATCAACGCGCGGGTCGCGACCTGGTCGCACGAGGGCGTACCCGGGGACTGGAAGGAGCAGATGGGACGGTGGGACCGGTTCCACCACGTCCGGGTGGCGGTCATCGTGCTCGCCTTCGCGCTCTTCGCGGTCGCTGTCGTCCAGGGCTAGTGCCGCGACCGGCAATGTTTGCCCGATGGGGCAAAGCTTGCCGGGAGGGGCACTAGCCAGGGTCGCGCCGGGCAGGGCTCACTGCCCGTGGTTCCGTCAGCCACCGGTGTGGTGCGCTGCGCCGGTGGCAGGGGAAGGCGTAGCCCGTCCGGATCCCGGCAGGCGTGTCGGTCCGGCGCCAGGACCGTGCCGGTGCGAAGTTTCCCTCACTGTCCGTGGCGGAAGTGGCTGTGTGCGACCGGTGGGGTCGCCGGGCCTTCCTCGCCGCCGTGAAGGAAGGAACCTTCCCCGTGACCGCCCCCGTCGTGATCGACCAGCGCTCGACCGCCTACAGCCCGGAGCGTGCCTACTGGCTGGCCCTGGCGTCCGAACTCGCCTACCAGGACGAGGCCACCATCGAACGTCAGGCCCGTGAGTGGGGCTTCGACCGGGTGCGCCACCACGAGACCCGCTTCACTCCGCCGTTCCCGCTGCAGGACACCCAGGCGTACACCATGGCCGGCGACGACATGATCGTCACCGCGTTCCGCGGCACGGAGCCGCAGCAGATCGAGGACTGGCTCACCGACGCCACCACGCCGCCGAGCCCCGGCCCGGGCGGCACCGGCTACGTCCACCACGGCTTCGCCGAGGCACTGGAATCGATCTTTCCCGATGTCCGCGCCGCCCACGACGAACTGCGCGGGAACAACCAGAGCGTGTGGTTCACCGGTCACAGCCTCGGCGGCGCGCTGGCCATGCTCGCCGGCGCCCGGATGTACCTGGAGAACCCGAAGCTGACCGCCGACGGCGTCTACACCTACGGCCAGCCCCGCACCTGCGACCGGATCCTGGCCACGGCGTACAACAAGGGTTTCGGCCGCCGCATGTACCGCTTCGTCAACAACAACGACATCGTCCCCCAACTGCCGCCCGAGCCCGTCTTCACCCATGTCGACGCCCTGCGCCACATCGACTCCAACGGAAAGATCCGCGAGTCGATGTCGCTGATGGGCGGCCTCGCCGACCGTGCCGCCGGGCTGACCGCCGACGCCCTCGCCCCGGCCACGGACGGGATCCGCGACCACGCGATGCGCAGCTACCTGTCCGCCCTGGAGAAGAACCTTCCCTGACCGCGTCCCCCCCCCGGCCGACCCCGCACCTCCTCGCCTCCTCGCCCCCTCGCCTCCGAAGGAGAACCATTCATGGCCACCGTCACGAACGCGCCCACCACCATCGACGAAGCCATCGCCCGTATGCGGCAGATCGGCGCCGATCTCGACCCGAGCGACGGCGTCGGCTGCTTCAACCGCATGTACCTGAAGGTCACCGAACTGGTGAAGCGGAACGTCACCGAAGGCACCTTCCAGGACAGTGCGTTCCTGGAGCGCATGGACGTCATCTTCGCCGGGATGTACCTGCGCAACGTCGACGCGGCGCTCGCGGGCCGTCCCGTCGACGCGGCCTGGGCGCCGCTGTTCCGGGCCCGCGGCAACCACGTCATCTGGCCGGTCCAGTTCGCCTTCGCCGGCATGAACGCGCACATCAACCACGACCTCGCCGTCGCCGTCGTCGAGACCTGCACGGAACGCCGCACCACCCCCGGCACCCCTCCGGTCCACCAGGACTACGAGAAGGTCAACGAGCTGCTCGGGAGCGTCGAGGCGGAGGTGCGCGCCGAGTTCGAGATCCAGATCGTCAAGGTCGCCACCCAGGACGCGGAGACGCTCAAGCACGCGGTGAGCAAATTCTCCATGGCCGCCGCCCGGGAAGCCGCCTGGAACACCGCCCAGGTCCTGTGGCGCGAGAAGAACGGCATCAACCCGATGGCCTACAGCGGCCACGAGATCGCCCTCGGGGAAGCCGTCGGCGTCGTCGGCGAGAGCATCCTGCTGCCCGTCGTCCCCCCGCCGCCGGCCTAGGACATCCGGGACCTCCGGAGAAATCGCGGTACGGGGGCGTGCGCCACGCGGACGGCGAATGTCCCCGGACCCAGGCGCTCAGACGTGTCTCGTCGACGGCGATGAAGATTCCTTCGCCGTAGGTCTCCACGGCAGGCAGCCATTGAGGGCG
>NZ_JBFBJB010000126.1:0-4589 GCF_040685895.1 Streptomyces sp. NPDC088124 | reverse complement strand
CCCGCACACAACACCCGCGCCAACCCCTCCGCCCGCACATCCAACTCCCCATACGACAACGACACACCACCACACTCCACCGCCACCGCACCCGGGCTGCTTGCCACGTGGTGGCCGAAGCTGTCCACGATCGAGAGGTCTGTGGTGGCGCCCGCGCCGACGCTCCAGTCCAGGAGCAGCCGTTCCCGTTCGTCGTCCGGCAGCAGCGGCAGTGACCCGACACGGGCGCCGGGGTCGGCGCTGAGGGCTTGGAGCAGGTGCTCGACCTGGGCCGCGAGGCGGCGTACCGTCTCTCCGTCGAAGCGGGCGGGGTCGTACCCGAGGTCGAAGCGCAGCCGGTCGCCCGCGTAGGCCGTCATGGCCAGGGGATAGTTGGTGGTCTCGTTGACCTCGATGTCACGGAGCGAGAGGCCGAAGCGTTCCGCGCCGTCCGTGTCGATCGGGTAGTTCTCGAAGACGAGCAGACTGTCGAAGAGCGCGGCGCCGGGCGGGAGTTCGGTGTCCAGATCGCTGAGTGCGATGTCCTCGTACCGACGGGCCTCGACCTGGGCGGCCTGGAGGTCGCGGAGCCAGTCCGACACGGTCAGGCAGGGGTCGACCCGTACACGGACCGGTTGCGTGTTGATGAAGAGGCCGAGGATGTCCTCGGCGCCCGGCAGATCCGCCGGGCGGCCGGAGACCGTCGTACCGAACACCACGTCCGACGATCCCGCGTACTGCGCGAGTACCAGCGCCCACGCCCCCTGGACCAGTGCGTTCACCGTGAGGCCGTTCTGCCGGGCGAAGCCGGTGACCCGTGTCGACAGCGTCTCGGACGCTTCGAGCGAGACCCGTGCCGTCGACCGGCCGTGGCTCGCCCTGCCCTGCGGCGCGTGGTCGTACGGCAGGGCCGTCGGCTCCGTGAAGCCGGTCAGTCGCTCCTTCCAGTAGGCCCGGCCGGCCGATGCGTCGCGTGCGACGAGCCACTCCAGATAGTCCCGGAAGGGCGCCCGGTCCCCCCTGTCCACCGAGTGCGCCCGGTCGCCCGGCTCGCCGGTGTCCCCACCACTCCGTCCGTCAGAGCCGGTGAGGGCCACGTACGCGGTGATCAGGTCGGAGAGAAGCGCGGCCGTGCTCCAGCCGTCCAGCAGGAGATGGTGGAAGGTCCACACCACCCTGACGGCGTCGGGCGAGAGCCGGATCAGTGTGAGCCGCATCAGCGGCGCGACCTCCAGGTCGATACCGCGCGCCCGGTCCTCCTCCAACAGCAGGCGCAGCGCGGCCTCGCGCTCGGCGGCGGCCAGGTCCGACCAGTCCAGCGTCCGCACGGGCAGCGTGACCCGGCGGTGTACCAACTGTACGGGCCGGCCGATTCCCCGCCAGGCGAGGGAGACGCGCAAGGCGTCCGCACTCTCCACCGTCCCCTGCCAGGCCATGCGGAGGGCGTCGATGTCGTACGCGCCGTGAAGTGCGAAGGAGAACTGTTCGAGGTAGGAGGGTGAGTCGGGTTCGGCCAAGGCGTGGAAGACCATGCCGGCCTGGAGCGCCGTCAGCGGGTAGATGTCCTCCACGGCCTCGATGTCCTCGCCGGCATCGACGGCCTCGCCGTGGAGAAGGTGGTCCACCTCGTGCTGGGAAAGCGTGACGAGCGGGAAATCGGAGGGGGTACGGCCGCCGGCTCCGGGCTCGGTGCAGTGGCGCAGGAAGGCGTCCAGTTCGCCGGCCATGCCGGCGGCCAGGCGTTCGATGGTGCTCCGATGGTGCCGGGCGCCGGAGTACGACCAGGTCAGGATGAGCCGTCCGTCCCGTACCTCCCCGATCACGTCCACCTCGTGCGGTCGGGCCTCGGCGGGGCTGAACTCACCGCCCGGGTTCATCCTCATCGACCGGTAGAGGTCCTGGTTGCTCGTCAGGCCGTCGAGCCGGCCGAGATAGTTGAAGCTGATCTGCGGGTCTGCTCCACCAGTGCCCCCATCGGTGTCCTTCGAAGCCGAGGCCGAGGCGGGGATCGAGGTCGAGGCTGAGTCGGAGGCGGAGCCCTCCGCAAGGTGGCGCAGTGCGCCGTAGCCGATGCCGCGCGCCGGGACCGCACGCAGCTGCTCCTTCACCGCCTTGACGGCCGCGCCCCAGTCGTCATCCTCGGGGAGGGCGAGAGCGATCGGGTACATCGTGGTGAACCAGCCGACGGTGCGGGTCAGATCGATGTCGTCGAAGATGTCCTCGCGGCCGTGCCCCTCCAGATCCACGGCGATCCGGTCGTGGCCGGTCCAGGTACGCAGCGTCCGGGCGAGCGCCGTCAGCAGGACGTCGTTCACCTGCGTGCGGTACACCGGCGGGATCGCGTGGAGCAGCGCTCGCGTCTGCTCGCGGTCGAGCGCCACGCAGACCGTCTCCTGAGCCGCCACGGTGCTGTCCCCGTCCGGGACGTCGAGGGGTACGGCCCCGTTGTGCGCGTGCTCGGCAACCGACCGCCAGTGGTCGCGCTCGGCCTCGAAGCCACCGCGCTCGGTGTGCTCGGTGAGGCGCTTCGCCCACTGCCGTACGGAGGTGGTCTTCACCCCGAGGTCGACGGGGCGGCCCGCGCAGACCTGGGCATGGGCAGTGGCCAGGTCCTCCAGCAGAATGCGCCAGGACACCCCGTCCATCATCAGGTGGTGCACGGCGACGAGGACGCGGGCCACGTGGACGGCACCGCCGGCCGGGACGCCGACGAGCACCCGCACCAGCGGGCCACGCGCCAGGTCGAACCCGGCCTGCGCCCGCCCGGTCAGCTCCCGCCAGACGGCAGCGGCATCGGCATCGACGTGGGCACCGGCGTCCCCCTGTTCTCCGGGCAGCTCGTGCACCGTAAACACTTCGTCGAGATCGAGCTGCTGCTGGATCCGTCCGGTCCACTCTCCGTGCTCGGTCCGTACGAAGACGGTCCGCAACGCGTCGTGGTGGGCCAGTACGGCGGCCAGCGCATGCCGAAGGGTGTCCGGCGTCGTGCCGGGGGCGGGGGTGAACTCCATCGCCATGTTGAAGTGCTCGGGCGCCACCGGGTGGTGGGCGAAGAACCACTCCCGGATGGGGGTCGTGCCGACCTCGCCCGACACCGTGCCCTGCTCCGCCAGCACAGCGGGGCCCGTCCCGATCACGCTCACCGCGGCGGCGAGGGCGGAGACGGTCTGACGGGCGAAGATGTCACGGGAGGAGAGCTCGAAGCCGGCCTGCCGGGCCCGGGAGACGACCTGGATGCTCAGGATCGAATCACCGCCCAGGGAGAAGAAGTTGTCGTCCACGCCGACCCGCTCAAGTCCGAGCACTTCGGCCCAGATCTCGCAGAGCGCCAGCTCCGTGTCCGTACGAGGAGCCGTGTACCCGGCGGCCGACCCGGATTCCGGGGCGGGCAGGGCTGCGCGGTCGACCTTGCCACTGGCGTTCACCGGCAGCGTGTCCAGCACCACGAACGCCGACGGCACCATGTACACCGGCAACTCACCCGCGACGAACTCCCGCAGTCCTCCCACATCCACGCCGTCAGCGCCCTCCACGCCGTCGGCTCCCTGTGGGCCGGCCGGCACCACATACGCGACGAGCTGCTTCACGCCCGGACGGTCCTCACGCACCACCACCGACACCTGGCCGACCGCACCATGGCGCCCCACCACGGCCTCGACCTCACCCAGCTCGATCCGCAGACCACGCACCTTCACCTGGTCGTCGACCCGCCCCACGAACTCCAACTGGCCGTCCTCACGCCACCGCACCAGGTCGCCCGTCCGGTACACCCGCCCGCCCGAACCGAACGGATCCGCCACGAAGCGACCGGCCGTCAGCCCCGCACGACCGTGATAGCCCCGTGCCAGCCCCACGCCCGCCACATACAGCTCACCCACCACTCCGACCGGCACCCGACGCAGCCAGCCGTCCAGCACCGCCACCCGTGCGCCGCCCACCGGAACACCGATCGGCGGCACACCCCCGTCGCCCGACAACACCCCACTGAACGAAGCGGCGATCGTCACCTCCGTCGGACCGTACGCGTTGAACATCCGGCGCCCCGGCGACCACCGCTCGACCAGCCCCGCACCCAGCGCCTCTCCGCCCGACACCAGCACCCGGAGCCCCGGCAGGTCACCCGCCGGAACGCTTCCCAACACCGTCGGCGGCACCAGCGCGTGCGTCACCCGCTCCCCCGCCAACACGTCGAACAGCTCCCGCCCCACCAACGCCCGGCCGCCCTCGGGGACCACCAGTGTCCCTCCGCCGCCGAACGCCATCAGCAGCTCCATCATCGACGCGTCGAAACCGGCCGACGCCAGCTGCAGCACCCGCGACCCGCCATCCAGCCCGAAGCGTTCCACCACCGCGGCGACAAACCCCGCCACGCCCAGGTGGGACACCACCACGCCCTTCGGCACCCCCGTCGAACCCGACGTATAGATCACATACGCCGCGGACGACAGCGGCACGGACACCCGGGGCGCCACCACACCCGAATCGCCTTCAGGAACACCCTCGGGGCTCAACCCCGCCAGCCATTCCTCCGTCACCACCAGCGTCACCCCGCTGTCCGCCCGCACGAACTCCGCCCGCTCCACCGGCCACTCCGGATCCAGCGGCACATA
>NZ_JBFBJB010000125.1:0-4597 GCF_040685895.1 Streptomyces sp. NPDC088124 | reverse complement strand
CGGCGAACACGTCGCGCCGGTTCAGCGCGCGGTGCAGTTGCTCCAGCACGCACACCACGTACGCGTCCCGGTCGACCGCACCCTGGGGCAGCTTGATGTTGGAGAACACCGCCCGCTTCCACATGGCGGGCACCAGCTCGGCGTCGACCTCGCGGGGCAGCAACGGCCGGTCCTTGACCCTCCGGCGCGAGAGCGCGGGCAGGCGGCGCGTCGCCTCCGACCTCAGCCTGCCCCAACTGGCCCGCGAGATGTGCCACCAGCACGCCGCCGCCTACCTCCACGCCTGCCCCCTGCCGGGGATGACCGCAATCCGGGCACTCGAACCCGTCGTCAACCTCGCACGCCTCCAGATCCGCGCCGGGCACGCCGATGACGGCCGCCAGCGTCTACTCGCCCTGTACGACGCCGTCAACACCGGGGCCCGGGCGCAGTTCGAGGGCATCACCATACCGGCCGACCTGACCGTGAGCGCCGAGGACCGCCAAGAGGTCCGCTCCTGGCTGTGGCGGGTCCTGCTCGCTGACGGGACACGAACCCTGACGACTGCCGGCCGCTGGGCCGAAGCCCTCGCCCACATCGAGACGCACCGCGGCGTCGGACGGCGGATGCTCGACGGCCGCCAGGTCGCCGTCCTCGCCGCTCTCACCGCGGGTGACACTCCCTCCGCCGAGGACCTCCTGGCCCGCACGGAGCCCGGAGAGCCATGGGAAGACGCCGTCACCAGATGCCTGACCGTACTGACCCGCCGGGCAGCCGGCCGACCAATCCAACGCCACCTGCTTGACCTGGTGACCACCTACCTTGTCCGTCCAGACGAACACGGCATGACCGTCTTCAACACCAGGCTCGGCCTCACCGTGCTGGACACGATCCCCTCCGCCGACGACCCGGCCGCGCGCCGGGTCGTCGAGGAACTTCACCGCCGTGCAACGGAGACAACCGACGGGTACGCGGCCCGCGAGATCCTCGCGCACCCCTCGTTCACCGCCCTCGCGACCGACCGCGAGAAGCAGGACTGCCGCGCCCTCCTCCACGCCTGCGCACTCGGCGCAGGCGGGTTCCCCGCCGGCCTGCACGACGAGGTGAAGGCCGCGACATGTCTCAGCGATTGCGTCATCAGGAGCAGCGTTACACCGCCCAGGCACGGCGCGTGATCGAGATCGGTCCGGCGGCCGAAGCGTGCGACGTGTGCGGCGCGCACGAGGTGCTGACCCGCGCCGAGTAGCTGCCTGACTCGCGTGCGGGTAGGGGTGGTTCGGGCCCCTCCGGCCTCCTGCGACGTGTCAGGCCCGTATGGGCTGCTCCTGGCTCTTTCTCAGCCGCTCACGGCACGTGGGACAGAGCGGGTTGGCGCCGTGGCCGTAGCGGTGGGTGGGTTGGTGGCAACGGGCACACGGGCCGACCTGCTCGGGCGGGCACACGGGTGCGACGGGTCTGCGGGAGGGGGCGGTGTCTATACCGCCCATTGTCGCTCACCTGTTCGACTGGGAGCGGGTGCGACACGGAGTGACCCGAGTGCTGCGCATGCGCGAGATCGCATACCATCCGGCCCGGCCGCGTATGAGCCAACTCCTTGCGCGCCCAGTTCGAGGACGGATCGGGCTGATGTACCGCGTCAGGCGAGGGCCGACCACATGCCTGACGAAGGCTGGCCAGACGGCCGCTCCGGTCCATCGCCTCCGTTCGCTCGGCCTCCACCCGGACACCGCGGTGAAATACGCCCCCGCCCACACCAGAGGTCCGCTGAGCCGGCTGTCGAGTATCAGGCGGCCTCTTCCCTGCGTGGCCCCAGGTCGCGGTCTCGGTAGCCCATGGGTGGGGCGCACGGCTCTTCCCATGGCCCTTGGCGATGATGATGTGCGCCGGGGCCTGTGGACTCTCGTCCCCTTCGCCGACCCAGACCTCGTCGGGTTCGGACAGCGCCTTCCGCTCGTACGTCCGCAGATAGTGCACGGGGTCCTGGGCGGGTGTGGGCTCGGCCCGGGCCGCGGGTGGCGCGGCAGGCGCGGAACCCGGTGCGGGGCGGGCCGCGGAGTCGAAGAGGTCCTCGGCGCCCGGCCCGGACCAGCCGGGCCGGCTGGAGGAGAAGCCGGTGGTGCTCGCCACCCGCCCGTCCTCAGCCAGTTCGGCGAAGAGTCACATGGTATCGCGCTCTGCACCTGCCACAGCATGGGTGTGCCGATGGTGTACCGGGTGGCTGCCGTGCGCCCCTCGACGATCACCTCGTGGATGTACAGCTCGTACGACGCGCCGAGGGGGGCGTTGACCCCGGATGCTGGACACCAGAGACACTTGGATCTTGATGGTCCGGGTGGATACGGAGTCCTGCACAGATGGCTATGAAGCACTATCCCGCCGAGTTCAAAGCGGACGCGGTCGCGTTGTACCGATCGCGGCCGGGAGCGACGATCAAGTCAGTCGCCGAGGACCTCGGAGTGAACACCGAGACGCTGCGCAACTGGATCCGGGCCGACGACGGACGACGCTCCGGTGCTCACTCCACGACGCCTGTGACGGCGCCTGCCCAGGCCCCCGGCCCGGTAGAAGCGGAGCTCGCCGCCGCGCGGAAGAGGATCCGCGAACTGGAGGAGGAGCGCGACATTCTCCGCAAGGCGGCCCGGTATTTCGCGACGGAGACGCGCTGGTGAACCGCTTCCAGTTCGTCTCCGACCACCAGCGCCCTTACGGCGTGAAGCGGTTGTGCAGCATCCTCGGGATCGCCCGGTCCAGCTTCTACTACTGGCTGCGGACCGCTCCCGCGCGGGCCGCCCGGCAGGCCGCCGACGACCAGCTCGCGCGGCGGATACGCACCGTCCACCACGACTCGGACGGTACCTACGGCGTCCCCAGGATCACCGCCGAGCTCCGCGAGGACGGCGAGCGCGTGAACCACAAACGGGTCGCCCGGGTCATGCGGACCATCGGGATCGCGGGCCTGCGGCTGCGCAGGAAGCACCGCACCACGATCGCGGACCCGGCCGCCATGAAGGCCACCGACCTGATCGGACGCGACTTCACCGCGAAGGAGCCCAACACCAAGTACGTCGGCGACATCACCTACTTGCCCGTGGCCGGCACGAAGCCGCTCTATCTGGCGACGGTCATCGATCTGTGTTCCCGCCGGCTGGCGGGCTGGGCGATCGCCGACCACATGAGGGCCGAACTCGTCGTCGACGCCCTGGCGGCGGCCGAGCGGACCCGCGGCAGCCTGAAGGGCGCCATCATGCACACCGATCACGGCTCCCAGTACACGAGTGCCGCCTTCGCCGACGCCTGCGAGCAGGCCGGGGTGACCAGGAGCATGAGCGCCGTCGGCAGCTCGGCGGACAACGTTCCCCGATCGCCTACGAGAGCACCTTCTTCGAACCCTCAACTACACTTCCCCAAGCCGCATAACCCCGTGTCCAGCATCCGGGGTCAAGGCCCACAGCGCAGGAGGAACCAAGGTGTTCCTGGCTCACCTGCGTAACCTGCGCTCACGGGGCATCCGCACATTCTTCTCCGTGGGATACGCCGTCACCGAGCCGGTCCGCCGGGCGATCCGAGCCCTGCCCGAACGCGTCTGGCACCCCGCGCTGGAAGCAAGACGGCTCCCTGCGCCAAGGAGCGGAGGCCGCCGAGCTGACCGGCATGGTCGACCTGTCCGGCTACCCCGACGGCACACGGATCACCGTCCGCCGCGAGCGACCGCACCCCGGCGCCCAGTTGTCCCTGTTCGACCTGGACGAGGGCATACGCCACCAGGTCTTCCTCACCGACACCCCCTACGGCCAGGGCTCCCTGCAGCACCTGGAGGCCCGCCACCGCGCGCACGCGCGCGTCGAAGACCGCATCCGCTGCGGCAAAACCACCAGCTTCGGCCGCTTTCCCTCACGCCACTCCGCCATCAGCCAAGCGTGGCTGGTAGTTGTCCCTGATCGCCCTCGACCTGCTCGCCTGGATGCGCACGCTCCTGCTGGAAGGCGAACTGGCCACCGCCGAACCGAAGAAGCTCCGCTACCGGCTGCTGCACACAGCTGCCCGCATCACCCGAGACGGTCGCCGCCTGCACCTGCGGATCTCCACGACCCGACCCTGGCGAAACGAGCCGACCAACGCATTCGCCCGCCTCACAGCCCTGCCACGGCCAGCCACCTGAACCGCGGCACCGCCCTGACCACCCACGACCCGAGGAACCCCTGGAGCACCCGACCCGCACGTCGGGCCCCGGCCATGCCCACCCAGCCACGAGCAACCGAAACCACTGCTTCACCACGATCCGACCAGCTCAGCCACGCGAAGCGAAAACGGGAGGCTAGCTTGCCTCTCTTTCCCGGGGAGCGCCCCAGGAGGACCACCTGGTGTCCGTGTTGCGACAGATGCCGCGCTGCTGCCGCTCCCATTCCGCTACTTGCGCCGGTGATAAGTGTTTATTTAGCTGTGTTTTTGGTTTCATTTACGTGTCGCACAGTATCAAAAGAGTGTGGTGTGAGGTGTGGGTCGGCCTCGTGTGACGAGGCCGATGCGCCGCAAGATCGGCCTCACCGGCCAGTACGCCTCGGTCGACGAGAAGCTCTCCGGCTGGGAGAACCTGTACATGATCGGGCGGCTGCTCGAT
>NZ_JBFBJB010000124.1:0-4965 GCF_040685895.1 Streptomyces sp. NPDC088124 | reverse complement strand
ATGGATCGGGGTGTGGGGCCGGAGTCGCTGGTCGCGGTGATGATGCACCGGTCGGTCGATCTGGTGGTCGCTCTGCTTGCGGTGGTCAAGGCCGGGGGCGCGTATGTGCCTGTTGACCCGGACTATCCCGCCGAGCGGATCGCCTACGTCCTCACCGACGCCCAGCCCCTCCTGGTGCTCACCAGCGCGGGCCTGGCCTCCCGCCTCACCGACCGGCACCCGCCGTACGTGGCCGTCGACGACCCCAGCACCACCGCCGCACTCGCGGACCTCCGGGACACCGACCCCGCCGACACCGAGCGCCGCGCCCCCTTGCTGCCCGCCCACCCCGCCTACGTCATCTACACCTCCGGCTCCACCGGGCAGCCGAAGGGTGTGGCCGTCACTCACCAGGGACTGCCGAGCCTGGCCACCGTGCAGGCGGAGGAATTGGCGATCACAGCGGGTACCCGGGTGCTGCAGTTCGCCTCGGCGAGCTTCGACGCGGCGATCTGGGAGGTGGTGATGGCCCTGTGCAACGGTGCCTGCCTCGTCCTGGCCGCGCCGCAGGACCTGCTGCCGGGCCAGGCGCTCGTCCGCCTGGTCGCGGAGCGGTCGGTTACGCACGCACTCCTGCCGCCCGCCGTACTGGCTCTCCTGGAACCGGGCAGTCTGCCGTCGATCACGACCCTCCTCAGCGGCGGCGAAGCCCTGAACCAGGGTCTGGCCACCCGTTGGGCCGACGGCCGCCGTCTCATCAACGCTTACGGACCGACGGAGTCCACCGTCTGCGCCACCACCACCAACCCCCTGTCCGCCGACGACCACAACACCCCGCACATCGGCACGCCCGTCCCCAACACCCAGGTCTATGTACTGGATGCGGCGTTGCGGCCGGTTCCGGTGGGTGTCGCGGGTGAGCTGTACGTCGCCGGTGCGGGCCTGGCCCGTGGCTATCTGGACCGGCCGGGGTTGACCGCGCAGCGGTTCGTCGCGAGTCCGTTCGGTGGTCGGGGTGAGCGGATGTACCGCACCGGTGACCTGGCCCGGTGGAACGCCGAGGGCCGGCTCGAATACCTCGGGCGGACCGATGATCAGGTGAAGGTCCGGGGTTTCCGGATCGAGTTGGGTGAGGTCGAGGCCGTACTGACCGGGCACCCGGATGTGGCCCGGTCGGTGGTGGTGGTGCGTGAGGACCGTCCCGGTGACAAGCGTCTGGTCGGCTATCTCGTTCCCGTCACCGGTCACACGGACGGTGTCGATACCGCTGCCCTGCGCGCCCACCTGGGCGCGAAGCTGCCGGAGCACATGGTGCCGTCCGCGCTCGTGGTCCTGGAGGCTCTGCCGCTGACGGCGAACGGCAAGCTGGACCGGAAGGCCCTGCCCGCCCCGGAGTACCGGCCGACCGATGATCGGCGGGGGCCGGCAACGGTGCAGGAGGAGATCCTGTGCACCGTGTTCGCCGAGGTCCTGGGCCTGTCCACGGTCGGGGTGGAGGACAACTTCTTCGAGCTGGGCGGCCACTCACTGCTCGCGGTACGGGTGGTGGAGCTGCTGCGTGCCCGGGGGATATCGGTCGATGTGCGGTCGTTGTTCGCCGCGCCGACGGCTGCCGGACTGGCCGCGTCGGACGGCCGGGCCGAGGTGGCGGTGCCGGAGAACCGGATTCCGGACAACGCCCCGGCCATCTCTCCCGACATGCTTCCCCTGGTGGATCTGACCCGCGGGGAGACCGACCGGATCGTGGCCCGGGTTCCCGGCGGAGCGGGCAACGTGGCCGACGTGTACCCGCTGGCTCCGCTGCAGGAAGGAATCCTCTTCCACCACCTGATGGGCGACTCCGGTGACGGGGCCGATGTGTATGTGCTGCCGGTGCTGTTGGGGTTCGACTCCCGGCAGCGGCTCGACGGGTTTGTGGACGCGCTGCAGAAGGTCGTGGACCGGCATGACATCCTGCGGACCGCTGTGCTGTGGGAAGGACTGCGCGAGCCGGTCCAGGTGGTGGTGCGCCGGGCTGTCATCCCGGTGGAGAGCGTCGACCTGCCCGAGGGGCCCGACGACGAGGTGACCGGCCGGATGCTGGCCGCGTGTCCTGGCTCGATGGACATCGGCCGGGCGCCGCTGATCCGCGTGTACACGGCGACCGACCCGGTGAACGGTCAGTGGCTCGCGCTCGTTCAGGCCCATCACCTGATCGCGGACCACACCACCCTGGATGTGCTGCTGGGGGAGGTGCGCTCGTTCATCGAGGGCCGCGAGGACACCCTGCCCGCGCCCTTGCCGTTCCGGAACTTCGTTGCCCAGGCCCGTCTGCGGGTGGCGCAGGAGGAGCACCGGAGTTACTTCTCCACCCTGTTGGGGGACGTGACCGAGCCGACCGCGCCATTCGGTCTGCTCGACGTCCGCGGCGACGGCACCGGCGTGACGGAGTTCCGTCGCGTGATGGATACGGAACTCGCGCGGCGACTGCGGGACCAGTCACGCCGGCTGGGCGTGAGCCCGGCCACGATTCTGCACGTGGTGTGGGCGCGGGTCCTGGCGGCCACCGCGGGCCGGGACGACGTCGTCTTCGGTACCGTCCTGTTCGGCCGCATGGCCGCGGGAAGCGGCGCGGACCGTGTTCTGGGCCTGTTCATCAACTCCCTGCCGGTACGGGTGCGGACTCACGGCGCGCAGGTGATGGACACCGTCCGGTCGGTGCAGAACCAGCTGGCGGACCTGCTCGTCCACGAACACGCACCTTTGAAACTGGCCCGACAGGCCAGCGGTATCAAGGCGGACACCCCGCTGTTCACCTCCCTGTTCAATTACCGGCACTCCAGGAGCGCTGAGCCAGGGACGGACAGCAGCCTTGACGGCATCGAGGTGCTGTACGACCAGGAGCGGACGAACTACCCGATCGGGCTGAACGTCGACGACGCCGGTGACGGATTCACCCTCACCGTGCAGGTCGCCGAACCCGTCTCGGGTGAAGCGCTGTGCGCCATGGTCCATACCGCCGCCGAAGGCATCGTCACCGCCCTGGAAACAGCGCCGCACCAGCAGATCAGCACGGTGGACGTGCTCGATCGCGCGGAGCGGCACCGGGTCCTGGTCGAGTGGAACGACACCGCCCGCGATGTGCCTGCCGTGACGTTGCCGGAGCTGTTCCAGGCCCAGACCGCTCGTACCCCCGACGCGACCGCCGTGGTCTTCGAGGACGTCGAACTGAGTTATGCGGAGCTCAACGAGCGTGCGAACCGTCTTGCGCGGTTGCTGATTGTTCGGGGTGTGGGGCCGGAGTCGCTGGTTGCGGTGATGATGCACCGGTCGGTCGATCTGGTGGTCGCTCTGCTTGCGGTGGTCAAGGCCGGGGGTGCGTATGTGCCTGTTGACCCGGACTATCCCGCCGAGCGGATCACGTACGTCCTCACCGATGCCCAGCCTCTCCTGGTGCTCACCAGCGCGGATCTGGCCTCCTGCCTCACGGGCGGAGAGCTGTCACACCTGGCTGTCGACGACCCGCGGACCACGGCCGCACTCGCGGACCTCCAGGACACCGACCTCGCCGACACCGAGCGCCGCGCCGCCTTGCTGCCCGCCCACCCCGCCTACGTCATCTACACCTCCGGCTCCACCGGACGGCCGAAGGGTGTGGCCGTCACTCACCAGGGACTGCCGAGCCTGGCCACCGTGCAGGCGGCGGAGTTCGCGATCACCGTGGGGAGCCGGGTGCTGCAGTTCGCCTCGGCGAGCTTCGACGCGGCGATCTGGGAGGTGGTGATGGCCCTGTGCAACGGTGCCTGCCTCGTCCTGGCCGCGCCGCAGGACCTGCTGCCGGGCCAGGCGCTCGTCCGCCTGGTCGCGAAGCGGTCGGTCACCCACGCCACCCTGCCCCCAGCCGTACTGGCTCTCCTGGAACCGGACAGTCTGCCGTCGATCACCACACTCGTCACGGCAGGCGAAGCCCTGAACCAGGGTCTGGCCACCCGTTGGGCCGACGGCCGCCGTCTCATCAACGCTTACGGGCCGACGGAGTCCACCGTCTGCGCCACCACCACCAACCCCCTGTCCGCGCACGACCACAACACCCCGCACATCGGCACGCCCGTCCCCAACACCCGGGTCTATGTACTGGATGCGGCGTTGCGTCCGGTTCCGGTGGGTGTCGCGGGTGAGTTGTATCTGGCCGGTGTGCAGTTGGCCCGTGGCTATCTGGACCGGCCGGGGTTGACCGCGCAGCGGTTTGTGGCCAACCCGTTCACTTCGGGTGAGCGGATGTACCGTACCGGCGACCTGGCCCGGTGGAACGCCGACGGGCAGTTGGAGTATCTGGGCCGTACGGATGATCAGGTGAAGGTGCGTGGTTTCCGGATCGAGTTGGGTGAGGTCGAGGCGGCGCTGAGCGCACATCGGTCCGTGGCCGGGGCGGCGGTGGTGGTGCGTGAGGACCGCCCCGGTGACAGGCGTCTGGTCGGCTATCTCGTCCCGGCGGGCGGTCCGGAGGGTGTGGACCTTGCCGTAGTACGTGGGCATCTGCAGGGTGTGCTGCCGGAGTACATGGTGCCGTCGGCGCTGGTGGTGCTGGAGGCTCTGCCCCTGACGGTGAACGGCAAGCTGGACCGCAGGGCCCTGCCCGCTCCGGACTACCGGCCGACCGATGATCGGCGGGGGCCGGTGACGGTGCGGGAGGAGCTTCTGTGCTCGGTATTCGCCGAGGTCCTGGGATTGCCTGTGGTCGGGGTGGAGGACAACTTCTTCGAGCTGGGCGGCCACTCACTGCTCGCGGTGCAGCTGACCAACCGGATCCGGACGGATCTGGGGGTGGAGGTCGCGATGCGGGCGCTGTTCGAGGCGCCGACCGTGGCCGGACTCGCGCAGCGGCTGACTGATTCGGATGCGGCACGTCCCGCGCTGGTGGCGATGGTACGGCCCGAGGTGGTGCCGGTGTCGTTTGCGCAGCAGCGGTTGTGGTTTCTGGGTGAGTTGGAGGGGCGGTCGGCGACT
>NZ_JBFBJB010000123.1:0-5060 GCF_040685895.1 Streptomyces sp. NPDC088124 | reverse complement strand
TATGTGCCGCTGGATCCGGAGTGGCCGGTGGAGCGGGCGGAGTTCGTGCGGGCGGACAGCGGGGTGACGCTGGTGGTGACGGAGGAATGGCTGGCAGGGCTGCCGGCCCTCGCCGCGGCGTCCGATGCGGCCCCCGGGTCCGGTGTGGGGACGGGGCCCGGTGCGGGTGCCGTCCCGGTGGTGTCCCTGCTGTCCGCCGCGTACGTGATCTACACGTCCGGGTCGACAGGTGTGCCCAAGGGTGTGGTGGTGTCGCACGCGGGCGTGGCGGGCTTTGTCGCCGCCGTCGTGGAGCGTTTCGGGCTGGACGGCTCGTCGCGGGTGCTGCAGCTGGCGTCGGCGGGCTTCGACGCCTCCGTGATGGAGCTGCTGATGGCGCTGGGCGGCGGCGGGACACTGGTCGTTCCGGAGGGCGGCCGGGCCCTGGCGGGGCGCGAGTTGTTCGACGTACTCGCGGGCGAGGAAGTGACGCACGCCCTGGTGCCGCCGACCGTGCTGGGAAGCGTTCCGGCGGGCGAGCTGCCGGCGCTCAAGGCGCTGGTGTCGGGCGGCGAGGCGTTGGGCGCGGGGCTGGTCGAGCGGTGGTCGCCGGGGCGCCGGATGTTCAACGCGTACGGCCCGACGGAGGTGACCATCGCGGCGTCGATCAGCGGGGAACTCCCCGGTGGTGCGGTGCCGGGCGCGGTCCCGCCGATCGGTGTCCCGGTGGGCGGCGCGCGGGTCGCGGTGCTGGACGGCTGGCTGCGGCGGGTGCCGGTGGGCGTGCCCGGCGAGCTGTACGTGGCGGGCGTGGGGCTGGCACGGGGCTATCACGGGCGTGGTGGGTTGACCGCCGGGCGATTCGTGGCCGACCCGTTCGGTTCGGGAGGCCGGCTGTACCGGACGGGCGATGTGGTGCGCTGGCGGGAGGACGGCCAGCTGGAGTACGTGGGCCGTGGCGACGATCAGGTGAAGGTGCGCGGTCTGCGCATCGAGCTGGGTGAGATCGAGGCGGTGGTCGGGCGGCACGACGCGGTGGGCCAGGTCTCGGTGATGGTGCGTGAGGACCGTCCGGGGGCGAAGCGGATCGTCGCCTACGTCGTGCCCGCCGCGGGTGCCGCGGACGGCGGCGACGCGGACGGCATCGGCATGGGCGGCGTCGATGCGGACGGGCTGCGGGACTTCGCGGCGCGTGAACTGCCGGTGTACATGGTGCCTTCGGTCTTCGTGGTGCTGGACGCGCTGCCGGTGAACGCCAGCGGCAAGGTCGACCGCAGAGCGCTTCCCGTCCCTTCCGACGAGCCCGTGGACGCGTACGTCGCCCCGCGGACCGAGGCCGAGCGTGCCCTCACGGAGATCTGGGCCGAGATCCTCGGAGTGGAACGCGTCGGGGTCGACGACAACTTCTTCTCCCTCGGCGGCGACTCGATCCTGAGCATCCAGGTCGTCTCCCGGGCCCGGCAGGCCGGCTTCGAACTCTCCTCCCGTGACGTCTTCGCCCGCCAGACCGTCTCCGCGCTCGCCGCGGGGGCCGGGACGACCGGGTCCGTCACCGCGGTGTCGGCGGACCAGGGTGTGGTGTCGGGCGAGGTGGGCCCGACACCTGTCCGTGAGTGGTTCTTCGCCACGCACACCGTCGACCCCGCCCACTTCAACATGTCCATGGAGGTCGAACTCCCGGCGGACACCGACCTGTCGGCTCTCCGCGAGGCGGTGCGCGGGCTGCTCGTTCAGCACGACGTCCTGCGGATGACGTTCACCGAGGGGCCGGACGGGCAGCGCGCGGGACGGATGGTCCCTGTGGCCGACCTCGACGGCATCCTGACGGTTCACGACCTCGCCGAAGCCGAAGCCGAAGCCGAATCCGAAGCCCGAGCCGCCTGCTCGCAGACAGCGACCTGGCAGGGCTTGAAGGACGCGGCGCAGGCCGGTTTCAGCTTGGAGGACAGCGGCCCGCTGTTCCGTGTCCTCGTGGGCACGCAAGGCGCCGACGAGGCGGACCGGACCGTACGGATGCTCATCGTCGCCCATCACCTTCTTGTGGACGGCGTGACCTGGCGCATCCTCCTCGAAGACCTCAGGTCCGGCTACGCCCGCGCCGCGGCCTGCGCCCCTGCGGTTCCGCGGCCGAAGACCTCCTCCGTGCAGCAGTGGGCGGCGCGGCTCGCCGCGCACACGGCGACCGGTGGCTTCGACGCCCAGATCCCGTACTGGAACTCCGTTCTGGAGGGCGCGGAGACGGCCGTACCGGTCGACCGTCCGGACGGCGACAACACCGTCGCGGCGCAGGCGGTCGTCTCCGGCGGACTCACACAGGAGGTGACGGAGGACCTCCTCCAGCGGGTCCCCGCCGTCTACCGCACCCAGATCAACGACGTACTCCTGACGGCCCTGGCGCGCACCCTGCGTACGTGGACGGGGCAGCACCGGACAGCAGTCAATCTGGAGGGCCACGGCCGCGAGGAGATCTTCGACGACATCGATCTGACCCGTACGGCCGGCTGGTTCACCTCCATCTACCCGGTCGCCCTCGCCCTGCCCGACGGGGGCGACTGGGGAGCGGCCGTCACCTCGGTGAAGGAGCAGCTGCGCGCCGTTCCCGACCGCGGTGTGGGGTACGGAGCGCTGCGCTATCTGGGCGATGTCTTCGCCGAGCACCCTCATCCCCTGATCAGCTTCAACTACCTCGGCCGACTCGACATGGCGGCGGGCGGCGGCGCGGACGACTGGTACCGCTCGACCACCCTCAACCCCGGGGGCGAGCACAGCACTCGGGAGAACCGTCCCCACCTCCTCGACATCACGGCAGGACTCCTCGACGGCCGGCTCGTCTTCTCGTGGCACTACTCGGCCGGCCTGCACCGCGAGGAGACGGTCCAGGCCCTGGTGGACGACTTCGCCGCCCAGCTCAGCGCCTTCGTGACCCACTGCGCCGAGCCGGAAGCGGGCGGCTGCTCGCCGTCGGACTTCCCCTTGGCGCGGCTGACGCAGTCCGAGGTGGACCGGATCGTACGGGGCAACGGCCGCGCCGCTCAGGACATCGAGGACGTCTATCCGCTGACGCCCCTCCAGTCGGGCATGCTCTTCCACGCCTTGGCGGAGCCCGATTCCCCCGCGTACGTGGAGCAGTTCGCCTTCACCCTGGACGGGATCACGGACTCCGACCGGCTGGCGAGCGCCTGGCAGCGGACCGTGGACCGCTCGGACGCCCTGCGTGTGTCACTGGAGTGGGAGGCGGTCGGTGAGCCGGTCCAGGTGGTGCATCGCCGGGTCACCGTGCCCATGCTCCACCTGGACTGGACGGGCGCCGATGACGCCGAACAGGGGCCCCTGCTGGGGGACTTCCTCCGGGCGGACCGGGCCCGCGGTATCGAACTGACCTCCGCGCCGCTGATGCGGGTCGCCCTGGCCCGTACCTCGGACGGCACGGTCCGCGTGGTGTGGACCTTCCACCACCTTCTCCTCGACGGCTGGAGCACCTCCGCGTTCCTCTCGGACGTGCTGGCCGAGTACGCGCTCCTCGACGGAACGGCGGCCGAACCTCCCGTCTCACGGGGTGCGTTCGGCGATTACGTCCGGTGGCTCACGGAGCAGGACCGGGCGGCGGGCGGTGCCTACTGGCGTGGAGTGCTGGCCGGCTTCGAGGAGCCGGTGCCGCTGCCGTACGACCGGGTGCCCGAGCAGGCCCGGCGCGGGCAGTCGAGCGCCCGGGTCCCGGTGACCCTGGAGCAGCCGGTGTCCGCCCGGGTGAACGGCTTCGTACGCCGCCACCGGATCACGGCCAACGCCCTGGTCCAGGGGGCGTGGGCGCTGGTGCTCGCGCAGTACGCGGGATCGTCGGACGTGGTGTTCGGTACGACGGTCTCCGGCCGCCCGGCGGATCTGCCGGGCGCCGAGGACATCCTCGGCCTCTTCATCAACACCCTCCCCGTCCGTGTCACGGCCGTCCCCGGGCAGTCGGTCGCGGACTGGCTGCGACAGGTCCAGGACGCACAGGCCGAGTCGCGCCGGTACGAGTATGTGGCGCTGTCGGACATCGACACGGACGTGCCGGCGGGTGCCTCGCTCTTCGACAGCCTGGTGGTCTTCGAGAACTACCCCGTGGACGAGGCGGCGGCGGAGCGGCACGGCATCGGCATCCGCGGGGCAGAGGCCATCGAGTCGACCAACTATGCCCTGACGCTGATCGCCGCGGCCGTCGGTGACGGGCTGGACATGACACTCGCCTACGATCCGGCACTCTTCGACCTCGCGACGGCTGAACGCCTGTCGGCCCAGCTCTCGACCGCGGTCACGCGGCTGATCGAGCACGCCGAGGCGCCGGTCGGGGACGTGGACCTGCTGAGTGCGGCCGAGCGGGCACAGGTGCTCGGCGAGTGGAGCCGCGGGCCGGGAGAAGCCCCGCGCGTGTCCATTCCGGAGGCGTTCGCAGGACAGGTCACCGCCGGGCCGGACGAGGTCGCGGTCGAATGCGGCGAAGTCTCGCTCACGTACGTCGAGTTGGACGTCCGCGCGGACGAGCTCGCGCGGACACTCGCGGCGCACGGCGTCCGAGGGGGCTCCCGCGTGGGACTGCTGCTGGAGCGGTCGGTCGACGTCGTGGTGGCGATGCTCGCGGTGCTGAAGGCGGGCGGTGCGTACGTTCCGTTGCATGCGGGATATCCGGAGGAGCGACTGCGTGACGTCGTGGAGCGGAGCGGCGCTCTGCTGGTGCTGACCGACCGGAGTGTGGACACGGTCGGTGGCGTGGCGACGGTTCGGGTCTCCGTGGAGCCGGCGGGGCAGGAAACGCCCGAGCGGGGGCGCGAGACGCTGTCCGGTCGGCTGTCGTCCGATTCCTTGGCGTATGTGATGTTTACGTCGGGGTCGTCGGGGGTGCCGAAGGGTGTGGGGGTGACGCATGGGGATGTGGTGGCGTTGGCCGCTGATTCCCGTTGGTCGTCGGGTGGGCATGAGCGGGTGTTGTTCCATTCGCCGCATTCGTTTGATGCGGCGACGTATGAGGTGTGGGTGCCGTTGCTGAATGGTGGGACGGTGGTGGTGGCCGAGGCTGAGTTGTCGGTGGATGTGGTGCGGGGTGC
>NZ_JBFBJB010000122.1:0-6233 GCF_040685895.1 Streptomyces sp. NPDC088124 | reverse complement strand
AGGACGAATCAATGTGCCGAGACGGAGCGAGCGGAGCGAGTGCAGTGCACCAGACGCCGCAAGCCCCGCCCTGCGGGCGGACGGCGCTACTTTCGCAACACGCCCTAGTCGAGGTAGTCGCGCAGCACCTGCGACCGGGACGGGTGGCGCAGCTTCGACATCGTCTTCGACTCGATCTGGCGGATGCGCTCACGCGTCACGCCGTAGACCTTGCCGATCTCGTCCAGCGTCTTGGGCTGGCCGTCGGTGAGGCCGAAGCGCATGGAGACCACGCCCGCCTCACGCTCGGAGAGCGTGTCGAGCACCGAGTGGAGCTGCTCCTGGAGGAGCGTGAAGCTCACGGCGTCGGCCGGGACGACCGCCTCGGAGTCCTCGATGAGGTCACCGAACTCGCTGTCACCGTCCTCGCCCAGCGGGGTGTGCAGGGAGATCGGCTCACGGCCGTACTTCTGGACCTCGATGACCTTCTCGGGGGTCATGTCGAGCTCCTTGGCCAGCTCCTCCGGGGTGGGCTCGCGGCCCAGGTCCTGGAGCATCTGGCGCTGCACACGCGCGAGCTTGTTGATGACCTCGACCATGTGCACCGGGATACGGATGGTGCGGGCCTGGTCGGCCATGGCGCGGGTGATCGCCTGCCGGATCCACCAGGTGGCGTACGTGGAGAACTTGTAGCCCTTGGTGTAGTCGAACTTCTCGACCGCGCGGATCAGACCGAGGTTGCCCTCCTGGATCAGGTCCAGGAAGAGCATGCCGCGGCCGGTGTACCGCTTGGCCAGCGAGACGACCAGCCGGAGGTTGGCCTCCAGCAGGTGGTTCTTGGCGCGGCGGCCGTCCTCGGCGATGATCTCCAGCTCACGCTTGAGCTTGGGCGCGAGCTTGTCGGCGTTGGCCAGCTTGTCCTCGGCGAAGAGACCGGCCTCGATGCGCTTGGCCAGCTCGACCTCCTGCTCCGCGTTGAGGAGCGGGACCTTGCCGATCTGCTTGAGGTAGTCCTTGACCGGGTCGGCGGTGGCACCGGCGACGGCGACCTGCTGCGCGGGCGCGTCGTCCTCGTCGTCGTCGGAGAGGACGAAGCCCTTGTTCTCGCCCTCGGTCTCCTCCTCCTCGCCCTTCCCCGCCTGGATCTCCTCGGTCGGCTCCTCGCCGTCGACGATCTCGTCGGCGTCCTTCTTGCCCGTGGTCTTCTTCGCCGTCGTCTTCTTGGCGGCGGTCTTCTTGACGGTCGCCTTCTTCGCGACGGTCTTCTTCGCCGCCGCCTTCTTGGCGGGGGCGGCGGTGTCGTCGGCGGCGCCGACGCTCTCCGCCGTCGGGGCGGCGGTGGCCGCGACGGTCCTGGTCACGGTCGTCTTGGCCGCGACGGTCTTGGTGGCGGTGCGCTTGACCGGGCTCTTCGCTGCGACGCTCTTGCGGGTGCGCTTGGGCGACTCCGCGGCACTGACCATCAGCGTCACACCCTCTTCCTCGAGGATCTGGTTGAGGCTGCGCAGAACATTCTTCCACTGGGTTGGCGGAATCTGGTCGGCCTCGAAGGCGCGACGCACGTCATCGCCGGCGATCTGCCCATCAGCCTTTCCCCGCTCGATGAGCGCCATCACAGACTCGGACTCGGCGATCTCCGGCGGGAGCGTACGGGATGTGCTGGCCGACACGAACAACCTCTCGGAACGATGGAAACGGCTTCCGGCCCCGCCCATGATCGGGCCGGAGCCGACGACCGTCGACTGGGGATGTCGCCGACGGCGCGGGCTGGACCTCGGAGTTGAATACAGCGCCCTACGCGGCGGTCGTATTCCCTCCTCGGCTGTCACCTCTTAGGTCATCGCCCTGCCTCCAGGAGTGTTACGCCCAATCCGCGTGGCCCGAGTCACACCCCATTTACGGCAAAGCGGCCAGAAGCGGGATTCACCACCCCACCGTCGTGTCGCCGGGCCTCCTGGCCCGGCGACACACGACGCGTACTTCCCCGTACGCCCTGGCCCCGGGGAGCGCTCAGTGCTCGCGCGGCGCCGGTACGACACGCTCCACATCGGGCTGGACGGTGAGCAGTTGACGCATGGCCGATTCCGCGGCGTGCGCGTCCCCGGAGGCGAGGGCGTCGACGATCCGCGCGTGGTGGTCGAGCGACGCCTCCGTGGGGCGGTCACAGCCGGTCACCGGACCACCGGAGACCTGGAGGGCGGCCGAAACAATGCCCGCGAGGTGCTCCAGCATCCGGTTGCCGGCGAGCTGGATCAGCAGGGAGTGATATTCGGCGTCCGCCCGCGCGAAAGTGATCGCGTCGCCCTGGGCGAGGGCGTGTCCCATGATCCCGACCATGTCCGCGAGGCGCTGTTGCACATCGGCCCGGCCGTGGCCGGCCGCCAGCCGCGCGGCGAGTGGCTCGATCGTCCAGCGCAGCTCGCTCAGCTCACGTCGCTGATCGTCGCGCTGCGGCCCGAAAGCGCGCCATTCGATGATGTCGGCATCGAGCAGATTCCAGTCACTGACCGGCCGGACCCGGGTACCGACATTGGGCCGGGCACTGACGAGTCCTTTCGCCTCAAGAACGCGCAGCGACTCCCGCACCACCGTGCGGGAGACCTCGAAGCGCTGGCCGATCTCCTCGGGAACGAGCGGCCGGTCGGCGCCCAGATCACCGGAGACGATCATCTGTCCGAGCTGCTGGACGAGTTGGCCGTGCAGTCCACGGCCCCGACTGCTTGTCGTACGCCGTCCCACGCGGCCCAGATCGGTATCGGCGCCGTCCCAGACAGGTCCGGCCATACGGTCGGCGCCGGGCGCCTCGGCGAAGGGGTAGCGGTCGAGTTCACCGGATTCGGCGAGGCCGGACTCGACGGAGCGGGCGGCGGTCATCATGGCGTGCGCAAGGGTACTCACGCATCCTTTGTCGGCGTTGCCTCCACGCGCCTTGAGGTCTTTGGTGAAAAGCACACGAAAGGGTGATCGGCGCCCGCCCTTCGATTGACGCCTTATCGGAAAGAAGCGGGCGTTATCAGGGGAGTTACGGCCAGGAGGTGACTCTCCGGTCGCACGTGGTCACCAACGGGGCCTGCGGCGAAGGCCCGTGAGCAGATACGCGCAGAGCAGGGCCGTCAACGACAGGGTGAGCGCCGCCGCTACGGGCTGGGCCGCGAGCTTGAGCGTCGCCGTCAGCCACAGGTCGGCCTGGCCGGGCCAGGCCGGCCAGGCCAGGTCCCGCAGTCTGTCCTGGAGTCCGGCGACCGAGCGTGCGGCCGGCCCGGCGAACGCCTTCTGGATCAGCGGACCTACCAGCGTCGGTACGGCGACGACGGCGGCCATGCCCGCGATCGTGATCCGGAAGACCCCGGCGCCGAGCAGCCCGGCCCAGGCGCTGCCGACCGCCAGTCCGGCCCAACCCGCCGACAGGGAAGCCCAGTTGGCCGGTACTGGGAAGGCGGCGGCGCCGTACACGAGGCGTAGCGCCGCGCCGTCGGCCAGTACCGCGAGGAACGCGAGGAAGAGCGCCACGGCGGCCGTGACGGCGAGCTTGGCGAGGAGCAGGGCGAGACGGCGCGGAACGGTGCCGCGCGCGCTCCCGAGGGTGGGGTGGCGGAACTCGTCACCGAAGGAGAGCGCCCCGAGCAGACCGGCGCCGAGGACGGCGGGCGGCAGCGGCAGGATCACGGGCCAGGCGGCGAGCAGTCCGGGCAGCGGGGTCCCGCCGGTGCGGGCGAGCGGTACGGCGAGGGCGACGGACGCGACGAGCACGGCAGCCATGATCAGCGGCGCGGTGCGCACACCGAACATGCGGCGCAGCTCGTAGCGGACGGGCCGGAGCGGGGAGCGGACCGGACGCCCGGGCAGCGGCGGCGGCAGCCGGGCGGGGTCGCCGGCACGGGGACGGCCGGTACGGGGACGGGGGGCCGCAACAGGACGAGCGGCGGGCCGGGTTCCCGCGCGGGCCTCCGGGGCGACGCCGGGACCGGGCACCGACGCGGAGGCAGGGGCGGGGACGGGAGCAGTGGTGCCGGCAGGGGCAAGGGCGGGAGCCGGGGCGGGAGTGGCGGCATGGACGGGAGCGGCGGCAGGCGCATGGGCGGGGGCCAGGACGGGAGCGGGGACGGGAGCCGGCGCGGGCGTGGGGCCCATGTCGCCGGTCTCGTCGGCGAGCCGGTGAACGAGGACGCCGTGCCGGAAGGCGGTCTCCCCGATCTCGGGGCAGCTGCTGCCGTAGACGGTGAGCAGGCTGCCGGCCTCGGCGACCACTTCGACGGAGCGGCGCCCGGCGCGGGCCTCGCGATTCAGTGCGTCGGCGAGCCGGGCGGCGTGCGGGGTCCGGACGGCGACGCGGGGCCGCAGGCGGGTGCGGGCGAAGGCGGCGGTGTCCTGGTCGGCCACGAGCCGGCCCTCGTCGAGCGTGACGACGTGGTCCGAGGCGCGGGCGGCTTCCTTGGGGTCGTCCGTGGTGTAGAGCACGGTGCCGCCCTGCCCCGCGTGGGCGCGCAGCAGTCCGTGCAGCCAGTTCCTCTCACGCGTCGAGAGCTCCGCGGACGGCGCGTCGAGCAGCAGGGTGTGCGGATCGCCCAGCAGCGCGACAGCGAGGCCGAGTCTGCGGTCCGTGCCGCGCGACAGGGAGCCGAGCCGTTCGTCGCGCAGGGGGGCGAGCCCGACGACGTCGAGGAGTTCGTCGGCGCGGGAGGCGGGCACCCCGGCGGCGGCGCAGACCAGCTTGAGCTGGCCGCGGACGGTGCGCGCGGGATGACCGGGCACGTCGCCGAGGAGCACCCCGATCTCGCGGGCCGGGTGGGCCACGCGGTGCAGGGGACGTCCGCGGAAGTAGGTGACGCCGCGGCCCGGTTCGAGTTCGAGCATCAGCCGGAGCGCGGTGGTCTTGCCCGCGCCGGGGGCACCGAGGAGCGCCGTGACGGAGCCGGGACGCGCCTCGAAGGTCAGATCGTCCACGGCGGGCGTGAGGTCCCGGCGGGGGGCACTGGTCAGTCCGATGGCCTGGAGCATCGCTTCTCTCGCAAGGAGGTGAGACCGCACGACGGCAGCGGTACCGCAGCACGATAACGCGATATGTCCGATTTGCCAGTCAAGGGCGGCCGTTCGAGTTCCGCCCGTCGCACTCGAACGCCGGATCCCACCCACCGGATCGCGCCCGTCGGCACAGCACCCGTCAGACTTCGGGGCGCAGCATCGGCGGGTTGAGTACGGTCGCCCCGCCGGCCCTGAACAACTGTGCGGGCCGGCCGCCCTGACGGGTGGTGGTGCCCCCGGACGGGACCAGGAAGCCCGGGGTGCCGGTGACCTTGCGGTGGAAGTTGCGGGGGTCGAGCACCACGCCCCACACGGCCTCGTAGACCCTCCGCAGCTCGCCGACGGTGAACTCGGACGGGCAGAACGCCGTGGCGAGCGAGGAGTACTCGATCTTGGAGCGGGCGCGCTCCACCCCGTCCGCGAGAATCCGCGCGTGGTCGAAGGCGAGTTGCGCGGGCTGCTCGTCCTCCCGGCCGAAGCCGCCCTCCTGGCCCAGCAGCGCGTCGACCGGGGCCCAGCGGGCGCTGTTGGCGTCGCCCCCGGCCCGGGGCGCGGGCAGGTCGGGCGAGAGTGCGAGGTGCGCCACGCTGACCACCCGCATCCGGGGATCGCGCCCGGGATCGCCGTACGTGGCGAGCTGTTCGAGGTGCGCGGCGTTCCCGGGGGCCGGCGAGACCGGGTCGTGGGCACAGAGCCCGGTCTCCTCCACCAGTTCGCGCGCCGCCGCGCCCGCGAGGTCCTCGTCGGCCTTGACAAAGCCGCCGGGCAGCGCCCAGCGCCCCTGGAAGGGCGGCTCTCCGCGTCGCACGACCAGCGCGCAGAGCGCGTGACGGCGGACGGTGAGCACCACCAGATCGACGGTGACGGCGAATGCCGGGTAGGCCGAGGGGTCGTAGGGCGACATGCCGCGATCTTAGGCGTCTGCCTGACGATAAACACTCCTTCCGTCATTCACGCCCATTACTTCCGGGCCGTCACCGCCGCCCGCCGTCATCGCCCGCTCCTGGTCCCGCGCTGTCCGCCGCGCCGTACCGCGACATCCCGGCCGCGCGCCGCCCCGGCGCCGGGGCGCGGCCGCTTCGGCTCGGGGACCCTCCGCGGCCCGGGCGGACGCGCGGCCCGCGGCTTGGTCCGGCGCCAGCGCCTTCCTCGCGCTCAACTCCGGTAACGGGTACTTCACGGATCCGGCGACGGACGGGGTCGTCGCCTATCGCGAGGCGGGCTCGTACCTG
>NZ_JBFBJB010000121.1:0-6452 GCF_040685895.1 Streptomyces sp. NPDC088124 | reverse complement strand
CCCGCACACAACACCCGCGCCAACCCCTCCGCCCGCACATCCAACTCCCCATACGACAACGACACACCACCACACTCCACCGCCACCGCACCCGGCGAAACAGCCACCCGCCCCGCAAACACATCCACCACCGAACCACCCGGCACCACCCCCACCCCACCACACTCCACACCCACCACAGACTCCAACTCCACACCACCCACCATCGACACCCCACGCAACACAGCCCCACCACCACCAGCCACCAACCCACCCGCCAACTCCACCCAATGCCCCGCCAACCGCTCCACAGACCCCGCATCGAACAAATCCGTGCTGTACGAGACGACGGCGAACAGCCCTTGCCCCGGACGCGGTTCGAATTCGAAGTTGAGGTCGAACTGGGCCGTCTCCACCGGCGGCAGCGTCTCCTCCACCCGCAGCCCGGGCAGGGTGAACGTCTCGCGCGGCGCGTTCTGGAGCGTGACCGCGACCTGGACCAGAGGCGTCCTGCTCGGGTCGCGCTCAGGGTCCAGTTCTTCGACCAGTCGGCTGAACGGCACCGCCTGGTGGGCGAAGGCCGCGAGCGTCGTCTCCCGCACCTGGCCGAGCAGAGTGGCGAAGTCGGCCGCTTCGTCGATCCGGGTCCGCAGGACGAGGGTGTTGACGAAGAAGCCGACGAGCCCTTCGAGTTCGGTACGTTCACGCCCCGAGACGGCCGTGGCGACCGCGAGGTCGTTCTGTCCGCTGTAACGCGCGAGCAGAAGCTGGGTCACCGCCGTGAGCGCCATGGAGGTCGTACCGCCCTGGCCGCGCGCCGCTTCGGTCAGCGCGGCCGCCAGTTCCTCCGGCACCCGGAACGTGTGCAGCGCGCCACGACCGGTCCGTACGGCCGGGCGCGGCCGGTCCGTGGGAAGTTCGAGTACGGGCAGCTCCCGAAGCTGCCCCCGCCAGTAGTCCAGGTGTCCGTCGAGCGCGTCGCCCGCGAGCCGACCGCGCTGCCAGACCGCGTAATCCGGGTACTGCAAGGGGAGTTCGGGAAGACCAGGAGCCGCGCCCCGGACCGCCGCGGCATACAGCTCGCTCAGCTCCCGGGTGATGACGCCCATCGACCAGCCGTCCGTGACGATGTGGTGCATGGTCAGCATCAGGGTGTGCAGGGAGGCGGAGCCCGACTCCGACTCCAACTCCGACTCCACCACCAGCAGTGCACGCATCAGTGGCCCGGTGCGCAGATCGAACGGTGTCGCCGCCTCCGCGCGGAGCGTCGTCTCCCGCTCCGCGTCCGAGCCCGTCTCGACCACCCGGATCCGTACGTCAAGTCCGGCGTGGACCCTCTGCACGCCCCGCCCGTCGACGGAATCGAACGTCGTACGCAGGGCCTCGTGCCGTTCGACCAGTCCGGAGACCGCCGTGCGGAGCGCCGCCACATCCAGGGCACCGGTCAGCCGGAGCGTGGTGACGACGTTGTACTCGCGGGCCCCCGGTGCGAACTCGTCCAGGAACCAGAGCCTTTCCTGCGCGTACGAGAGCGGCAGCTCGCCGTCCCGGTCCGCGGGCGCGATTCCGGGGTCGGGCAGCGGCGAGGCGCTCACGACCGTGGCCATGGCCGTGGCCGTGTCGACGGCGGCGGCCAGGCCGGCGACGGTGGGGTGGTCGAAGAGCGTACGCGGGGAGAGCCCGGCGCCCAGTGCGGCGCGGATGCGGGAGACCACTTTCAGCCCCGCGATGGAATCCCCGCCGAGGTCGAAGAAGTCGTCGTGGGCGCCGATCCGTTCGGTGCCGAGCACCGTCGACCAGATATCGGCGACGGCAGTCTCCGTGCCGGCCCGTGGAGCTACGTACGCCGACTCGGGGGCGGCGTCCGGGACCGGCAGCGCGCGCCGGTCGATCTTGCCGTTGACCGTGAGGGGCAGTGCGTCCAGCATGACGAACGCGGCGGGCACCATGTACGCGGGGAGTACCGCGTCAAGGTACGCGCGCAGGGCCGGTACCTCCAGTGTGGCGCCGGTGGCCGGGACCAGATAGCCGACGAGCCGCTTCACGCCCGGCCGGTCCTCCCGCGCGTCGACCACGACGGCACCGACCTCGTCGCGCGCAGCCAACGCCGCCTCGATCTCGCCGAGTTCGATACGGAAGCCACGGATCTTGACCTGTCCGTCGCCCCTGCCGAGGAACTCCAGCCGGCCGTCGTCCAGCCTCCGTACGACATCACCGGTCCGGTAGAGCCGCTCCCCCGAGCCGAACGGATCGGCCACGAACCGCTCGGCCGTCAGGCCCGCCCGGCCGTCGTAGCCGCGCGCGAGACCCGACCCACCGAGATAGAGCTCTCCCGGCACCCCCACCCCGACCGGCCGCAGGGCCCCGTCCAGCACATAGGCCAGGGTGTCGTCCATCGGGCGGCCGAGAGGTACGGGGCGTACGCCTCCCGTGTCGCCGGCCCCGACCGGACCGCAGAGCGCGAAGGTCGTGGCCTCGGTCGGCCCGTACACATGGACCAGCTCCGTGTCCGGGCAGTGCCCGGCCATCCGGGCCATCGCCGCCGGGGAGGCCGCCTCGCCCCCGGTCCAGACCTCCCGCAGTCCGGCGAAACACCCCGGGTCCTCGTCCGCCAGTGCTCCGAAGAGCGCTGTGGTCAGGAACATCGCCGTGACACCACGCTCGGCGGCGCGCCGTACCACCGGCGCCGACAGGTCCTCGTCGGCCACGTCGACGCAGCCGCCGTTGAGCAGCGGTACCCACACCTCGTACGTCGCGGCGTCGAACGAATGCGGCGAGTGGAAGAGCACATGCCGGTGCGCGCCGGAGGCCCATCTGCGGTCGGCGGCCAGGGCGACGACGGAGCGGTGGGTGACGGCGACGCCCTTCGGCTCGCCGGTCGACCCGGAAGTGAACATCACGTACGCCGGGTCCTCCGCCGCCGGCAGCGGCACCGGGTGGCCCGACCCGTCATCGGAGGAATCGACGACGGACTCGATGACGGAATCCATGACGGAATCGACGGCACCCGGCCCTTCCGCCGCGTGAGCCATGTCGAGGAGGGCGATGTGATCCGGTACGCGGTGCGCCGTTCCGTCCGTCAGCAGCAACTCGGCACCACTGCGTCCCAGGATCTCCCTCATCCGCTCGGCCGGATGATCCGCGTGCAGGGGTACGTACGCGGCTCCCGCCTTCAGCACCGCCAGCATCGCCACCACCACGTCCGGCGACCGCTCCAGCAGCAGTCCGACACGCGATCCGACGCCGACGCCACGCTCCCGCAGAGCGCCGGCGATCCGGTCGGCCCGTGCGTTCACGGCCGCATACGTGAGGGTGGCTCCGCCGTGCCGTACGGCGATCGCGTCCGGTGACGCAGCCACCTGTCCCGCGAAGACCTCCGGCACCGAGGCGGCGGTGCGCAGCGCGCCGACGCTGCCGCTCCACTCCCCGAGCACGCGTCCACGCTCGTCCGCGCCGAACAGTGGCAGCGCGGCCACGGTCCGCTCGGCGCTGTCCCCCGACTGCCCTGCCCCGGCGAGCACTTCGAGGGCGCGGGCACAGCTCTCGGTGAGCCGCCGTACCGTAACCGCGTCGAACAGTGCCGGGTCGTAACCGACGGTCAGCTGGAAGTCGCCGGAGGGCCGGACGGTGAGGGTCAGGGGGTAGTTCGTCGACTCCACCGCGTCGAGGCCGGACAGCACGATGCCGTGGTCCGCGCCGGCGCGCGTGTCCACCGGGTAGTTCTCGACCACGACGAGGCTGTCGAACAGTGCGGTACCGGAGGCCACTTGGGTGGGCATCTCGTGCAGGGCGACGTGTGCGTACTCGACCGCTTCGGCCTGTTCGTCGCCGATACGCCGCAGCCACGCGCCCACCGGTGCGGCGGGCGCGACGTCGATCCGTACCGGCACGGTGTTGATGAACAGCCCCACCGTGCTCTCTGCTTCCGGCAGTTCGGCCGGCCGCCCGGAGACCGTCGTACCGAAGACGATGTCCGAGGAGCCGGCGTACTGGGACAGTGTCAGTGCCCAGGCTCCGTGCACCATCGTGCCGACGGTCACCTGGTGACGGCGGGCGAAGTCCGTCACGGAGGCGGCCGTCCGGGCGGGAAGGCACAGCGAGATCCGTGCCGTCGATTGGGCGCGGTGCGCCGTGCCGGGTGCACGGTCGAAGGGCAGCGCGGACGGCTCCTCGAAGCCGGCCAGTCTGTTCCGCCAGAACGCGAGTCCCGCGGTACGGTCGCGCGCGGCGAGCCATGCGAGGTGGTCGCGGAACGCCCCACGGGCGACAGGCCGTTGGACAGGTTCGCCGACTCCCTCGGCGGCGTGCTCCGCGTACTCGGCCATGACGTCCGACAGCACGGCGGCACTGCTCCACCCGTCGAGCAGGATGTGGTGGAACGACCAGAGCACCTGTACCCGTCGCTCCGACAGCCGGGCCAGCGTCACCCGCGTGAGGGGTGCCCTGCCGGGGCCGAGAGCCATCCCCACGGCGCGGTCGTCGGCGAGCAGTGAGGCGAGCGACTCGCCGCACTCGGCCTCCGTACGGTCCGACCAGTCGAGCCGAGTCACGGGAAGGCTGACGTTCCGGTGCACGACCTGGACCGGCTCGGACACACCTTCCCAGGCGATCGACACCCGCAGCGCGTCCGAGGCGTCGACGGCGTGCTGCCAGGCGCGTGCGAGGGCGTCCAGATCGGTGACGCCGTCGAGAAGGAACGTGAACTGTTCGAGGTACGAGGCCGATTCGGGGCCCGAGTCGGGGGTGGGAGCGGGGCCGGTTTCCTGGGCCGACCGGCTCAACGTGTGGAAGAGCATGCCCGACTGGAGGGGTGTCAGCGGGTAGATGTCCTCAATGTCCTTGATGCCTCCGCCGCCTCCGCCCGTTGCGCGGGCGGATCCGGTGATCAGATCGATCTCGTCCTGGGTGAGCCGTACGAGCGGGAAGTCCGAGGGCGAGAACCCGCCGGCCTCGGGGCCCGCACAGTGCTCGATCAGCGAGCGCAGCTCGGCCATGTACCGCTCGGCCAGGCCCACGACGGTCGCGCGGTCGTGCAGTTGGTCGGAGTACGACCAGGTGAAGGTCAGCACGCCGTCCTGGACCGCCCCCACGACTTCCAGAACATGGCCACGTCGCTCGGCGGGGTGGTGCTCGCCTCCCGGGTTGAGAGTGAGGACCCCGGCCCAGCGGGCGGGGTCGCCGGCTCCGCCGAAGTGGCCGAGGTAGTTGAAGGCCAACTCGGGTACGGGCGCGTCCGCCAGGGGCGCCCCGGCCTGGCCCGGATCACATCGGAGGTAGCGCAGGGCTCCGTAGCCGACGCCCTGGTCGGGTACGGCCCGCAGCCGCTCCTTCACCGCCCGGATCGTCCGCCGCCACTCCGCCGGGGCGCCGGATTCCGTGGCGTGCGGAAGGTCCAGGGCGACGGGGTGGATGGAGGTGAACCAGCCGACGGTACGGGTCAGATCCGTGTCGTCGAAGATCTCCTCGCGGCCGTGGGCCTCGATGTCCACCGCCCAGCGCCGCCCGCCGGCCCACGGCCCCACCGCCCGCGCCAGGGCGGCCAACAGCACTTCGTTCGGCCGGGTCCGGTACACGGACGGAACGGCGTGCAGCAGCTCCGCCGTCTCTGCGGCCGTCAGCCGGAGGGAGACACTTCGCTCGGACTCCACGGTGTTGTCGCCGCCCGGCCGGTCCACGGGGAGGCGGGTGGTCACGCCCTCCGTCGTCTCCAGCCAGTACGGCACCTGCTCGTCGAAGCCACCGGCGGCCGTGTGCCCGGCGAGCCGGTCCGCCCACTGCCGTACGGACGTGCCCTTGGGACCGAGGTCGGGCCGGCGACCACTCGCGATCCGCTCGTACGCGGATTCCAGGTCCTCCAGCAGAATGCGCCAGGACACCCCGTCCATCACCAAGTGATGCGCGATCAGCGTTACGTGGACGGCCTCGTCGGCCTCGTCGGTGCGGGGCAGGCCCACGAGTACGCGGAACAGCGGGCCGTGGGCCAGATCGAGTCCGGCATGCGCCTGGGCCACCAGGGCGTCCCAGGCGACGGTGGAGGGAGCGGGGGAAGACGATGGTGAGCAGGATTCATGGACGGTGAAGACGGCGTCGAGCGGCAGCTCGGAAACGATCTCTCCCTCCCACATCCCCTCGGCGGTACGGGTGAAGGTGCTGCGGAGCGCATCGTGCTGTGCCAGCAGCGCGCCCACGGCGTCACGGAGGACTCCGATGTCCGTGCCGGGCGGCAGGGTGAACCCGGCCCCCATGTTGAAGTGCGCGGGGGCGACCGGATGTGTCTCGAAGAACCACTCCCGTACAGGAGTCGTCCCCACAGTGCCGGTCACCGTTCCGTGTTCGGCGAGCCGCACGGGGCCGGTATCGACCCGGCCCGCCTTGGGGGCGAGAGCGCTGACGGTGGGGTGGAGGAAGACGTCGCGGGAGGAGAGGGCGAGTCCGGCGCGGCGGGCTCGGGAGACGACCTGGAGACTGATGAT
>NZ_JBFBJB010000120.1:0-6800 GCF_040685895.1 Streptomyces sp. NPDC088124 | reverse complement strand
AGGGCGCGGGCGGCATCGACGGGGGTGTAGGCGTCCTTGCCGTAGGCCCAGGTGCCGTGACTCGGCTTGAGGGCCATGACGAACGGCAGTCCCGCCGCGGCGAGGGCTCTGCGGAAGCCGTCCTGGTCGCCGTAGGCGCAGTCGGCGGCCACGGCCCGGAAGGCCATTCAGACCGACACCGTGGAGCCCTCGCTGACATGGGAAGGATCGGATCGTAGGGCGAAGACGCGAGCTGAGAAAAAGAGACCTCCCCGGCGCAGCGCGATGCTGTACCAGGGAGGTCTCTTCGGGTGCCGGTCGGTGCGGATCAGGCTGCGGTGGGGGCGTACATGCGGAACTCGCCGACTGTACTGCGGTATCCACAGCCATCTCGGCGTAAGTAACACTCGATCGGGTCTTCATCGCGGAACCCGTGGTCGTCTGGAATGACGCGGCCTGGGAAATGGTCGTTGTCCGGCGGGGAGACGCCCCTGAAACTGAAGCTCCCCCTACTCATGCTCTATCCTCGCTGTGCTTGCGGTCGATCTCCTCGACGCGCGTGACCAGCCGTGCGACCGTTCGGCGCGTTGCCTCGACTGCCTCCCGCAAAACCTCCTCCAAGGCCTCGCGCATGCGTATGGGTTCGTGCTCGTTGGCACCCGCACTGGCATCGCACAGGACGACGCCGTCCAGCGTCACGGCGCCGGTGACCATGACGGCGCCGGACGGTACCTCGCCCAGGGAAGACGGCATGTCCTCGGCTGTCGCCCGGCGCACCCAGACGTCGACAGTGTAGCCCTCGTGAACGAGTCGGGCGCGGCCCTCGAAGTCAAGGCGGAAACCCGGGTCACCGGCGGGGTTCGGATGGATCTGCTGCAACTGCACACGGGCCTCCGAGCGATGAGGAACGGAACGGGAAGAAGGGGTAGGCACGGCCGGGGCGAAGACGGACCCATAGAGGCCATGGCGGTCACGACGCACCGCCCTCCAACTGCTCAATGCGGTCGACGACGTAGCCCGCCGCGTTGCCACCGATGTCGGCATGGAACAGGACTTCGCGCAGAACCGCCAGTTCGTGGGCCGCGATCTGCTCATCAGTCGCACCAGCGCGGTGAAACTGACGGATTGCGGGCGTCTTCTCGGGCGGAGGGCGCTTGATCACGATGCACCGTCCTCGGCCACGTCCGCGCCGGCGCGCACGTTGTACCGACCGTAGTTCATGACGCCTCCGTCCATGTGTCGTAGCGGACGGCGCGCTGCACGAGACATGTCTCGGGGTTCATGCCCCGATAGCGCACGAGGCGGCCTTCGGCTTCACGACGGTCCGTCGTCGGGTCGAGGATCGCCTCGTCGGGCGTCTCGTGCTCGCGGGATCCCCAAACGGGACTTGGCGGCGGTCAGTATCTCTTCCGGGGCCGGCAGGTTCGGGTACATCAGTGGGTCTCCTTCGAGGTGTTGGGAGGTTGGGGGCCCTTCATCCGGCCAGTTCACGCTGCAGCACGGAGATCCCCTCCGGCCCGGTGTGCAGCAGTTCAGCCTGGAGGCGCTGGGCCGAGGCGAGCACGAACCGGGCGGCGTCGGCGGCCCGGATTCTTCCTCCCGGACGAACTCGTGCGGGTATAGGGATCGTGCGATTTCCAGCACGATACGGCGCAGGTCGGCCTCCGGCGGTGCCGTGATGGATCGGGTGGTGATCCGGTTGTCGAGCCCGCGAACGGGATTGTGTACGAGGTCCGTCCGCCACAGTGCCCGATTGAGTTCCAGAGCAGCGGTGCTCTTGCCGGTGTCGGCAGGACCCGAGATCTCCAGAAAGCTAGTAGGCTGTCGCGGCTTAATTTCTCTGTGTGGTTGGGTAGAGGTGGCGCAGTTTCACGCGTGCGTCGTCGGTGGTGAAGTGCCAGTCGACTTGGCGCTGGTTGCTGTTGGTGTACTGCTGCCAGGCGGCGAGTTCGGTGTTGAGCACGGCGAGGTCGTCGATGCGGCGGTCCAGGCACTGGCGGGTGAGTGCGGATAGCTCGATCTCGGCGATGTTGAGCCAGGAGCCGTGTTTGGGGGTGTGGTGGATCTCCAGGCGCTGGGCCAGCGCGAAGGCCCTCGCCGGGTCGAACGCCTCGTAGAGCGAGGCTGTGGTGTGGGTGATGAGGTTGTCCATGACCAGCACGACCGTGGCGGCATCGGGGTAGTTCACGGTCAGCAGGTGCTCGACCTGGTGCGCCCAGTCGACCCTGGTCCGGCGGGACTGCGCGTCCACGCGCCGCCATCCGCGCAGCGGCTCGACCCAGCAGAAGATCGAGCAGGTCCCCGAGCGGACGTACTCGTTGTCCTCGCGCCGGTCACGGCCCGGCCGTGCGGGAAGCGGATCGCGGACGTGACCGAGCAGCTGGTACGGCTTCTCATCCATGCACACCACCGGGCGCGCCGGATCGAAGGGTCGGCGGTAGAC
Organism: Streptomyces sp. NPDC088124; assembly: GCF_040685895.1. NCBI lineage: Bacteria > Bacillati > Actinomycetota > Actinomycetes > Kitasatosporales > Streptomycetaceae > Streptomyces > Streptomyces sp. NPDC088124. The sequence goes on along the minus strand of NZ_JBFBJB010000120.1, from coordinate 4,378 downwards.
CGCCAGGACGTCCTCCATCGCCGCGGCGAAAGCCGCATTCGCAGTCGGCGGGATGGTCCAGCACCTCTTCACATAAGGACGCAGTTCCGTTTTTTTAAGACCCGACCGATCGTGGAGTGGTCCAGATCCGGGATGTCCTCGACCAGCGCGACGTGCTTCTCCAGCAGGCGCAGCGACCACCGAGCGTGTCCCTTGGGCGGCGTCGAGCAGGCCAGCGCGATCAACCGCGCCTCGATCTCGCCGGTCACCGCGGAGGGTACCGGCGGGAGTGCGCGTTCCTTCCGGCCGACCGTGGCCCACACATCGCCACCGGTCTCCGCGTACCGCTTCGAGATCAGGCGGACCGAATCGCACGAGACCCCGGCCCGGTCCGCGATCACCACCCGCGGAGCGACCTCGCCGGCCGAGGTGTCCAACGCGAGCAGCACCCGCGCCCGCCTGATCATCGACGCGCTGCGGACCCCTGTCGTCGTCACGCGCTCCAACGCCCGACGATCTTCGGCACTCAACGCGACCGGATACTTCTTCTGCGAGGACACGGCACCCCTGCCCGGCCGAACGGAAGCGACCAGTGACGCTCGCTCGGCCCAACTCCACCAACCAGGAAGACACTTAGTCGCGACAGTCTACTAGCCGAATACCGCATCGGCGAGGTCCGGTCCCCGCCCGTCGATGATGTCGGGAGTCTTGAGGCCGTGCCCCTCCGCTCGACCGTAGTACCCCGGCTCGCCGGGCTCCGCCTCGACTCCGAGTACGTGGACGAGCTCCTGCAGGACTGACGCGAGCCGCGGCGCGTTGGCGGCATGGATGACCGGGTGGGGCTCGCCCCGGAAATCGCACAGACCCCACACGTCATGGTGCACGGACAGTTCGGCCGAAGGGCCGATCTCGTCGGGTGACACCATGAGTTCGACCAGCCCAACTTCGCCTACCGCTGGGGAGACGACCCGGTACGCGCGGCACAGCCCGAAGAGGTCACCGTCCGGAACTGGTCGATCATGCGCGCCGACTCGCCGATGAGCGCGGTGGAGACGGCTCCGCCCACAGCAGGCGTCCTCCCGCTTCCAGGAGCGTGGTGCGCGGCACCGTTCTGGCGATCGCCGACGGTAGGCTGATCGAACCCGTCATGGCTACGGCTGTACGAGAGTGGCCCGATTCCCCCGCATCTGTCGTGGGGGAATCGCGCCACCTTCGTGCTGTTCCTGTCAGCCGTCAAAGCGTTTCCCGGCGACGTTGGCGATGAATCCGGCGAACGACGCCGGGCCGAAGAGGAGCGCCGGTCCGGTCGGGGCTTTGGAGTCCCGGATGGCGACGCCGTGGCGTGACGTGGTGGTCAGGTCGGCGACCTCGACACACTGACCCTGCGCGTCGCCGCTGTAGGACGACTTCGTCCAGACGGCGCCTTCAAGATCGGTGGCCAAGAGGCCCTTTTTCACGGTCACTTGTGCAGTCCTTCCAGATATTCGTTCATGAGATCCCGTGATTCGTCCACGGGAAGTGCGATGGAAGCGATGTGGTCGAACTCGGTTTCCAGGTAGCCGACTTGCTCAAGGTCGTACGTGTGCGACCCGCCCATGGGGTTGTCCACGCTTGCGACGGGTGTCCAGGGGTGCTGGAAGGTAAAGATCGTCATCGAACCGTTCGATCCGTACGACGGGTGCGCGGTCAGCGGGACGATCTGGAGTTTGATGTTCGGCATCTGCGAGGCGTCGAGCAGTTTGCGCATCTGGTCTTTCATCAGTCCGGGTCCCGACTCGAAGCGGGCGTGGAAAGCCGATTCGGGGATCAGCCCGTGGAACTGGACGGGCTTGCTTGTGCGGGTGAGAACTTCCTGGCGAGCCAGCCGGACGGTGACCATCGGCTCCGTCGCCTCCGTCGTGGTCCGCGCGTGCGACAGGATCTCGCGGACGTAGCCGTGCGACTGGACGAGTCCCGGAATGACCTTCGGATGCTGGATGCGTATGGTCTGCGCTTCTGTCTCCAGCTCGATGAAATCGAGGTACGCGGGGCTCATGAGGCTGGCATACGGTGCCCACCAGCCACTGCCTGCCGGCTCCTCGGCGACCTTCGCCACCTCGTCCACGGCGGCCTGATCCTCGACTCCGAGTTTCTTGCAGAGCTCGCGCACGTCCTCGCCGGAGATGCGGTAGAGGCCTCGCTCGATACGGCTGAGGCGGGTGGTGTCCCAGTCCATCAGCCGGGCGGCATCGCCGGATCGCATCTCCCCGCGCCAGCGGCGTAGTTGCGCGCCAACCCGACGTCGTTTGATGGTCGGCGTCGCTCGCTTCTGAGTCATAGACGCAGTGTGGCACGTCGTGGACTGATCTGACGACGGGACAGACGTTCGCCTCTTTTCGAGAATTTCAGCATCCGTATTGCGCCCCAACCGCCAAAAGGAGCAAGCTGTTTGTCGAGCGGGATCGCGGTTGCGCGTCAGTGCGTGACCATTGGTGACACACGGTCAATCCCGTTGGCATGGAGGTCGGGCGGTTCCGCCGTCGGCCGGATGGTCTGTCCGCTTTCGCACTCCCTGGGGGACGGACCATCACTCTCTCCCTCAACGACGGAGACGACGATGTGGAGTAACAGCCCGACACGGCCGGACACCTCTGACAACAAGCGCCACGGCTACTGCGGCGGCGGCTTGTCGCGGGTTCCCGAATTGCCCGGCCTGCGGCTGCCACGCCTGCGGAAGGCTCTCAACGAGCCGGCGATCGCCGACGGCGGCAAGCGGCCACTTGAAGAAACCCGATCCAGTGGATGGACGAGCACGCGGAGCGGCGATTCGAACCCGCCCGGCTGCACCGGACCAGCCAGGCCGGCACAAAGTTGGAGAGGACCGCATGAACAGCTTCGGACGCACCCGACTTTCCGCCGAGGAATGGGACCTGTGGTGGGACAACGAGAGGACCCCGCGGCTCGTCGGAGATGTGGAGGAACGGAAGTTCTGCGACCAGATCGGGCCGGCGTCCGGCACGGTCGCTGTCGACATCGGATGTGGCAACGGCCACTGGACGCGAATGCACGCCGTCGGGTACGACTTCTCGCCCGCCGCGATCGACCAGGCGCGCGCAGCCGGCACACACAGCAGGCTGCGGTACGACCTGTGGGACGTCGAGGCCGACTCCATCCCCCGCGGCATCCGGCCCGGCTCCATCGACGTCGTGACCTGCCGCGATTCGCTGGCGTTCCTGGACCGTGAACGGTTCCTCACCGACGTACGGCGATGGCTTCGGCCGAAGTCCGGCGCGCTCTACGTCATCACCAAGGCCGATTCGGTCGACGCCGAGTACCAGCAGAGTGATCCCTTCGAACGCGGGCTGACCCAAGACGAGATCGACCGCCTCAGAGACGGCTGGACATACTCCACGACGTACACAGTCGGGCCCCGCACCGCCGTGGTGCTGCGGGGCCCGGCATGACACAGCCCCGCCCCTTGCCCTACGCCGGGCCCGATGCCCATGACGGGGCTCGGTGCGGGGGCCGGCCCCAACTCCCGGTATGACGCGGCCGTGCGATCGCACCCGACTCCTGCCGATGAGCTGAGCGAAAAACGCATTGTGTTCGGGGAGACGCGGGATCGGCGTGGCCGCCCGTCCCGCCCCGGATGTCACCACTGTTCGACGCAACGAATCAGGACAGGAGCCGAGGGGCAATGAGGGTGATTCAGGTGATAGAGACGAGTGCGGGACCCGCAGCCTCCATTCCGGTGGAATGCCGGACGTCCGTCGACAAGTTGGCCGGAAACCCGGCGACGTGGGAGAAACGAAGGGACCAGGCCTCGGTTGCGATGTGGAAAGTGAGCGGGCCACAGGGGACCTGCGCGGTGAAGGTCGGCCGGGTCTCGGGAGCCGCCGTGGTGGCCCGTGAGTCCGAGGTGATGCTTCGCCTCGGAGGCCTGACTCCGGCGACGTCATACAGCCAACACGCCCAGTGGGGTCGCGCCGAGACGCTGGCATGGCTGGGTGACACCATGGCTGAACGGTGAGACGACGTGGCAGCTGTTCCAGGACGCGCGGGACAAGAAAGGCAGCTACGAAGGCCCCCTTAAGGCCGCCGTGGACGTGTGCACGGCGGTGGGACAACTGCACCAGGCCGGCTGGGTGCACAGCGATCTGCAGCCGCATCACACGATCCACATGCCCGACCGTATGCGCCTGATCAACTGCTCGTGGGCCTGGCACATGAGCCTGCCACCGTCCTTGGGCTACGGCGGCGGGATAGTGCACTTCTTGGCTTCCTCCCCCTCGTAATCGAGGGGGATTCCTACGGCTCGCACCGTGGGGGTTTCTGCTTCATCGCCGACTGCCCGTCCGGAGAACTCCGTTGAGGTCTTACACCCGCTCCACAGACTGTCACCGCCAGCCCGGCGGCCAGA
>NZ_JBFBJB010000119.1:0-6903 GCF_040685895.1 Streptomyces sp. NPDC088124 | reverse complement strand
CGCAGTCAGGGCCTGGCTCGACCCCTGGACCACCCTCCAACGCTGCTGGCGAGCCTGGACCAACGCACCCCCGCCACCCGAACTCCAAGCCCTGACCAACGCCGTCGGCGCAGGCCACCCACTTGATCTCTGCTCCCCGGTTAAACAAACCACCGCTAGGCAGCGAACCGAGGCCCCTGCGGCAACACCCTGATCTCCCGCCGATTGAACACCAGGTCACCCTACGTGCCGTGCATCCGTCGCCCCCAGGGCAAATTGCCTGACGTTGTGGGCGGGGAAAACGGTGCCCCCCTCCACAACGGGCCCTGAATTCCCGCAAGTCCGGCGCCTTGGCCAGCCTGCGGTACATCCCTACGCTCACGGCCGCCTTCGGCCGCGTCGACCTCCAGGAAGGGCGCGTCATCTTGCAGGCAGACGTCCTCGGTCCGTTCCTGGGCCCGCTGCTGGCCCGAGCGGTTCTGGATCCGCCGCGGGCCGTGCGGCAGGGGGCAGGGCGAGGAAGGCACGGGCGGGCGGCGGCAGGAAGCCTGGTGTCTGGGCGAGGTCCCACTGGCAGCCCGGTTGAACCCGGTCGAGTTCGGCGAACTGTTCGCGCTGCAGCAGCAGACCCAGAGCTGACAGAGCGGTAGCGGCGGCTCTCTCGTGTCGGGTGCGTAGTTCGTCCAGGAGAGAGAGCCCGGCCGGCAGCTGCCTGCTGATCCACCACTCCATGGTGGCTTCGCCTGGCGCCCGGGCGGCAAGTTCTTCTTCCGCCCGCGTGCACAGGTCCAGCGCCCAGGCGCGCACATCCCGGGCAGTCTGCCAGGCGGCGCCAAGGTCTTCTGGCGAGGCTGTCGCCGCCAACTCATGAAGGATGCGACGAACGTCGCCGGTCAGCATCGCCAGGCTGTCGTCGGGACCCAGGACGGGGGAGTGCGGCGTAGTCTCCACCAGGGACGCGATCGGGTTCACCTCCAGGCCGGGCGTCAACCCCCGCAGCAGCGCGCCGATGCGCTGCAGAGGCGCGCTTCCCGTGAGCAGGGCATCGGCGGCGAACAACGCGGCGCCCTGCGGCGTCATGCGCTCAGCGCCCAAGTTCTTATCCCACTGGGCAAGTTCCGTCGGTGGCCAGGGGACACCGGCTGACTCGAAGAACGCGACGATCTGCGCGTCCACCCGGCGCGCTCGCGCGGGCACCATGATCACCGCCTGGCCGCCGTGGCCGATGTAGGAGTCGACGGCGTCCAGCTGCCCGTCGACGTCCCTACCCGGCTCGGCACCGCCTGGAAGGCCGACGGCGCCGACGGCGCTGTGGAAGGCCGCCCGGACTGTCGGTTCCGGCACCGGCAGGCCCTCGCCGAACAAGAGCATTGCCACGTCCGCCGGCCGCTTCCCTCGCCCGGACAGCCGGGCGAGAGCGAGCACCAGCACGAAGCTGGCGGCCACCGGCTGCGAGGTACTGCCCTGTCCGCGACCGAGCCCTCCACCATGCGCGTTTGCCGGGAGCAGCCCGTGACGTCTCCACCCCGACAACTGTTTGCCGGTCACCGCGAAACCATGCTCGCGGGCGTGGCCGATGAGCTGCTGGTCCGCCCGGCTGGGCACCTTCGTGCTGTCCATCCTGCGACCGTACCGGTGAGCCCTACACCTCAGGCCTCATTTGGAGACCCCCCACCTTCGTCCGGTCGCCGTGCCAGCGGTCCGCTGCAATGGGCGAAGAACCGGCCCTGCGCGGCAGACCGCCCCCAGACGGCCGGCCTGCCCCGGCTCGGAGCCGGGCCGGGCACCCGAAACGAAGGAGATGAACTCATCCATGACAAGCAACGACGAACACCGCGAGCTGCGCACCTTCCTGCTACTGCTGGCCATGGCGGTGGGCCTGCTCACCACCGGAGCGGTCGTCTGCCTGACGTTTGCGTATCCGAGGCTGGCCGAACCCCTTGCCGTGGGCGCGGCTGTCCTGACCTGCCTGGCGGGCCTCGTACGGTTGGTCGTCAAAGCAGCCGGGGAGCATCGCCGACCGTAGTGCCTGGAACTGCAGGAAGGTGTCGTACAGGGGATCGGGCTGAGGCGCGCGCCCTACGGCGTACGGATGAACGACAAAACGATGCAGGCCGGCCGGTACGATCTGCCTGCGGTCGATGAGGAACTCGCCGGGGCTCTGCTGGCCCAGGGTGAGCTCAGCGACCTGGCGTTGGGGTTGCTGAGGAACGCGCACCGGGTCCTCTCCGGAGCCGGTGGCCTGGAGCGGCCCGGCGAGATCGCGGAGGCGTGCGTACGCAGCGCGGCCGATGCACTGCTGAAACTGCCGGGCGTGCCGGATACGAGGATGGCGGCGAAGTCCGTCGCCCAGGTGGCTACCACCGGCACTGGGCGCGGGGGATCACCGAGCGGCTGACGGGCCTGACGCTCGGCGCCGCCCAGGACGAGGCGCTCAGCACATGGGGGGAGCTGTACTCGAAGGCATCAGGGACCCTCCACGGTGCCGGCGCCGTTCCTCACCCACGTTGCCGCGAGGCACCCGGCCGCCGCCCGGGCCTGGATGACCGACCACGCCGAACGGGTCGCCGCGGCAAGCCGGCCCGTGATGAACGCCATGCTGACACTGGCCTACCGCCCGGGGCAGTCGCCCCCCGCCGCCCAGGTCCGCGCCGGTCTTCCAGCAGGCCGTCCCGGATGGCTGGGCCCGCACGGCCCCGGCGACGGCTGGACAGCGCGTGGACCGCCGTCTGGGCGCGCGAGGCGCCCCTGTCGCAGCACGACGGCGACTGGATCGCTGTGGTGGAGCAGCTACTGGCGCCGCGGTCGACGCCGAGCTGGGGAAGGACATCCGTAACTGGATCGACGCATGGAACACCGACCCCAGGCCCTACGTCTGAACGAAGACCGCAGACGAGATACTCGAACGCCTCGCCAGCTATCTGAACAGAATCCCTGACTCAGAAGAATAGGTCTGGTGGCCGGGGGTTTTCTGCCACCAGATGTGGCGGGCGGTGAGCAGGGTGGTAAGCCACAGCTCAGTGCCGATCAGCGTGTGCAGGACCGCAAGTGGTGCGGGCTCGCCGCGAGTGGCGCCGTCCAGTGCGGAGATCGCGGCCGCCGGGTCGAGGAGGTTCTCCTCGGCGAAGCGGGAGGCCTCGGCGCGCGGCATTCCGCTGTACAGGTGCGCGCGGGCGTCCTGCGGTTCCGGCGGAGGCTGGTTGTCGACGTACCGCTGGATGTTCAGGTTGTCACAAACGGGGGAGCACCTCGCCGCGCGGCCGCCCCAACGTCATGGCTGACCGGTTACCGCACACTCAACCACTGATACGAACGCCAACCCCGCAACTACCTCGCCTTCCTCGGCCTCGCCGCCGCACCCGGCCGTTACAAGCGACTCGTCCGCCTCACCACATAGGACACCTACTTGGCTTCGTGCTCCGGCGGCAGGGTTCTTCCTTGTCACAAGCAGATCGGCGAAGCCGATCTCGGGTGCCTCCCAGACGAGCACTGCCCACTGGTCGGCACTGCGTCCCGCAGAGCCTTCACAGTCCACGTTCCACACTCCGCGGAAGGCGACCATGTCCGAGAAAAGCGAGCGCGTGCTGCTGCATGTCAAGTTCCTCAACGATCAGATCGAGCCGACCTTCGAGGGAGCCTGCACCGGCACAAGCCTCCGCGTCGTCGCGCGTACTACACCCGATGGCCGTGTGGCCGTGTCGGGCTCGGTGTGGCACCGCGTGCACCGGATGCGCGGCTCCGGCAAGGTCTTCAAGCACTGGCAGACCGTGCAGGCATTCTCGCTGCTGCGAACCAAGGCCGGCCTTGTGGCACTGCGCGTGCTGGAGAGCACCAGGCGGTTGAACTACACCCAGCATCTCTTCGCCGGAGGCGAGCACCCGCTGGTGCAGCTGCTGCAAAAGCTCGGCGAGCAGACCCTGCTGGCTCCGATGGTGCACTACCAGTGGCACAGTCAGCACGTCCGCGTCGTCGAGGGTCCCTCCTTCGGGGACCTCGGGCCGCGCGCGATCCAGGCCCAGATGAGCGTGATTGTCCAGAACCTCCGGAACGAAGTTCTGCGCGTGATCGGCGACCTGCCGGTCGCCGGTGAGCGGTTCCCACTGCTGAAGAGGTTCTTGCCCCGCGGACTCGGCCGCTTGGGCCAGATGTACTTCCTGGATGCCGAGGACTACAAGACGGTCGCGGAGAACGTGTTCGGCAAGACCCGGTACCGCAAGCCGCTGGCGCGCGAGATCCAGCGCCTGGCTGAGCGCATGCTGGCCAGCCGGGACTGGGGTCAGATGAGCATGCTGAACTGGTTCCGTCTGTTCCGCGGGCTCGTGCCGATCGACTGGATCATCGATTCGATGCGCCGCACCCAGACCAATCACTATGTCGTCCTCAACTCGGCTGAGCTTGTGCAGGCCCGGGCGCTGTTCCGCCGCGTGCCCCAGACGATCCTGGGGCGGATCCTTGCCCAACCCCTCGGACAGAGCATCCGGATCACCCAGGCCACCGTGCGAGAGCTCGGCACTGTCCACACGCAGTGGCGTGACCTGGATCTGCTGCCCGAGCTGATCAAGGCTCGGGGACAGCGCCATATCCGCGGTGCTCAGGACCTGGAGACCCTGGTGCGCTCGATACCCGTGACCCCCGTGGAGAGCCGCTCGGTCGCGCGCTCGAACCGGACGATCAACACCCTGATCGATGAGGGGCAAGCTCTACGCGAGATGCACTACTACAACGAACAGATCGCCCGGCTCGAGGGATGTGACCTGCCCACCGCGACCTGGGAGCTGTGGAAGGCCCCGGAGTTCCGACAGGCCGCGGAGGCGTTCCTGGTCGAGTACCGGCGTGAGCTGATGACTGCCGAGCAGCGCGAACGCGAAGCGCGGGACGAGCGAAACCGCCAGGAGCGCCTTTCCCGTGAGAGGGAGCGGGCCGTCTGGGCCGCAGACGTTGCCGAGAAGCTCGACGGTACACGCGTCGGTGGGTTCCGACTCGTTGCCGCACGTGACGCAGCCACTCTGGCTCGATGGGGATCACAGCTCAACAACTGCATCGCCGGCTATGCGGACATGCTGGGCCTGGACGTCTTCGTCGCCGTGATCGACGACCACGGAGACTCAACGGGCCGTGTACGGCTCAACATCGAGATCAACCACGAACACGGCGTCGTACAGTTCCTCGGCACCTACAATCGCCAGGCGGTCAAGGAACTGGAGAAGGGCCCTGCGCAGCAGGTGCTCGATGCCATCATCGGCATCGGAATCCCGGTGCACGAGTCCGCCCTCGGACTGCAGCAGCTCGCCCTGCCAGTTCGGGACACGGTAACCGCGTGATTGAGACCTCCCCGGCGCAGCCCCGTGCTGCGCCGGGGGAGGCGTCTTTCCGGCTCAGGTGAGGATCCGAGGCCGCGGATCCGGGTCGACTTTGCAGTCCTGGTCCCGGCCTTGAGGTAGGACGACTTTCAACGACCTCAAGCTGACGTTCTGAGGCGAGCATGAAATCCTCCCCAACTTCGGCGCTCTTCCCATCGAGATGTCCTTCCGCGAGCGGCACGGTTGCCTCCGGCGAGCACGCTTCCATGCACTGCGGAAGACTGCGGCCGGCTCGTCGTCCGCCCCGGTCGAAGCCGACGCCTTTAAGGTTCGGCTCGACGAACTGTCTGTGGACCCAGGTCTGATCAAGGGATGACGAGAGTGGAGCATCAGGACCAGGAGTACGTCATCTGCCCCAAGCGCAAGGGCAAGCAGGGCTTCGATATCTACCGCCATGTTCCCCACAAGCGCAGCGGCGGCCTGTGCTACGAGTGCGGCGGCAACGGGGTTATCCCCGGCGCGGCCGCCTTCCTCCGCCGCCAGCAGGCCACCGAGGACGCCCTCCGCGCCCGGGAACAGGCCCGTATTAACGAGCGCCAGGCTCAGGAGGACGCTGCTCACGCCGCAGCCTTCGACCGCTACGGGGAGGAGTATTGGCTGGTGTACGCGCTCTCCCGCTACGACCACCCCGCCACCCTCGGCGCCGTCATCGACCTCAACGCCTACAGGGCCAACGACAAGGCCGCCATGCGCCGTGTCCGCGACCGACTCCTGTACACGGTCGAAGCCGCCGGCCTGGATGGACTCGGTCTCGAAGAAACTGAGTGGCCGGTAGCTGAAGGCGAACCGCTCCCTGCCGGTGGGCACTCCCCGTGGGAGTCATGACCGCCTCGCATTCCGTATGGCGACGGTCCGGTCGGCGACGGTGTGTGCAACGGCGCTGGATTCGGCGTCCCCGTTCGCGCCGTTCAGTGCCCGGCAGGTTATTGTCCGGCGGCGGCCCGAGTTTTCGGAGACGCTGAAGGAGTCGACTTCTGGGGCGTCGGACTCCACCTCGGCCCCGGTGACGAAGAGCTGGAAGCGATGGTCGCTCCGACGCCGTGGCGGCCGAAGCGACACACGGTCGCGGGCTGGTGGTTCGCCGAAAACACCTACGCCGCCCACCCTGCCACCCAGGCACCAACTCCGCTCACAACAACGTTGCCGGCTGATCATCGAGCGGACGCGGATTCGGAAGCTGGTACTGCGGCGACCAATGCCACGTCGACGTGGGGCCGAAGTGGTGAATCGCGACCTCGTTCAGTAAAGTGCTCATTGAGAGTTGGTTGGGACTGATCTCACTGATCAGCTGGTGATGACTGCTGGTCGACGGGCCGGGCGGGTGATGACCGCTCGGCCTCCGTCGTTCCCGGGCGCACTGCGCCCCGGGGTCTTGCAGAGCCGGCTGATGAGACCGGCAGGAAGAACGCTAGATCTAGACATGAGGTGCAGAGGCCCCGGTGGTGTGAATTTGCCGCGTGGTGCGCCTAAGGCCGACCGGCAATAGGCGCCTGGGAGGTGGCGGAGGCATCAGAACGGCCACGGGTCCACGTGATCATGGAGCTCTCTACGCTCAGTAATCACA
>NZ_JBFBJB010000118.1:0-6969 GCF_040685895.1 Streptomyces sp. NPDC088124 | reverse complement strand
CGGGTGTGAGTAGTTGCGGTACAGAAAGTGCCGTTGAGATTGATCTTGCTGGAGTCGGCCTACCTCGTCGACGCTTCGAGCTGACGCGGCACGGCGCCAGCGCGCAGCTCGCGCAGGTCCGGGATGTGGTTGTAGAGGGTGCCCGGGGAGACGCCCAGCAGCTTGGCGATGGAGGTGATCGAGCGACCAGGGTCGGGCAGTAGATCGCGAGCGGCGCGGATGACTTCCTCGGTGACGACGCTCGGGCGCCCGCCGACCCGGCCACGCTCGCGGGCGGCGGCCAGGCCCTCGTTGGTGCCGATGACGATGAGTTCGCGGATGAACTCGGCGAGCGCGGCGAAGACGTGGAAGACGAGCCGGCCGCCGGGGGTGGTGGTGTCCAGGTTCTCGTGCAGCGAGGTGAAGCCGATCCCGCGCTCGCGTAGTTCGGCGACCATGTTGATGAGGTCCTGAAGGCTGCGGCCGTAGCGGTCCAGACTCGGGACGACGAGGGTGTCCCCAGGGTCGAGGAAGGCGTGGCACGCCTTCAGTTCGGGGCGGAGGGCGTTTTTGCCGGACTTCTTGTCCGCGAAGATCTTCCGGCAGCCGGCGGCGGCAAGCGCGTCGAGCTGCCGCTCCAGCTTCTGCCCGCTGGTCGAGACTCGCGCGTACCCGATCTTGATCTCGGTGCGGACGAGTGGTTCGGCGACGAGGAGGCCAGGTTCGGTCGGTTCGAGGGCGGTCATGGCCCCGGATCATGTCAGAAAACGGTGGTTCGGGGTTACTGAATGACCCAGGTTTTTGAAGGGTTTTTTGAAGGCCCTGCAGGGTCCAGGCGGTCTCGCAAAGCCATCTTCAGAAAACGAAGGTTTGTTGAAGCCGTCGGCGATCAGGAGCCCAGCAGGACCCGATGTATGCCACACCACGGGTCATCGCGTCATGGCTGCGGACACCGGGTAAGCGCCGCTGATGAGTTGTGCGCACTTCGGTCGCGGCGGCTCGTGAGAAGCAGGAGGACGAGTGAGGCGGCGACGCCTGCGGCTGCGAGCAAAGGCAACTGAGTCAGAGTGTGCGCTGCGACAAGACCACCTCCTCCCGCCCCGATAGCGATGGCGATTTGCATGACCGACTGGTTGAGGCTCAGCAGCACGTCGGACGCTTCGGGGGCGAGAGAGGCTACGCGGATCTGCTGGGCGGAAGTACTCGCCCAAGCGGCGGCGCCCCACAGCAGAATCCCGGCTACCGCGCTGCCCGTTGCAACCCCTACTACCGGGAGGGCGACAAGCACGAGCACGTGCAGAGCCTTGGTTGCGGTCAGTGTCCGATGAGGTCCGACGCGGTCCGTCAGGAATCCGCCGAGTTGTATGCCGGCAATACTCGCGAGGCCGAAGAGGAGCAGGGTGAGGCTCACTGCTTCACCGTCCAGTTCGACGACGCTGAGCAGGTATGGCGCGAGATATGTGTTGAATACCGCGTAGCCGCCGAGCCAGAGAAATGTGACCGTCAGGCCGAGGATGGTACGCGCGTTGGCGAGCAGGCTGAGTTGACGACGAAGCGGCACAGGGGAATGCGGGGCGGTACAGGGAAGGGCCATCCATACTATTCCCGCCACGAGTATCGCCAGTGCGGCGTTGAGGGGAAAGATCGTTGTCCAGTCCCAGTGTTCGGCGATGGTGCGTCCGGTCGGCACTGCAAGGACCAGGGAGGCCGTGATGCCCATCACGACGGTCGAGACCGCGCGTGCGCGGCGCTCGGCAGGCGCGAGGCGTACCGCGAGGCCCAGTGCCGTGACGACGATGAGACCGGTACTCGCCGCCATGACGACCCGGAGGGCCATGACCGTCAGGAGGGTGGGGCTCTGCCAGGACGCGACGTTCGTGGCCGCGAAAACGAGCAGAGCTGCCGATATGAGGAGGCGCCGTTCCACTTGAGCCGTCATCACCACAAGAACGGGCGTCAGCAGCCCATACGCGAGAGCGAAGACGGTGACGAGCTGGCCTGTAGCCGCCTCACTGACCCCGAGCCCTTGGGCGACGAGGTCGAGCTGTCCCGTCAGGACGTATTCGGCGACTCCGGCCGTGAACGTTGCGCAGGAGAGCACGGCAGTGATCAGCGCGGGACGGTGTCTCGGGTTTCCAGGATTGCGCATGGTGCTCAATTTCGTTTCGCTGAGGAGTACTTGGAGCGCGCCCGCCGGGCGCTGGTAGGGGCGAGCGGGCCTCGTGGCTGTGCGGAACCAGATCGTTCGTTTCAGGCACGAGGCCCTCGCCGTGCCGGGCCGCTTCAGATCGCCGACCCCGGCGGCCGGGTGCGGTTACTGGGGCGTGGCCAGGAACGGCAGGAGGACGTCGGCCATCTCGTCCGGTACTTCCTCTGCGAGGTCATGGCCGGCGTCGAAGGTGTGTCCGGTGACGTCGTGGGCCATGAGCCGCATCTGGGACTCGTTGCGGTCGCCGATGAACGCGGATCCGCCGAGGGCCAGGACCGGGATGTCCAGTTTCTTCTGTGCGGTCTGCCGGTTCTGTTCGGCGTTGACGAGCATGGCCCGGTAGATGGAGAGCATCGCGCGGATGCCGCCGGGCATGGAGTAGCAGCGCACGTATTCCTCGATCGCGTCGGGGGTGGCGCTGTCGGGCCGGCTGCGCTCGTACTTGATCATGAAGGTGATCAGCTCGCGCTCGTGTCCGGCGATCAGCATCTCGGGTATGTCCGGCTGGAAGTAGAAGCCCAGGTGCCACAGGTGCATGCCGCTGGAGACGTTCTCAGGGGTGAGGGCTGTGTGGTCCTCGAAGCCGAACCCGGGGAACAGCGCCTCGGCGAACACGAGAGCGGTGACGTGGTCGCGGTGGCGGGCGGCGAGCTGGTAGCCGATCACCGCTCCCCAGTCCTCGCCCGCCACGGAGTATGTCTCGTGTCCGAGGTGGTTCATCAGCTCGGCGATGTCGTCGCTCATCGTCGCGGAGTCGTAGCCGTCCGACGGGCGGGCGGAGTCGCCGAGACCGCGAAGGTCCGGGACGACGACGGTGTAGTGGGGCGTCAGCTTCGGGACGAGGTGGCGCCAGTGGTAGCTCGTCTTGGGCACGCCGTGCAGGAGCACCACCGCAGGGCCGGACCCGGCTGTGCGGTAGTGCAGACTCGTTCCGTTGACGGCGGCTCGGCCTGTGCGGACGGGCGTTCCGTCATGGTCGAACATCATGTTTTTCCAACTCCCTGGTGTACTTCGCGATGCGGGTGTCAGTGGGCTTGCGGAGGGTCGACGAGGGTCACTAGATGGCTCGGTCCGCTGCCGCCGGGGGCCGTCAGACCGGCGGGACGCAGGGTGACGTTCTCCGGGTAGAGCCGGCCGAGCAGGGCCAGTACGGCGACGTCGTCCTGACCGGTGGCGTCCAGGGTGACGTCGCCGCTCTGCGTCCACACCAGTCCCGGCGCGCGCAGCGCGGACCAGACGTCGGCGGTGCCGGACGCGTCGCCTGCGGCGGGGTCCTCACGCTGGGTGAAGCGGTGGCCGCGCAGGGCTTGGCCGAGGTCGACGTGGGCGGTGGTGCCGTCGTGGGTGACCTCGATGCGGGCGGTGCGGGTCCCGTCGGCGACCGGCGCGGTGACGGTACGGGCGGTGAGCGGGCCGGATGTGGTGGTGGCGGGCGGCAGATCCTCGACGAGGGTGCGGGGTGCGGCGTAGTAGTCCTGTACCTCGGGGACATACGTGGCGGCTTCACCGACGGCCGGGTCGGGGCGCCAGGTCAGCAGGTGCCGGGGTGCGGTCAGGGGCGGCTGGCCGAGGACGGCGGGCAGGGCGGTGCCGCCACCCGCGTCGAAGCCGTAGCCGGCCGGGCCGGAGGCGCCGGTGACGACTGTGCGGGCGAAGGCCACGATGCTGGTGTGCCGGATCTGCCGGACCAGGAGTTCGGTGAGGAACGCGTCGCGGGCCGGTTCGGTGTGCCGTAGTCCGGTCGGGGTGATCAGGAGCGGGACGTCCTGCCAGTTGGTGAAGGGCAGCAGGGCGTCGCGCAGCAGGACGATCTGGTGGAGCCACTCGTTGTAGAGCTGCATCGTGACTGGTCCACCGCGACGTCCGCGGAGCAGATCGGCTGCGGGAGGGGTGAGCAGGTGGCCGTAGCAGTGGCTGCGGACGACCAGCGGGCCGGCGGGCAGCGGTACCGGACCGGTGAGCAGCCTCTCCAGCGCCTCGGTGGACCAGGAGACGAGCTCCTGGCCGATCGCCTCGGCCTGCGCGCCCAGTTCGCGCGCTGCCGAGGCACTGTCCGGGCCGAGGGACAGCGGGAGGGAGGTCTCCCGGGTGCCGAGGGCAAGTGTCGCGCGGATTTGGTCCTCCAGCACCTCGCTGTCGGCGCTGGTGAGGGCGTTGTCGTCGATGATGCCCTGTAGCAGCGGCTCGGTTGCGGTGAAGAAGTCGCGGGCGGTCAGGGTGGTGCCGGCCGCGGGGAAGGTGTTCCAGCGGCTTCCGCCGAGAGCGGGCGTACTCGGGGTGGGTGCGGGGGGCATGGGGCCTCCGAAGTCTTCGATTGAAGCGGGGTGGGGTCGCCGGATCCCGTGTCCGAGCGGGCACCGGCGACTTTTCTGGATCGTTTGATACAGATTCCGGCCATGAAAAAGTCAGTCGAGGGCGGCCAGCGCGACCTCCACGAGGGGTTCGAGGGCGCGGACGTCCGGCGTGATCTTCGAGGAGACCAGCAGTCCGTTGAGGAAGGTCACGAGGAAAGCGGCAAGGGTGTGCGGGTCGTGCCGCTTCGCGATCTCACCCCGCTCCACCGCGACCCGCAGCACTTCGGCGAGCGCGTCCCGACTGGCGTCCTGCATGTCGCGCACGGTGCGCCGGGTCGCCGCATCCTCCGGCAGGCGCTCGCAGGCGGCATTGACCACCAGGCAGCCCCGGCCGTCGTCCTCCACGGCGATCCGGACCCGCTCGACCAGCATCGTGCGGATCGCCGACCGGGCGTCCGCCCCCTCCTCCAAACTGCGCAAGGCGGCCGCCGCGAGGGTGGTGCGGTAGTGCTCCAGCGCCGCCCGGTACAGGCCGTCCTTGTCGCCGAACGCGGCATACAAGGACCCCTGCCCGATCCCCAGGTGCCCGGTCAGGTCGCGTACCGAGGTGGCCTCGTAGCCGCGCGCCCAGAACAACTCCATCGCGCGACTCACCGCCGCCTCGGTGTCGAACTCCCGGGTTCTTGCCATGACCCCACCGTAACCTATCTGGATCGCGCGCTCAAGAAACGAGGCTGTGGCCGCCTGGCCATTCGCTGACCTGCAGGCCGGCCTCACGGCTACTCGTCGTCGGCGTCCTCGGCGGTGTCCGGGTCGCGCAGCGGGCGCAGGCCCTGCCCGGGGCCGCTGGATTTGATGTTGAACAAATAGCGGCCCAGGAAGTTGATGTGCCGGTCCTTGAGCGGGGAGAGCCGGGCGACGTCCTCGTCCTTGATGTCGTGGCCCTCCGCGCGGAGCTGGGCGACAGTCGCGTCCAGGTAGCGCGTATTCCATAGCACCACGGCATTGAGGACCAGGCCGAGGGCGGCGAGCTGGTCCTCCTGGCCCTCGCGGTACGCCTGGCGGATCTGGCCCCGGCCACCGTGGCAGATCGCGCGGGCGAGGCGGTGGCGGGACTCCTGCACGGTCAGCTGCCGGTTCATCAGGCGGCGGTAGGTGTCGTCCATCGGGTCGACCATGGCAAGCAGGTGCATGGTCTTGTCGATCCGCCCATATTCGGCGAACGCGGCACCGAGTGGGGTGGGGTGGCCCTCGCGGCCGAACATCCGCAACAGGTCGTAAGCGCGGACCTGGTTGGTGATGAGCGATCCGGCCACGCGGAGCATGTCCGGCCAGTACGTGGCGATCCGCTTGAGGTTGACCTTGTTGCAGGCCACGGCCTCCAGCGGCCCGTACCCCGCGGCCGGCTCCTCGCCGCCGGGCAGGTCGGCCCGCCAGAACCGCTGGTCGGCCAGGTCGCGGAAGCGCGGGGCGAAACGGAAGCCGAGCATCTTGTACAGGCCGAAGGCCATGTCGCTGTACGAGGCGTTGTCGGTCGCCACCATCTCCGGCTTCACGCCGCCGTCGAGGTTCAGCAGGGTGTCCAGGGTGTAGAGGCTGTCGCGCGGGGTGCCGCGCACGACCATCGCGCCGATCCCCGCGACCTGGTCATTGACGGCGTTGAGCCAGGTCACGCCGCGTTTGTAGCCGTAGTACTTTGGCGAGGGCCCGGTGTTGATGCTCTTGACGGGGACGACGAACCGCAGGCCGTCGACGGAGGCGAGTAGCCCGCCGCCCCACATCCGGGCCAGCTCGATGCGGGACTGGGCGGCGATCAGCGCGGCGTTCGCCGCGGCGAGGGTGTCGGCGCGCACGTAGTTCTGGTCGACGTGGGACAGCCGCGAGCGGGTCAGCGCCTTGCTCTCCGGGTCGATGACCGGGGTCAAGCCGATGTTGCAGCTCTGCGACACCAGCAGCGCGACCAGGGAGACGAGCAGGCCCTCCATACGGGTGCGCCGGTCCGAAACGTGGCCGAAGGAATCGAGGAAGCCGGTCCAGGAGTGGACCTCGAACAGCAGGTCCGGCAGGTCGATCCTCGGGAGCATCGCCTCCGTGGTGGTCTTCAGCCAGGTCAGAGACTCCGGCTCACCCACCGCGCCGAGCTTGTCCACCGACAGCCGGGCCCGGCCGCCGCCCTCGGGAACGACGACCTCCACCTTCGCGTCGTCCCCGGCCTCCTCCAGGCGGTCGGCCATCTGCCGCCACGCCGCGTCCAGTCCTCGCGTGAGCTGGGCCAGATGCTCGCCCGCGTCCTCGGTCAGGGACAGGCCCGCCAGCACGTCCGCGCGCATTGCCTCCCACCGGGCCCCGTCCAGCAGCCGGGCGCGCGGGTCGGCCCACCGGTTCGACGGGGCGGCGAACACGTCGCGCCGGTTCAGCGCGCGGTGCAGTTGCTCCAGCACGCACACCACGTACGCGTCCCGGTCGACCGCACCCTGGGGCAGCTTG
>NZ_JBFBJB010000117.1:0-7390 GCF_040685895.1 Streptomyces sp. NPDC088124 | reverse complement strand
GCGGGGGGTGGGGTGGCGGAGCCCGCCGGGGGCGGCGGGGCGGTTTGGGCGCCGGGCCGCACCGTCCGTACTCCGCTCCCCATGGGGTATTTCGGGCTGATGTGCGATGGCTCATACCGGAGCGGGACGCTCTGTGGGCAACTTTGTCAACTGCCCACCCCGGATGACCGCTTGGCGACTACCGTGTGTGCTCGGTGATCAACGGAGGGATCGTCCGGCATGCGCCGGTCCTGCCGCCACGCCATGAACCAGAAGACCGCCGCCGCACCAGCACCAGCACGATGCCGATCCTGGGGCCCCAGTACCGAGGACACAGATGTCTCACCTACGCGCACCTGTCGCGCGGCCGGAGCGCCGGGAGGGCGGACGGCACGGCCGGCCGGGCCCCCGCGTGCTCTCCGCCGCGGCCCGGGCGGACGCGGCGACCCCGCAGGACGTCCGCATACGGCCCCAACTCCTCCGTGCCGAACTCCTGCGCACCGCCGTCCTGCCCGCGATAGTCGCCGCACTGAGCGGCGCCGCGGCCGTGGTGCTCGTCCTGCGCTCCACCACGGTGGAACCCACCGCCCCGGTCTGGACGGCCCTGTTGGGCACCGCGCTGCTCGCCTTCGCCGCCGTCGCCGCGGCGGCCCTGGGGGCGGAGCGCACCGCGCGGACCGTCCTCGGCCGGTGCACCGCGCTACGCCGCTCCAGCGCGCGCGGGCAGGCCGAACTGCGCGACGTCGTCGAGCGGCTCAGGCGCGGTGAACGGGTGCCCGCGCCCCCCGCGCCGCCCACCGGCCACGGCCACGGCGGTGACGAGTTCGACCTGCTCGCGGCCGAACTCGGCCGCTCGCGCGAGGCCGCCGTCGGCGCGGTGATCCAGGCGTCGCGGCTCTCCGGCAGTATCGGTGACGAACAGAAGGTGGAGGTCTTCGTCAATCTGGCCCGGCGCCTCCAGTCCCTCGTCCACCGCGAGATCCAGTTGCTGGACGACCTGGAGAACGAGGTCGAGGACCCCGAGCTGCTGAAAGGTCTCTTCCAGGTCGACCATCTCGCGACCCGGATCCGCCGGCACGCCGAGAACCTGGCCGTCCTCGGCGGGGCGATCTCCCGGCGCCAGTGGAGCAGGCCGGTCACGCTGACCGAGGTCCTGCGCTCGGCGATCGCCGAGGTCGAGCAGTATCCGCGGGTCAAGCTCGTGCCGCCGATCGACGGCACCCTGCGCGGCCACGCCGTCGCCGATGTCATCCACCTGCTGGCCGAACTGGTCGAGAACGCCACGCTGTTCTCGTCCCCGCACACCCAAGTGCTGCTGCGCGCCCAGCAGGTGACGGCGGGGCTGGCGATCGAGGTGGAGGACCGGGGACTCGGCCTGCACGTCACCGAGCAGCGGAAGATGAACGCGCTGCTCGCCGACCCCGACCAGGTCAATGTCGCGCACCTCCTCCAGGACGGACGGATCGGCCTCTTCGTGGTTGCCGCACTGGCGCGCAGGCACGGGATCGCGGTCCGGCTCCAGACCAACATCTACGGCGGGATCCAGGCCGTACTGGTGCTGCCGCAGACGCTCCTCGGCGCCGACCCGGACCACGCCACGCCCCCGGACCACGCCGGGCACCCCGCCCCCACGGAGCGGCCGGGCTCTCCCGTACAAGGGGCTTCCGTACAAGGGACTTCCGCGCAAGGGGCGCCCGCGCATGTGCCCCCCGCGCAGGGGAGCGGTCAGCTCCCCGTCGAGCGGCAGGCGTACGCGGCCCCGCCTCCGCCGCGCCAGGAGCCCGCGCCCGCCGCGCCGTCCCCGGTGCCCCCCGGCGGGCCCGCGCCGCTGCCCGTACGGAGCGCCCGCGCCGAGCGGCCCACCCCGGCCGACGCCCGCCCCGGAGCCCGCCACGCGGCGCGCCCCGAGCCGCCGCCCGCCCCCGTGATCCCGGTCGGCCCCCTGGTCGATCCCACCGGTGACGGCATGGTCCGCTCGACCGCGAGCCGGCCCCGGCTGCCCCGGCGCCGCGGGCAGGAGCACCTCGTACCGCAGCTACGGGACGCCCCCGCGCCGCCGCCCGCCGGTGAGCCCGCGCTCCACGACCCCGGTCTGATGGCCGCCTTCCGGCGGGGCATCGGCCTCGCCGAGTCCCAGCCCGCAACGCGCCCCATGGAAGCGGCGCCACCCGCTCCGGAACCGCCGGAATCACCGCGCCACGACACCACCCCCAAGGAGTAGACACACCATGGCGAGCGATGTGCCGACCGGCCATGTCACCGACCTGGACTGGCTGTTGAGCGGCCTGGTCCAGCGAGTCCCGTACACCCGCAGCGCGGTGCTGCTCTCCGCCGACGGTCTGGTGAGATCCCTGCACGGGCTGGACCCCGACAGCGCGGACCACATGGCGGCGCTCTCCTCCGGCCTCTACTCGCTGGGCCGCAGCGCCGGGATCCGCTTCGGCGACGGCGGTGAGGTCCGGCAGGTCGTGGTGGAACTCGACTCCACCCTCCTCTTCGTCTCCACAGCGGGATCCGGTACCTGCCTCGCCGTGCTGGCCGGCCGGGAGGCCGACGCCGCGGTCCTCGGCTACGAGATGGCGATGCTGGTCAAGAGCGTTCGGCCGTATCTGGCGACGCCACTGCGGCACGAGGCCGGTGTCTCACCGAGCGGCACGGTGCACTGACCGTGCCGCTCTCCACGGACGGGCCCTGGCTCGACGACGCGGCGGGCCGGCTCATCCGCCCGTACACCGTGAGCGGCGGCCGGACCAGACCGACGGCCGCCCTGGACCTGCTGACACTGGTGATCTCCACCGGGACGGCGCCGCAGCCGCACCTCGGACCCGAACACACCCAGGCCGTCGGCCTGTGCGCGGGGCCGACCTCCGTCGCGGAGATCGCAGCGCAGCTCCGGCTCCCCGTGACGGTGGCCAAGATCCTCCTCTCCGATCTGGTGGAGTGCGGGGCGATCACCGCACGGCCGCCGGACAGCTTCGACCACCCCACCGACCGTTTCCTGCTGGAGGCAGTGCTCGATGGTCTACGACGACAGCTCTGACCCCTGTTCCGCCGCCCAGCCCTTTCCCACCGCGCTGAAGGTCCTTGTCGCGGGCGGGTTCGGCGTCGGCAAGACGACCTTCGTGGGCGCGGTCAGCGAGATCGCGCCGCTCAGCACGGAGGAGCTGCTGACCCAGGTCAGCGCCGCGACCGACGATCTGACAGGCGTCGAGACGAAGACGTCGACGACGGTCGCGATGGACTTCGGCCGGCTGACGCTCGACGAACGCCATGTGCTGTACCTCTTCGGCACGCCCGGACAGGAACGCTTCTGGTTCATGTGGGACGAACTGTCCCGGGGAGCGCTCGGCGCGATCGTCCTCGCCGACACCCGGCGGCTCGAATACTCCTTCTCCGCGGTGGACTTCTTCGAACAGCGGGGCATCGGATTCGTCGTCGCCGTCAACGAGTTCGACGGTTCGTACCGTTACGAACCGGAGGAGGTGCGGGCCGCGATAGACCTCAGGCCGGAGGTGCCGATCGTGCTCTGCGACGCGCGTATCGCCAGTTCCGGCATCCGCACACTGGTCACGCTCGTCCAGCATCTGCTCACCTCGTTCCCGGCGCCCGCTCCGTCCCCGGCCCCGTTCGCGCTGCCGCCGCCGTCCCCGACGGTCTTCGCGCCCGCGCCCGCACCGGAGCTCGCCGAATGAGGCGGTCGTCCGCGCCCACCCCGAGTGCCGGAGAACGCGGATGAGATACGACCCGATCGCCCGGCTGCTGCTCACCCCGGTGGACCAGGAGGCCCCCGAACGCGTGCTCCGGCTGCGCGGACTCGGCCTCGGCGACCGCCCGGAACCGGCGCTCGACGCCTTCGCCCAGCAGATGGCACAGCTGACGGGTGCCCCGTACGCGATGGTCAACTTCCTCGACGAGCAACGGCAGTTCTTCGCCGGGCTGCACACCCCGCCGGGCGGCACCGGGCAGCGGGTCAAGTCCCGTGACCACGGCTACTGCCCCTATGTCGTGGTACGGCGCAAGGCGCTGGTCCTGGAGGACGTCCGCGACTTCCCCCGGTTCGCCGGGAACGCGCTCGTGGACGAGACCGGCATCCGCTCCTACCTCGGGGCGCCCCTCATCGACCGTACGGGACTGGCGCTCGGCACCGTCTGCGTGGCCGACACCGAACCACGGCGCTGGGGGCGGACCGGGCTCGACACCATCAAGTCCTGCGCGGCGCAACTGATGTCGCAGATCCACCGCCGGGAGGACGGCCTGGCCTGATCCACAGGACAGACCCCAACCTCGGGACAGCCTCTTGACCACAGGGACGGGCAGTCACTAGCGTGACGGATCAATCCTGGCGGAAAGCGCTTTCCGGCTCGGTCCCAGAGTCAGGGCCATATGTCGGCCGAAGCGGTTGGCGGCAGGTTCCCGAAGTATCCCCGAGGCGCGGCGCACGTGACAACTACCTGGTTGCCCCGAGGAGTTCACCGTGAGCCAGAGCGTCCTGCCCGCCCCTCCCCCTCCCTCGCCGCAGCGCCTCAGGCCGGGCGCCGGGGAGCGGATCGCCCGCGCCGTCGAGGCCGGTAAACGTCCCGTCGCGCTGCTGGTCGGCTGCGGTGTGCTCTGGTGGGCGATCGCCGCCGCCGAACTGGTCGAGCCGTATCTCGTCCCCTCGCCCGGCGCCACCCTCGACGTACTGACGGGGAAGGCGGGTTACCTCTGGCACCACACCTGGGTGACGACGTACGAGACACTGCTCGGCTTTCTCATCGCCGCCGTGGTCGGAGTGTTCGCGGCGGTGGTGATGGTCCGCTCGTCGACCGTGGAGCGGACTCTCTACCCCCTGCTGCTCTTCGCCCAGGTGGTGCCGAAGATCGCCGTCGCACCGCTGTTCGTGGTCTGGCTCGGCTTCGGGATCACCCCGAAGATCCTGATCGCGGTCCTCATCGCCTTCTTCCCCGTGGTGATCTCCATGGTGACCGGTCTCAAGGCGGTCGACCCGGAGATGCTCCAGCTCTCCGCGACGATGGGCGCGAAACCCTGGCAGACCTTTGTCAAGATCCGCTTTCCGGCCTCGCTGCCCCATCTCTTCTCCGGGCTCAAGGTCGCCGTGACCCTCGCGGTGACGGGGGCGGTCGTCGGAGAGTTCGTCGGCGCGAACGAGGGGCTGGGCTATGTGATCCTCCAGGCGAACGGCAATCTCGACACCCCGATGCTCTTCGCGGGGCTCCTCGTCATGTCGCTGATCGGTGTCGTCCTCTTCGCGCTGGTCGAGGCCGCCGAGAGGCTGCTGCTGCCCTGGCACGCGAGCCGCCGGGACACCGACGTCACCACCACCTACTGAGCCACGGGACACACCGCGCACGACAGGCACGGCGCACCGCACGTACTGAGCACGACAGGCACGGCGCACCACACGTACCGCGTACCGCACGTACTGAGCACGACTCGACCCCGTTCCGGGAAGGGCCACGCCATGCACCCGCGCAGACTCCTGATCGGTTTCGTACCACTGCTCCTGATCGCCGCCACCGCCTGTGGCGAGGACGGCGCGGGGACCTCCACCAGCGACTCGGGCAAGAAGCTCGACGAGGTCACCCTGACGCTCAACTGGTATCCGTACGGCGAACACGCGCCGTTCTACTACGGCAAGCAACGGAAGATCTTCGAGAAGCACGGCATCGATCTGACGATCAGGGCCGGCCAGGGTTCGCAGAAGACCGTGCAGGCGACCGCCGCCGGACAGACCGACTTCGGCTGGGCCGACACCCCCGCCGTGCTCAGCGGGGTGGACCAGGGCGTCCGGGTGAAGAGCCTCGGGGTCTTCCTCCAGACGACGCCGTCGTCCGTGCAGTTCTTCGAGAGCGAGAACGTCACCACCCCCGCCGACCTCAAGGGCAAGACCATCGCGGGCACGGCGGGCGACGCGCTCACCAAGACCTTCCCGATCTTCCTGGAGAAGAACGGGCTGAAGGAGTCGGACGTCACGATCCAGAACACCGACCCGGCGGGCAAGATCGCCGCGGTGATCTCGGGCAAGACGGACGCGCTGCTCGGCTACGCCAGCGACCAGGGCCCGACCATGAAGGACAAGGCCAAGAAGGAGGTCTCGTACCTCCGCTTCTCCGATCACGGCCTCAACTTCTACTCCAACGGGCTGATCGCCGGGCAGCGGATCCTCGCCGAGCGCGGCGACCTGGCCCGGCGCATGGTGCGGGCCGTCAGCGAGTCGTGGGCGGCGGCCGAGAAGGCGCCGGATCCCGCCGTCGCCGCGATGGACGGCGCCTCGGAGCAACTGCCGCCCAAGAACGTCCTGTCGGAGCAGTTCGCCACGACGGTGACCCTGCTGCACACCGACGCGACGCGCGGCGCAGCCCCGGGCGTCAACACCGAGGGCGACTGGCGGCGGACCATCGACATCTTCGCGCAGGCCGGGCTGGTGAAGAGCCCGAAGGCCGTACAGGAGTACTGGGACAGCGGCACGGCGCTGAAGGGATAGGGCGGAACACACCATGGCCAGGAACGCGAAGCTCCAGGATCCGGCGGCGCGGCAGGACGGCGCGCACCACACCACCTTGCCCCCGGGCGCGCCCGCGGTCCGCCTGGGCGAGGTGGCCGTCCGGTTCCGTACGAAGAAGCGCGAGGTCACCGCCTTGCAGGAGGTCTCGCTCGATGTGGCGCCCGGGGAGTTCGTCGCCCTCGTCGGGCCCTCCGGCTGTGGCAAGTCCACACTGCTGAAACTGGTGGCGGGCCTGCTGACCGCGTCCGAGGGCGCCGTACAGCTGCACGGCCGGCCGGTCGAGGGGCCGCGGCACGACATCGGTTACGTGTTCCAGCGCGCCGCCCTGCTGGAGTGGCGCACCGCCCGCCGCAACATCCTGCTCCAGGCGGAGATCCGGCGGACGGACGCCGCCGCGGCCCGCGAGCGGGCGGACGAACTCATCGCGATGACCGGGCTCACCGGCTTCGAGGACGCGTATCCGCACGAACTCTCCGGGGGCATGCAGCAGCGCGTCGCGCTCTGCCGGGCGCTGCTCCACGCGCCGCCCGTGCTGCTGATGGACGAGCCGTTCGGCGCGCTCGACGCGCTGACGCGGGAGCAGCTCAACATGGAGCTGAACCGGATCTGGCGCGAGACCGGCACCACCGTGCTCCTCGTGACCCACTCCATCTCGGAAGCGGTCTATCTCGCCCAGCGGGTGGTGGTGATGAGCCCGCGCCCCGGCACCATCACGGAGATCATCGACGTGGGGCTGCCGGCGGAACGGGAGTACACGGAAACGCTGGGGCGCCCCGAGTTCCGCGCGGCGACGGCCAGGGTCCGGGGACTGCTGGGGGCGGCTTCCGCCCAGGAGTGACGCGCCACGACGGCGGGATCCCGGCGCACTGTCCCCTCCCTTCCCTCTCTCTCCACTCCCCTAGCCCC
>NZ_JBFBJB010000116.1:0-8457 GCF_040685895.1 Streptomyces sp. NPDC088124 | reverse complement strand
CTGACCTCTGATATCGATGACATGGCCAAACTCTGCGGCGATCGCGTTCGGCTAGTGGGGATCTAACCGCCTTTGACCCCGGTGCTGCCTTCCTGACTGAGACCCGCCGGAATGGGATGTGGACGCCGTACCTTTGCGGGATTGCCAGTGGTGAACGCAGGTCCGGACTGATACCACTGATCGAGATCCGGGCAGCACGGTTGTAGCGGGGGAACGTGGGCTGGCAAGAGGGGATAGCCGACTGTTCTGCCTGGAGCGACTCAGCTCGTACGCCTTCGGGGTCCGAGTGGGGCGCTCAAACTGGAAGCTCAAACCTCCGTAAGGCCTGCCTCTGATCTGTGTCCTCGGCACCCCAGCATCCTGATGTCATTCCTGTCCTAAAATTGATATCATTGCTGGGTTGTCGATCTGCGGAGGGATAACTGGTGGCCAGGACTGTGATCGATCTGGACGACGAGATTGTTGAGCAGGCGATGAGGGTGTATGGCGTGAAGACCAAGGCCGCCGCAGTGCGCGCGGCCATGGAGGACGGTGTGAAGCTGCGGCTGCGCCGGGAGCTGTTCGACGCTATCGACGAGGGAGAGTTCGAGGACGCGTTCGCGGAGATCCGGTCGCAGACCGGGCCGCGGAATTCGGACGGCTCGCTCAAGCGTGAAGGCGGGGCCTCGGCGGCGTGAAGGGGCGCTACCTCATCGACAAGTCCGCGCTGGCCCGTCGGGGCAAGCCGGAGGTGCGGGCGCGGCTGGACGTGCTGGATCGCGACGGACTCCTCGCGGTATGCGCCCCGACCGAGTACGAGGTTCTGTACTCGGCGCGCGGCAAGCCCGAGGCGCTGCGACTGCGCACCCTTCTCCGCGGTTTCGACTATCTTCCCTGCAACGACGAGGAGTTTGAGCGGGCACTGGAGATCCAGAGCCTGGCCCTGAATGCCGGCTTTCACCGGGCACTGTCGCTGGCCGACGTCCTCATCGCGGCAACCGCCGAGCGACACCGGGCCACTGTCCTGCACTACGACAGCGACTTCGACATGATCGCCTCGGTGAGTCAGCTGCGAGCCGAGTGGGTCGTGGAACCCGGCACCGCCGACTGAGCCAGGAACAGGCATGCTACGGCTGAAATTCAGGCCAGAGCTTCGACCATCCGTACACCAGCGTCCCGCCTGGTGGGTAACGCTCCCGGCGGCGGGCCTCCTCGTACTTTGTCGCGAATCCCGTGCTGGGATGGTGCTGGGATGCGCCTACATCTCCGCAGGTCAGACCGACGTGGTGGAGTTCGCTTCAACGTGTAGCGGATGGCACCACCACGTCGGTGATCTAGCAAATGTGGCACCGACCTGCACTGTCTCGGGACGGGAAGGGCTCCCCTGCCGCGGTGTGCTGCGAAGGGGAGCCTCAAAGAGCCGACCGTCTGACGGATCAGTTCCCGTCCTCGTCCCGTGTGCGGGGTTCGGCGGGCCGGTGGGGGCTGTACGAGGGGTCCCAGAGGTGTGGAGACGTCATGTCATCCTCGCCCGTCTCCCACTGGCCTCTGTTCCTTTCGTTTGCGCTGCTTCCCGCCGCCCAGGGCGTGGACGTGTCCGCGCCCGCGTCGGCATCCGGGTCCGTGGCCGTGTCGGTGAAGTTCGAGCCCTCGGGGGCTGGGGAGCGGGGCGGCCAGGGCCCTGTGGTGTCCCCCTCGTACGAGGGCTCGCCCTCTGGCCCCTCGTCGGGGGCCAGGCCAAAGGCCCGCCTAATCTCGTCGGCGGCCTCGTCCAGCCCCTCTGCTTTCAGAAACCGCATCACACGGTGTACCAACACCGTGTACCCGTCCATGTCCGGCTTGAGGCCCGCAGCCGTCAGCAACAGGCGCAGCCGATCCGAGACTCCCACTTCCTCCTCGCGGTCGAAAATCTCCCCTCCAAGGCCACCCTCGCCCCAGGGCGGTCCCCCGACGGTTGCCGCGCTCCGCGCGCCCACGGGCGGAACGAGCAGGTGGAGGAAGAGTTCGGGCACCTCCTCGTCGTTGGCCGCCGCCGCGATCTGCGCGAGCGGGCCGATCATGTGGACCGCCTTTTCGATCTCGTTCTCATGGCGGGCCAACCACCACACCACCGCGCTGCCCGCGCTCTTGAGTACGTCGTCGCCGAGGTAGCGCCGCTTGTTGCGCTCGTGCTGGCGCTCGTACTCCCAGATCTCCTCGTCCTTGCGAAGATCGTTCAGCTTCCGCAGGCGCTCGCGGTCGGCGGGGGCGAGGGTCAGCGTCACATCGGGCGCCAGAGCCATCACCCGTCCGCTCCGGTCCGGGAGCGGTACGCCCAGCTCCGCCTCCAGGAGATACCGCGCGACACCGGCCCGGCCGGGCTCCTCGCGGCGGACGATCTCCAGGGCCCGGCTGACGACCGAGGAAACGGCGAGGGCAGGGGTGGCGACGTCGGGCCGGTCGGCGTGGTCGGGGACCGGCCTCCACCACACGGTGGCGGAGAAGAGGAAGTCGTAGCCGTCCGTCGCGCTCGGCAGCGCCGCGTCGATCACCCGCGTCTCCTGGTAAGGCTGCTCCACCGGCGCCGCGGGCGGCTCGGGTTCCTCAGGCTCGTACGGGTCGGCCGACGCGCGGTCACCGCTGAGCACCGTCATCACGAGCAGCAGGGAGCCCGAGGCCGTGACCATGGACATGAAGCCCCACAGCCACGCCGACCAATGCAGGAGGTTTCCGAGCACAGCCGGTGCGAGGCTGCAGAGAGCGACGAACAACAAGCTGGAAAAACGGTGTCTCATCGTGCCTCTTCCGTGGTTCGTGGTCCGGTGTCCGCACGCTCCGTACGGCCGTACTGCACCTGGTCGATGTACTGCCAGAAGAGGGCGGCGACCGCTGCCTGGGACGGGTGGAGCGCGGATCCCGCCCAGTCGCAGGCGATGGTGTAGAGGCGGTGGAGGGCAGCCGTGCCGCCGTGTGTCGCCCCGACCATCACGTCCAGCGCCATCTTTCGCGTGCTGTCGTCCGCCGCGGCGTTCAGCCAGCTGCTCACCAACGGGTTCCAGAGCTCCGTCGGCGGCTGGGAGAACACTGTCTCCCAACCCAGGAACAGGTCCGGCCACGGTGGCGGGTCCGGTGCCCGGTCGCTCCGCAACAGCTCCGTGAGGAGCTGGAGATGAGGCTCCGCCCCGTGCGGCTCCCGGCGCGCCCGGTCCCGCAAGCGGTCGATCAGCAGCCGGTAGAGCCTGCGGTCGCGGCCGGAAAGGTCGAGAAGCGCCTCCCGAGCCTCGCGCGCCGCCTCCCCCTTCCGTACGGCGAGGTAATGGAGTCGCACCATCGCCTGATCCGGGTGTGTCGCGCCGAGGCTCTGGAGGCAGGCACTGGTCAGGACGCGGACGAGACCGTTCGACAAAGGGCCGGACCTCACGCACTCGTATATCCGCCTGCGGAACCATCCCCCGAATCTCTCGTGACTGAGACCGAGTTCGAGGGCGGCCACGGCTCGCGGATCGCAGGACGCCCCGGTCGCGCTGTCCGCCCAGCGGACCACAAGGTCGAAAAGGTGGTCGGGCCGCCCGACGGCCAGGGCTCGTTCGCCGAAGCGGACGACAACGTTCACCCGGTCGTCGGTGGTCAGACCGCGCAGCCCGGCGGCGCGGCCGATCCAGTCCCTGAGGTCGTCGCGCGTCCCGGGGAAGTTCGCCCAGAAGTACGTCCGTACCGCGTCGGCGTAGGCCAGCCGTTCGAAGTGGAGCCGTCCGTCCGGATCCCGCTCGATTCCGAGTGCCGCCAATCGCTCCCCGAAATCCGTTCCCGCGAGCTCGGTCGTCGTCTCCTCCTCGTGCCTCACCGTCTTCAGCAGACCGTGCCACGCCTCGTAGACCGTGTCGGCGCGTGCCTTTTCGAACATCGCCGTCGCGAGCAACAGGGCCCGCTCGGGCGCGGTCCGGACCGTGGCCACCTGTCGGCCCACCTCACCGGCACGGTCGGTCGCCGCGTGCAGCGCCTGGTCGAGCCATCCCGCGAAGTCGGCGCCGAACCGGCCGCTGTCGCGAGCGGCTCTCACCAGCCCCGCGAGCCGCGCCAGTTCCCGCATGGGGGAGCGGTCGCACAGGCGCTTGAGGTCAGTGCTTCCCAGGTCCGAGGAGCGGAAGGCCATCCGGTCCATGCGGAGGTAACGGGTGACGACGGCGATGCCCCGGGGGCGCCCCAGCGTCACCGTGTGCGGTTCGAGGTCCGGTGTGTGGGCGTGCTCCATGCCCGACGGCAGGACGACGACCATGTGGGCCCCTGCCTCCTGGACCTGTGACCGGCGCACGGCCAGGCGGCGCTGGGCCTTGTCGTACGTCTCCTCGTCAGCGATTCCAGAGAGGTCGAGGAGGAAACGGTCCCCCATACCGGGAACGAGAGGGTTCTCGTCCTTGCCCGTGACGGGAAGCTCCTCGAACCGGACCCCTTCCTCATCGGTGCCCTCGTCCTCACCGAGCTCGTGCAACAGCATGATCGCCGCGGCGCGGCGGCCGCTGCCGGGTGGCCCTTCCAGCAGCACCACCGATCCGGGCTTCTCCAGACGGTCGGCGGCAACGCGGTAGCCCACCGGCGGAACGAACCGGTAGGCCAGGCGCACCCGGTCCTCGCGGGTGATCCGGAGGGACTCGACCCCTTTGCGGATCATCCAGTCCACGCCGACGCCGTAGAAGACGTACTGGTGCCCGTCGCCGTTGTTCACCGGGCCGCGCGGATTGTTGACGGTGACGCGGTCCTGCTCGGTCATCGTCCGTTGTCCGAGTGCCGGGGCTCGCGCTCGAAGCGCTGGTGGACCGTACCGCTGTTGTCACCCGCGGTGAACTGGACCCTGGTGTTGTCGCCCTCGAAGTGAGGTGCGTTGTACTGATGGCCCCGGCCAGTGTTCACAGGCCCCTGCGGCTCGTTGACGAAGGTGCCGGACAGGTCTCCGTTGAGGTTTCCGATGCCGCCGCGGACGTCCCGCGTCCGCATCCTGGTGTGCTCGGTGTCCCGGGCCGGCTTCTCACGGGGCTTCGCCTCCGCCCGCTCCCGCACCGCACGGGCGTCTCGGTCCACCGCCCCCAGCTCAGGCAGGAGCCGGGCGAGGGTGTCGCCGAGCGCTGTCAGGTCCGATTCAGCGTTGCGGTGGTCGAACCGCCTGTACTGGCAGTCCGCCAGCTCCAGCAGATCGTCCGGAAGGACGGCGCGGTCGATCCTCGTTGCCTTTCCGACGAGCACGGGGATCACCAGGACCCCGCGTTCGAGCGCGGTCTGGATCTCGCGACGGGTCCAGTCCTGCTCGGCTTCGAGGGCGGGGCGGCCGTCAGCCCCCCGCATCTCCGCCCAGCGCGGGCCGATCACGGCGAGGAGAGCCTCGCACTCCTCCACCGCCCTGACCAGTTCCACCGGGAAACGGCGACCGGGCTCGATCGAGTTGCTGGCGAAGAAGATCCGCTCGGCGCCGAACCGATGGATGAGTTCCCGAGCAATCATGGTCGCTGCGGACTCCTCGTCGCCTGTGCGGTAGTTGACGAAGACGTCGGGCATGAAGGTTCCCTTCGTGAGAAGAAGACGCGGTGAACGGGCACAGGGCTGTGGACCGGGGCTCCGGTCCGCCCGGGCCATGAGGTCCCGACCGTGTGAAGGCATGGCTCATCCACGGGAGGGCGTGCGGATGGAGGGGCGACGCCTGGTGCGCCACTGGCTGCGGAAGCAGCCCGAAGAAGCCGGGGGCACGATGCGACGCGTCGAGCGGGGTAATCAGAGGGTCCCGCGGAGGATCGTGGGATCCGGAGGGCCGGAGGGCCGGAGGGACCGGGTAGTCCGGCGAGCCGGGCGGCTCGAGTCCGTGTCGGTCGTGGAACGGCTGTCAGTCGTGCGCGGGGGCGAGTACGCGTGCCAGCGCGGGCTGCAGATCACGTACGGGTCGGCTACTTCGGAACCGGGAGAGTTCCCGTGCGAGACGCCGGACGTCGCTGTTCACCGTCGCCGAGGGCACGGCCGGCATGACTCCCAGGAGATCTCCGGCGATCGCGCACGCGTGCTCCACCTCTCCGGAGGCGGCATGGGCCAAGGACCGGCGGAAGCCGTACCGGGCGCGGGTACGCAGCGCGTGCGGCGGGAGGCGCAAGTACTCCCGGTCGAGTACCTCGGCGGCGGCCTTGGGGCGGCCGAGGTCGTGCAGGCACCAGCCGGTCGACATCGCCGCCGGATCGCTCACATGGGAGGTGCCGATCACGGGCTCGGCGCCATAGCGGGCGTCGTCGCCGGCGAGCAGTTCCCGCGCCCTGTCGAGGCTGCGGAGGCAGTCGACTTCGTTGCCGACGAGCGCGTGCCCCTGGGCCTCCCGTTGGGCCGCGAGTCCCCGGATGCGCGGCGGAAGTTCGCTGCTCTGGGCTCGGCGGGCCAGGGCGACGGTGCCGGCGGCGTCCCCGCCGTACATGGTGACCAGAGCACGTCGCACCAGTGCGTAGGAACCGAGGTACGGGTCACCTCCGGCGCGCGCCAGTTCGGCGGCCTCGCCAGTCCAGCCGAGTGCCGCGTCGCTGTCCCCGGCTTCCTGGGCCATCCAGCCGGTGAACTCCGCGAACCGCGAGGCGAGCAGGAGCGCAGGGGCCCGGGAAGCGGACCGGGCGTCGGCGGCCAGCCCGGCGACCAGGCGGGTCTGCGTCTTTAGCAGGGGCAGCAGGACCTTGGGCGCGGTTGACTGACCGAGCTTCCGCAGCTGGTCGAACTGCATGCGGAAGGAGGGCAGGAGGGCGTCGTCGGTGGAAGTCAGCGCCTGACCGCCGAGTTTCAGGCCGAGGTCGATCAGGGCTCCTGTACCAGCCGAGAGGACCCCCCGGCGCCCGACGAGCCAGCGGCTCGGGCCGGCGGAGGATTCGGCGGCGCCCGAGTCCGAGTCCGTCTCGGGACGGGTGACCAGGCTCTGCAGCTCGCCATCCGCGCCGAGGAAGGCGTCGCACCGCCGGGCCAGTTCGGGGGACGCGGAACGCTCCCCGCGCTCGACCTTGCTGAGGTGCCCCTTGTCATAGTTGAGCGCCACGGAGAACTCAGTCAGAGTCAGCCCCGCTTCTACTCGTAAACGGCGAAGTTCCGGGCCAAAGTGTAAAGTCGTGCTCATCATCAACCTCCCCTTGAACAGTGACTGCGAGAGCCGTCCGCCCTCACGGGAGCCGTCATCCGACGATCACCGGTCGACACGAAACCCGACGGCGAACACCCGCTGTAACTGCATCATTTCGTTTAGCATCCGAAAGTGAGTCTGGCACGACGCGCGCCTGGAGAATCGGGGTTCGGCGGTGTTGCCTGTTGCTTCTTTCGTTCTCCGTTGTTCCCCGTCTGTTCCTTGGGGCGACCGAGGGTCGACTCACAATCGGGACAAAGGTGTTGAGGGTGACAGGATCGTGGCAGGATCCAGTCGTTCACGAAGTCGCAGCGCTCGTCGATCCAGCGGCGTGGGTCGGCCGGGGCGGAGGTGGGGGTGGGCCACTGGTCCCGGAGGCGGTCGGGCTGGGTGAAGCGGGCGGCGTAGGCGGTGCCGAGGTGGCGTCGAGGTGGAAGAGGGCGTCGAGGGAGTCAGCCTGGTCGTACGCAGGTCTGCGCGGGGGAAGTGGCGGTCGAGGTGGGAGGCGAGGTTCTCGGCGTCCGCGTGCGTGCCGAATCGGGCCAGGGCAAAGGCAGTAGCCGCCGCCGGGGAAGCAGAACTCGCTGGACAGGAGCAGGTCGCCGATGTGTTCGCGGAGCGTGGCGCGTCGGCCCGGGCTGATCAGCTAGGCGGGCGCGGGCGGCGTACGAGGCTTCGTCGAGTTGTTGAACGAGGGCCGCGATGGGGGAGCGTCATGAGGCCGCATGGTGATCGCGGCGCCAGAAGGTGGGGAGCCGTCAGCAGGGCACCCGAGTGGTCGTCGGGCCGCGGGACGCGGTCTTCGGCTTCCCAGTCTCGAAGGAGTCGCGTCATGTCGATAGGTCGCCAGGCGGGTCGAGCGGCTCGTCTGCTGCCGCAGGTCGGACGAACCGTCGGCCGCGCTGATCGCAGGTGCCAAAGTCCTGGTAGTTCTGCTGGGCGTCGATCAGGGAGACTTTGTTTGCTCCGCCTCCCATGGTCGGCCAGCGGAACTGGACCTCGTCGTCTTCCCAGAAGCAGGCGGGGTAGATCTCTTACGATCCGGGTATCGCGTTCAGTACGCGGTGCCCGCAGCAGGGACAGGGGTAGCGGTCGCTCACCTGGGCGGTCTCCTTGCCGGTCCCGCCGGTGCGCCATGGATTTCTCGGCCTCCGCCCGCCCAGCCAGTCCGCAGGACACCCGTAAACGGTCGTTGGGAGCCAACGCATGTCAACCAGGAAATCCCAGGTCAGAGTCCTGGACGGGGCTCCGTCGCAGGTCAGGATCAGCCCCCAGGCATTCCGGTTCAACGTCTAGTCGCTGACGTATCACCACGTCGCTGGTCTGGTAAACATGCAGGTCAGTCAGAGAGGGCCCGGCTCTTCGGAGTCGGG
>NZ_JBFBJB010000115.1:0-8643 GCF_040685895.1 Streptomyces sp. NPDC088124 | reverse complement strand
CCACCCGCGACTCCACCCCAACACCCTCGCCAACCAGCCACCCCGCCAACCACTCCACCCGCTCCGCCAACTCCCCATACGACAGAGACACTTCGCCACACACCACCGCAATCCGGCCAGGAGACGACATCACGCGGGACTCCACCAGACCCCACAGAGAAACCCCCACCGCGCCCGAGCCCACACCCGACACACCCCAGTCGCCCGCCAGCACATCCCGCTCAGCACCCACCACCAGCCCGGCGCCGGACAGACGGCGCCCGGCACCGCCGCCCACCACCACGCCCGCCAGCTCGACCCAGTGACGGCACAGCCGTTCCATCAGCACGCCGTCGAACAGATCCGTGCTGTACTCCAGTTCGCCCGACAGCCCGCCGTCGTGGCGCCAGAACTCAAAAGTCAGGTCGAACCGGGACGACTCGCGCGGCACGTACTCCCGTTCCGCGGCCATCTCCCCGAAGGTCTCCAGGTCGCCGAAGGCGTTCTGGAGCACGATCGCCGCCTGCACCAGCGGGGTCCTGCTCGTGTCCCGCTCGGGTGCGAGCGCGTCGACCAGACGGTCGAACGGCACGTCCTGGTGGGCGAACGCCTCCAGCGTGGTGTCGCGGACGGAGGCGAGGAGATCGCGGAACGAGCGGCTCTCGTCGACCCGCGTACGGAGGACCAGCGTGTTGACGAAGAAGCCGATCAGGTTCTCCGTCTCCTCCCGGTCCCGCCCGGAGGTGACGGTGCCGATCGCGATGTCCGCGCGTCCGCTGTAGCGCGCCAGCAGCAACTGCGTCACCGCCGTGAGCACCATGAACAGGCTGGCCCGCTCGGCGCGGCCCAGCGCGGCCAGCCCCTCGGCCAGCTCACGCGGCACCTCGAAGGTGTGGACCGCGCCGGCCGCCGTACGGACCGCCGGGCGCGGCCGTGACGTCGGCAGCTCCAACGGCTCCGGGCCCGCCAGCCGCTCACGCCAGTAGCCGAGTTGGCCGTCCAGCGCCGAGCCTGCCAGGGCGTCCCGCTGCCACAGGGCGTAGTCCGCGTACTGGACCGGCAGCTCCGGCAGTGCCGCGCGGTCTCCCCGTACGGCCGCCGCGTACAGCGTGCCCAGGTCCCGGACGAGCACGCCCACCGACCACCCGTCGGTCACGATGTGGTGCAGGGTGGCCATCAGTACGTGTTCCGCCGGGGCGAGGCGGATCGTCAGAATGCGCAGCAGCGGTCCGGTGCGCAGGTCGAATGGTGTGGCCTGTTCCGTACGGAGCGCCGCGTCCAGCGCCTCGGCGCGGGCGTTCTCCGCGAGCTTCGACAGATCGATGCTGCCCACGGGCACGGCGGGCGCCGCCGCGTCCGCCGCGTGGACCACCTGCACCGGGCGGCCGTCGACGGACGCGAAGGTGGTACGGAGGGTTTCATGGCGGGCCACCAGCTCGGCGACGGCCTCGCGCAGGGCGGTGCCGTCGAGTTCGCCCGCCAGCCGCAGCGCGGCGGCGGTGTTGTACTCCACGCTCCCCGGGGTGAATTCGTCGAGGAACCAGAGGCGTTGCTGCCCCGGGGCGAGCGGGAGCGGCAGGGCGGCGCCACGGTCGGCGACCGGGATCGCGGGCTGCGGAGCGACGAGCGGCGCACCGTCCGCCGGGCTCACGCCACCCTCCGGGTCCCCGCCGCCCGCCGTGTCCACCACCTCCGCCAGGGCCGCCACCGTGGTCCGGTCGAACAGGGTGCGCCAGGAGAGCGCGACGGAGGTGGCGCTCCGTACCCGGGAGACCACTTGCAGGGCGAGGATGGAGTCGCCGCCGAGATCGAAGAAGTCGTCCTCGGCGCCCACCTGTTCGGCGCCGAGGACCTCGGACCAGATGGCGCACAGCGACTGTTCGGTACGGTTACGGGGAGCGAGGTACGGCCGCGCCGCGCGGTCCGTCACGTACTCGGGTACGGGCAGCGCGCGGCGGTCCAGCTTGCCGTTGGCGGTCAGCGGCAGCGCGTCCAGCGTGACGAAGACCGCGGGAACCATGGACTCGGGGAGCAGGTCCGCGACATGGGAGCGCAAGGCCTGCACGTCCAGGCCGTCCCCGTGTTCCGGTACGAGGTAGGCGGCGAGCCGCTTGGCTCCCGGCCGGTCCTCCCGGGCCACGACGACGGCGCTGCGCACGTCGGGGTGGCGCGCCAGCACGGCCTCGATCTCGCCGGGTTCGATGCGCAGGCCGCGGATCTTCACCTGGTCGTCGGTGCGTCCGCCGTACTCCAGCGTTCCGTCGCTCCGCCAGCGCACGACATCCCCGGTCCGGTACAGCCGCTCGCCCGAGCCGAACGGGTCGGCGACGAACCGCGCGGCGCTCAGCCCGGCCCGGTCGTGGTAGCCGCGGGCGAGAGGGCCGCCCAGATAGAGCTCGCCCCAGCTCCCGACCGGTGCGGGCCGCAGCGCGTCGTCGAGCACCTGGGCCCGGGTGTTGGCGATCGGGGCGCCGATCGGATACGGCCCCGTACCGTCGGCGGGGAGGGGCGCGCTGAGGGTGGCGCAGACGGTGGCCTCGGTCGGCCCGTAGGCGTTGAGCACCCGTCGGCCGCCGGCGGACCAGCGGGCGACGATGTCGTCGGGGCAGGTCTCGCCACCGACCAGCAGCGTGCGCAGGTACGGCAGTTCACCTTCGGGGAGGGTACCGAGGACGACGGGCGGCACCATGAGATGGGTGACGCGCCGCTCGGCGAGCAGGCTCATCAGCTCGTCCCCCAGGGGCTGGCCGGGGGCCAGGACGAGGGTGGCCCCCGCGGTGAGCGTCATCAGGATGTCGGCCATGGCGACGTCGAAGCTGGGCGACACGTATTGGAGCACCCGGCTCCGGTCGTCCAGGCCGAGCGCCTCGGCATGGGAGACCGCCAGACCGAGCAGACCCGCGTGGGGTACGACCACGCCCTTGGGGCGACCGGTCGATCCCGAGGTGTAGATCACGTACGCGGCGTTGTCCATCGCCACGGGCTCGTCGGGGACACTCTCCTCGGGGACGGCCGCGTCGAGTTCTCCCAGTTCCAGGACCGTCGGCACCGACTCGGCATCCGTACCCGTACCCGTACCTGTACCCGCGTGCCCGCCCCGCCGTGTGACAAGCACCTGCGGCCTGCTGTCCGCCAGGAGGTGGGCGATACGGTCGGCGGGGTACCCGGGGTCGATCGGCACGTACGTACCGCCGGCCCGGAGCACCGCGAGCAGCGACACGATCAGATCGGCCGACCGGTCGAGGCTGACTGCCACCCTCGCCTCACATGCCACCCCGTGCTCGCGCAGCCGGCGAGCCAAACCGGCTGATTCATCGAAGAGTTGGCGGTATGACAGGCTGCGGCCCCCGTCGCCCGCCTCCTCGATCGCGAGGGCGTCCGGTGTTCGTTCGGCCCAGCGGAGGACGTCCCCGAGCACGGAGG
Organism: Streptomyces sp. NPDC088124; assembly: GCF_040685895.1. NCBI lineage: Bacteria > Bacillati > Actinomycetota > Actinomycetes > Kitasatosporales > Streptomycetaceae > Streptomyces > Streptomyces sp. NPDC088124. The sequence goes on along the minus strand of NZ_JBFBJB010000115.1, from coordinate 5,241 downwards.
CACCGAGCAGCTCGGTCCGTACGGTGTCGTTCCAGCTCTGCGGCACCGGGCGGCCCTCGTCAACTGCCGTGACGGGCGCGGACTTCCGGTTCGGCGAGGACGCCGTGTTCATGAATCCCCCTATGACTGGTTCCTGCTCGGTGCGCAGTGCTCACTGCTGCCGTATCGACTCTTCGAGTTCCTGGAGGATGCGTTCCTCCACCGCCGTCGCGAGACCGGCGACCGTAGGCGCGTCGTAGAACGCGCGGACCGAGAACGCGACCCCGAAGGCCGTACGGATCCGGGAGATGACCTGGAGGATCTGGATGGAGTTGCCGCCCAGGTCGAAGAAGTCGTCCTCGGCGCCGACCCGTTCCGTACCGAGCACCTCCTGCCAGATGCCCGCCAGCACCTCCTCGCCCGTGTTCCGCGGCGCGACGTACGCGGTGCCGCTCTGTGCCGCGGGCCCGGGCGCGGGCAGTGCCCTGCGGTCGACCTTGCCGTTCGCGTTCAACGGCAGTTCCGCGAGCTCCACGAAGACCGACGGCACCATGTAGCCGGGCAGCAGGCCCTTGAGGTGCGTGCGCAGCGGACCCGGCTCGAAGGCGTGCCCGTCCCGTACGACCGCGTAGCCCACCAGGCGCGTCGCGCCGCCGTCGTCCTGGCATGCCGCGACCACCGCCCGTGCCACGGAGGGGTGCAGGCGCAGGGCGGCCTCGATCTCGCCGGGCTCGATGCGGAATCCGCGTACCTTGAGCTGCTCGTCCGCCCGTCCCGCGAACTCGACGCTCCCGTCGGGGAGATATCGCGCCCGGTCGCCGGTCCGGTAGAGCCGGTCCGCCGGATCGCCTCCGAAGGGGTCGGCGACGAAGCGCTCCGAGGTCAGGGCGGGCCGGTTCAGATAGCCGCGGGCCACGCTCGGTCCGCCCACGTACAGGTCGCCGGTCACACCGACGGGCACGGGCCGCAGTGCCGCGTCGAGGAGGTACATCCGGATGCCGGGGTTGGGCCGGCCGATGGGCACTCCGGCGGTGTCGGGCAGCGCGCCGCGTACGGCGGGGTAGAGGGAGGATTCGACCGTGGCCTCGGTGACGCCGTACGTGTTGAGGACGGTGGTGGCCTTGTCGGCCCGCTCCAGCAGTCTGCGGCAGTCGTCCGTACGCCACAGGTCGGCGCCGGCGGCCAGCACCCGCAGCGGCGGGAGCGGTTCCCCGCGCCGGGCCGCCTCGTCGACGAGCGCGGTGGCCAGCGCCGGGACGGTGTCGAGGTGGGTGACCCGGGCGGAGCGGATGAGATCGAGCAGCCGCGTGGGGTCGGCGACGGCTTCGGAGGGGGCGATGACCAGGGCTCCGCCGTGGCAGAGGGCGTGCACCAGGTCGGAGACGAAGACGTCGAAGGACATGCTGGCCACGTTGAGCTGACGCACCGGCCCGTCGGTGTCGCCGCGGCGAGCGGGGCCGTTCGGTGCGGGGATCACCGTGTCGCCCGTGAACCCGTACGCCGCGTTCCACGACGCCGCGCCGTGGCTGACGCTGCGGTGTTCGACCAGTACGCCCTTGGGCCGCCCGGTGGAGCCGGAGGTGTAGATGACGTACGCGGCGTCGCGCGGCGTCACACCGGTCTCCGGGGCCCGATCGGGCAGCGCTTCGAACCGTCCCGCCTCGGTGTCGAGGGTCAGCACCGGCACAGGCGTGGCGGGCAGGTCGCCGGCGAGGGAGAGCTGGGTGACGACAAGGGCGGCGGCGCTGTCGGTGAGCACGTACTCCAGCCGTTCGGCCGGGTGTGCCGGGTCGAGCGGTACGTAGGCGCCGCCCGCCTTGAGGACGCCGAGCAGGGCGACGACCATGTCGACCCCGCGTTCGAGGCAGATGGCGGTCACGGTCCCGGGGCCGACGCCGAGGGTGACGAGGTGCTGGGCGAGCCTGTTGGCGCGCGTGTCGAGTTCGGCGTACGTGAGCGAGCGGGTCCCGGAGAGCACGGCTTCGGCCAGGGGTGTGCTGCGCGCCTGGCCGGCGATGAGTTCGTGCAGGCAGGCGCCGTGGGCGAAGGGGATCGCGGCGCCGCTCCAGCCGTCCGCGCCGAGCAGCCGCGCGTTACCGGCCGCGGAGAGCAGCGGCAGTTCCGCGGGCGGACGGTGTGCGTGCTCGGGCATGCTCCGCAGCAGTACGGCGAGGTGCTCGGCCATGTGGTCGATCCTGTCCCGGTCGAAGAGCTCCGGGTCGAAGGCGAGCACGAGCGCCAGCTTGTCGGTGTCGGTGTAGGCGGTCAGGTCGAGGGGGTAGCTGGTCGTGTCGACGGCGGTGACATCGGTGACGCGCAGTCCGTGTGCGGCGGCGGCCTCCTCGTTGCCGGGGTAGTTCTCGAAGACGACAAGGGACTCGAACAGCTCGGTTCCCGGAGGCAGTTCGGCGCACTCGCGGATGTCACGGAGGGCGAGGTGTTCGTAGCCCCGTGCCTCGGCCTGCTCGCTCTGGATCCGGCCGAGCCAGTCGAGCAGGCTCTCGCCGCCGGGGCCGGTCGTGCGGATCCGGACGGGCAGTGTGTTGAGGAAGTTGCCGACCGTGGACTCCATGCCGGGGAGCTCCGCCGGGCGTCCGGAGACCGTCGCGCCGAAGCACACGTCGCTCTCGCCCGCGTAACGGGAGAGGAGCAGGGCCCAGGCTCCCTGTACCACCGTGTTCAGGGTGAGGTGATGGCGCCCCGCCAGCTCCGACAGGGCTCCGGCCTGCGCCGCCGTGAGTTCGATCCGTACCCGCTCGGCCGCGTGGGAGCGGTGGCCCGGGGCGGGCCGGCGGTCGGCCGGCAGCGGGGTGGGCGAGCGGAACCCGGCCAGGGCGGCGCGCCAGTAGGCCCGGGCGGCTCCGGTGTCCTGCCGGCCCAGCCACGCCACGTAGTCCCGGAACGGCGGACGGGTCATCGGCACGGCCGCCCGGGCCTGTGGCCGCACGGCCGCGGGGGCGTCCGGCCGCGCGGCCGGCCCGGCCGCCTCGGCCGACAGCTCGGAAGCGCCGGCCGCGTCGCGGAGCGACCGGTACTGGGCGAAGACGTCCTCGAAGATCTGCGTGGTGCTCCAGCCGTCGAGCACCACGTGATGGAAGGTCCACACCACCCGGACTGCGGCTCCGGACACCCGCACCAGGACGAGCCGCATCAGCGGCCCGGTCGACAGATCGATACCGCCCGCGTGCTCGTCGGCCGTCAACCGGGCCAGCAGCACGGCCTGTTCCGCCATCGGGACGCCGGTCCAGTCGAGCTGCCGGATATCGAGGACGGCGCGCCGTCGTACCACCTGAAGGGGCTCGGGCACACCCTCCCACACCAGGTGGGTGCGGAGCGCGGGCGTCGCGTCCACGAGCCGCTGCCAGGCGGTGGCCAGCAGCCCGGGGTCCTCGGCGCCTTCGAGGAGGAAGGACACCTGGTCGAGGTAGACACCGGGGTCGCTCAGGGTGTGGAGCAGCATGCCGCTCTGCAGGGGCGTGAGCGGATAGATGTCCTCGATCTCGGAGCTGGCGGCATCCGTACCGGCCAGGGCGTCGACGGCCGCCTGGTCGAGCCGGGCGAGCGGGAAGTCGGAGGGGGTGCGGCCGCCGGTTCCTGGCCGGGCGCAGTGGTGTACGAGCGCGCGGATCTCGGCGGCGAACGTGTGGGCCAGCCGTTCGACGGTCGACGGGAGGTGCAGTTCGGTCGAGTACGTCCAGGTGAAGGTCAGCCGTCCCTCGCTCACCACACCGATCACATCGATGAGATGGGCCCGCTGCTCGTCCGGGTGGTGGTCCTGCCCGAGGGCGGGAAGGACGGACCGTATCGGTCCGGCGCCGGAGGAGGTCGCGTCGTCCCCGGTGGCGTCGAACCGGCCGTGATAGTTGAAGCTGATACGCGGCTCGTCGGCGCCGGCGAGCGGTCCGGGACGGCCGGGTTCGCCCGCCGCCGCGAGATGGCGCAGCGCGCCGTACCCGATCCCTCGCTGAGGCACCGACCTGAGCTGTTCCTTCACGGACTTGAGCGAGGCGGCCAGGTCGTCGCCCTCGGCACCGTCCTGACCGTGACCGTGACCGTGACCGTGACCGTGACGTGGACCATGACCGTGACCGTCGCCGTCGTCGGGAAGGGCGAGGGCGACCGGGTGGATCGAGGTGAACCAGCCGACCGTACGCGTCAGGTCCACGTCGGCGAAGAGTTCCTCGCGGCCGTGTCCCTCCACGGCAACTGCCGTGCGTTCGCGTCCCGTCCATGCCCGGAGGGTGCGGGCAAGGGCGGTCAGCAGTACGTCGTCGGTACGCGTCCGGTACGCGTCCGGTACCCGGTGCAGCAGAGCCCCGGTCTCCTCGGCGTCCAGGGTGAGGTCGTACGTTGCCTGGACGGCCATCGTGTTACCGCCACCCGGGAGGTCGACCGGCAGCTCGGTGACGGCCGCGTCGGTGACCGCGCACCAGTGGCCGGCCTGGTCGTCGAAGCCGCCCGCGGCGACATGGCCGGCCAGCCTGTCCGCCCATTGGGCGACGGACGTGCTCTTCTCCCCGAGCTGCACGGGGCGCCCCGCGGCGGCCTGCCCGTACGCCCGGGTCAGGTCCTCCAGCAGGATGCGCCAGGAGACTCCGTCGACCAGCAGATGGTGCGCGGCCACGAACAGCCACGCGGGCCGGTCCGGGCCACGGTCCCCGACGAGGACCCGGAACAGCGGCCCCTGGGAGAGGTCCATGCCGCTCTGGGCGGCGCGTGCGTGCTCCTGCCAGGCGGCGACTTCGCCGTCATCGGTATCGGTATCGGTATCGGACGAACGGGTGAGGTCGTGGACGGTGAACACCATGTCCAGGTCGACGGCCGGGGTGATGTGCCCGGCCCAGCCGCCGGCTTCGGTCCGGGTGAAGAGCGTACGCAGCGCGTCGTGCTGGGCCACCAGCGCGGCGACGGCGGAGCGCAGAGCGGTCAGGTCGGCGCCGGGGACCAGCTCGAAGGCCATGGACATCGCGAAGTGATGTGGCGCGACGGGGTGGTGCGCGAAGAACCACTCGCGGATCGGCGTCGGTCCGACGGGGCCTCTCACCACACCCTGCGCCGCGGCGGAGCCGGTTGCGGGTGCGGCGGAGGCGGCGGAGGCGGCGAGGTCGGAGATGTTCTGCCGGAGGAACACATCACGCGAGGTGAGGGCGATCCCGGCGCGGCGGGCCCGGGAGACGACTTGGAGGCTGGAGATGGAGTCGCCGCCGAGGGAGAAGAAGTTGTCGTGCACTCCGACCCGCTCGACACCCAGCACCTCCGACC
>NZ_JBFBJB010000114.1:0-8697 GCF_040685895.1 Streptomyces sp. NPDC088124 | reverse complement strand
CAACCACTGCTCATCAGAAAGATCCCCACGCCCCACACGGTGATCATCACAGCGCGAGGCGTGAACAAGAAACCCGACCTAAAACACGGCCTAGGCCCCTTCCCCTGCCGTTGGACGTGCTGGCGTGTCCCCGCTCGGCAACGGCTACCGGTCTCGTATCCCCGGCGCGAGCAGGGCTGTGTTCTGTCGGCGGCATTGTCACACCGGGCCGCTACGGTTCGGCTATGGCCGCGCACACCTCGTCTCCGAACGGACTCGTCCCCGTACACATCGCTGTCCACGACCCCGCCCCGATGGAGGAGCCCGGTCCACAGACCAACGACTACGTACGCGACCGCTTCGCAGCCTCGGCCAAGTACGCGGGAATCTCCTGGACCGAGTATGGGGCCGAGCCGCGCTGGCTCGGCATGGACACCAGCACCTGCGCCGCCGCCATCAACCCGAGCCACTTTTCCGGGAACGGCGCCGACGAATACGACAGGTTCCTGTCCGGGGCGGCCTCGCGCGGCGAGCCCGCGCTCATCATCGCGACGATGGGCACGGCGGACGATGACGAGGACCGCGTGCGGTCGGTCTTCGGCCAGCCCGGTGGACGCGTGGACTTCCGCCACTTCACCGGCGCGATCGTCGGCGAGCGCCTGCTCGCGGGGGCGGAAATCGCCCTGGCTCCCGGTCTGGACGCGGCCGACCGCGACCTCGGACTAAGACTGCTCAACCGCCCTCCCAGCGCCCCGTGGTGGGCGATGACCGTGCAGGCGAGCGCCCGGGAGGGCGCGCGCGGAACGACGGTGCGCGAGCCCGAGGGCGAGCTGGTGCCGATCCTCGTCGACAGCCTGGACAAGCCCGTCGTCGCGCGCTGGACGTCCGGTGACGGCCAGCAGATCTGGTACGTGATCCCGGACGGGGCCGACTGGAACCAGGTGGTCGCCTGGCTCGTCCAACGTGCCCTTCCCGAGCACGTACCGGCCGCACTGCGCCGCGTCCGCTCACGCCACCATGTCGACCCCGCCCTGGAAACCCCCGCGGAGACACAAGCACGCAGCTCCCTTGAAGAGCTGGAGCGCCGCTATTTGGAGGACAAGGCCCGCTTGGAAGACGAATTGGAGCAGGCGCGGCAGGAGGCCGAACCCGTGCGGGCCGGTCTGCTGTACGGCAGCGGCAGCGAGCTGGAAGACGCGGTGGCCGTCGTACTGCGTGCCGCCGGCTTCGCCGTCACCGATCTGGACGAGGAACTGGGCGGCACCCTGTCGGCGGACCTGCTCGCCGTGCTGAACGGGTTCACCTGCCTGGTCGAGGTGAAGGCCGCCGCGGGGGCAGCGGGGGAGAAGCTGATCTCGCAGCTTCAACGGCATCTGGAGAAATGGCCGCAGTTGCGGCCCGGCCAGCCTGTCACGTGCGCTGCCTTGATCGTCAACCACCAGCATCGCCTCGACCCCGCCGAGCGTTCTGCTGAGGTGTATCAGCGCAGGGTCGTCGACTCGCTCCCGTTTCCCGTGATCGCCTCCGGCGACTTGTTCCGCTGGTGGCGCACGCAGGACTGGCCGGCCGTGCAGGCCGCCGTGCTTGGCCAGCCCCACCCAGGAGGAGAACGGGACGAACCTCCTTCCGGTGGGCGGGAGACCCCGGTGGTCGGCCGTAGGCGGTGGCTTCCCTGGGGTAAATCGCAGAGGGCTCGGTAGGCCGGGAGGGCGAGCCCTCAGCCGCGGGCGGACGCACGCAGACATGGCGGCACGGCCATGAAGGAGCCCCTGAACACCTCCCGCGGGCGCCGACCAGCTTCCGGGCCGGATGCGTCCGTACCGCGAGCAGAACGAGGGTCGTCAGTAAGATCCTTCATCGGGAAGCTCTTGATGGCGGGCGCGCTCGACGTCTTCCTGTATCTCCTTGTACCCGGAGGGTATGCGGTTCCAGCCCCCAGACTTAGGGAGGGCAATATCCCGATAGGCGCGAGTCTCAGCGTCGCGCTGTGCTTCCCGGGTCGCCTCCGTCTCCTGGTAGCTGTGCTGAGCTGCCTCCTGCCGATGTCGGACCCAATGCTCATCCAGGCCACGACGGACGTAATCCAATGACCACCTTGCGTAATCCATGAGCCGAATATCGACATCGCCTTCCAGGAGGGCGTTCGCTTCTTCCAAGGCCCTCATCATTCGCCCGTAGGGCGACGCCCCCATCCCCCCTTCATCCCCAGCTTCGGTCAAAGCTGAAGCAAGATCGACTTTCATGTCTGCGGCGAGGATCCGCAGATACTGACACTCCTTGCCTAGCGGGGGGAGCTCCTTCGCCTTCTCCACGGCTTCACTGCGCTCCTGAGCCGCCCGTTCCTCTGGCGAGGCCGAGGTTATGGCGAGCATCGGCTCGGTCAGTATGCTCTTGAATTGCCCTGGGGCCTGTGTTCCATCAGAAAGATATTTTTCTCTTCCTGCTCGATAGTGGATTAGCCTCTCGAGCGCATCCTTCATCGGTGGGAAGTCTTCTATGTCAGGCATTGCATCACCTCCTCTTCCACAGTGACCCCAGTCTTCTGCACGGACAAGACGATGGCGTCCCACTATGGGGATCAGTCGGCCACCGCCGTTTATGTGTGGGGACTTTCCGGGGGGCGTCGTGTGACGGGTGATGATGGGGCTGCAACCGACTACACCGCCCTCGTCACGGCCGCCGCGCAGGCCGCAGCTCCGTGCCCTCCACCCACCCGCGCAAACGACCGCCGCGGCGCAGCGACGTCCCCCACGGCCCGCAGCAGAACATGGGTCGGCAGCAGATCCGCGACACCCTGCCGCCCGCGCCCGCACCCCGCACGGTCGAGCTCGCCCCGCGCCCGGTGGGCGACAAGGTGCTACCGGAGCTGCTGGCGCTGGTGACCCACCACTGCCGCCGCATCAACGCCTACCTCGCCCGCGCCCAGCACCTGCAGACCCTGCACGGCGACAGCATGAAGCAGTGGCAGCGCCCGGTCCTGTACGCCCTGACCGACGCCCTCGCCCACAACCACCTCCGGGTCGGGACCCTCGCCGCCTACCTCCAGCGCCAGGACCTCGACGCCGACCTGCTGCGCCGCTACCTGCAATCCCCCGACCCCGACCGCTACATCACCCGTGAGGCCGTCCAGCACCTCGACGGCCTCACAGGCGCCGTACCCGAAGAACCGGCCGAACCGATCTGGACCTCCGTCGGCCAGCACATCGCCCGCGACGGCGGCTGATTGCCAGGCCCCCTCACCCGCCGGGCGGGGTGCCTCCCGGCCCGCATGGATGCGGCGGGCGGGAGGCACCCGCAAGAGCGGACCCGGCCCGTCAGGCCGATGCCACCGGCCGGTCACCGGTGTCGTCCCCAGCCGGGCGTGGACGACGGATTGCCGGGTACGAGGTGACCAGCGCGAGCCACTGGTCCTGGGTGACCACGGGCCACGTACGCGGCCCCATGCGACCACGCAGCCCGATCAGGTCGGCCGCCCGGCCCTCGGCGGCCTCGATCGCCTTCTGCGGGCTGAACGGATCGGCTGCCACGACGAACACCCCTGCGAAGACCCGGGCCCGCTCCGGATGCCGGAAGTGATTTTGCAGCCGGGCGCCGACGCCACCGTCACGGTGGGCCTTGCCCAGCCACCGCAGCCGCCCGTCGACGTCGACCGCCAGGTACAGCCCGGCAAGCACATCGTCCAGCACCGCCAGAGTCTCCTCCCGGTGGCGGGGCTCCAAGCTGTACGGGGCGGGCCAGTCGCCGCACCGCAGTGGTCCCAGCGCGGTCCACGCATGGCGCAGCACCCGCGCGTCGGCCACCGGCCCGGCCACCGGCTCCGCGCAGCAGTCCACGCTCACAGCGACATCACCGCCACGGTGGCCTTGTCCAGCAGCGGCGCGACCTTGGCGGCCTCCGCCTTGATGTTGTTGAAGTCCTCCACGTACAGCGCGCGCACATCGGCGGGTTCCATCTCGTCGCCGGCGTCCTCACGGGCACGCACGGCGTCCTGGACGGTCGCAAGGAGCCGGGCGATCTCCTCGGCGACGGCGGCGGCGCTGACCGTGCTGCTGGTTACCGCGGAGGCCAGTTCCGCGCGCAGGCGGGTCATGCGGGCCAGCGGGCTCTCCTGGATCTCCTCCTCGAGTTCCACGGTGTCTTCGCCGCTGCCCTGGACCTCGGCGCCGGCGTCCGCAGGCGGCTTCTGGCGCTCGCCCTTGCGGAACGACGTCAGGGGGAAGAGGTCATCGAACCACTCCTTGTCGGCGAGGACCCCCTCGCGCGGGTGACCGAGCGGGTCGGGTGCCCAGAAGGTGCCGGGTGCTTGATCAGGGACACCGAAGCCGGCATCGGGCGCGTGGAGGACCTCTTCGGCGAACGCCAACAGAAGTTCGCGGGTCACTCCCTGCGGCGGGTGGGTGTAGGCGTTCACCAGCGACTGGACCGCGTTGGACGGCGAGCGCCGCACACCCTTGCGGTCCGCAGCCTTGAACGAGCCCTCGTTGGGCGTGATGAACGGCTCAGCACCGCTGATCATGCCGGGCACCAGATGCCGCCGTACCAGGGTCTCCCAGGCCGCGGCATCCCCCTGACGGCAGGCGGTCAGCAGCGATGCGAGGCTGCGCGCATCGGGCCGCACCCCGAACTGCACCTCGGGCTTGCCGAACAGGCCCTCGGCGGCGGCGGGGGGACCGGGGCGGAGAAAGTGCTGAGCGACCACGGCCGCCCAGATCTCCGTCCGTCGCTTGGCCCTGTCCCCGTTCCGCTGAGCCCAGGAAGCCTCTTGCAGGGCGGTACGCACCACCGGCCAGTACCGGCCGGTGGGCATCGGGGCACGCGGTGCCAGATTTTCCGGACGCGGCGGGACCGGCGGGAACACCATGACGGTGGCGCAGCGGATCGCCACATCCCGCAGGGTCATGGGGCTCACTTCGTCGCCCGGCGACAGCAGGACCTTGAGCACGTCGAGCGCGCGGGCCCCGACCAGAGCATCGGCGATCGCATTCTCGTCCAGCTCACCGGCCACGATACGGCCCTGGGCGACCTCCTGGGCGAGCAACTCCCCCAGGAGCCCCGCGGCCTGGTAGGCCTTGACCAGGGTGGACCACAGCCCCAGGGAGCGGTCCATGTCCTCGTAGTCCAGCTGGCCGCGCAGGTGCTCGTGCACGTTCAGCTGGCGCAGTGACTCCTCCAGCCGTTCCGGCTTCTTGGCGCCGACCACGACCCGGGCCGGCACCTGCGCGATCCGCACCGCACGCTGCGCACGCCCTTCCGGGGCCCGGTCGGGGTCGGCGTACTCGGCGTTGAGCAGGGCGCTGATCCGCCGCAGGATCTCACCCAGCCCCCGCACGACCATCCGCCGGTTCTCCTCCTCCCCAGGCAGCCGCAGCACAGCCTGCGGCACCCCCGTCAGAAGCTGCTGCGCCGAGATCCCGAAGGTCTCCAGACGAGCATCGGCACGGTTGGCACCCGTGGCCTGCTGACCCCGCCAGACGTACCGCCGCGCCCCGTCCCGGTCGATCACCGGAGTCCGCTGCAACACGACCACGGTGGAATCCCGCTGTCCCTCCTGCACCAGGGACTCCACCAGGTCGTAGGGACGCTGCCGCGCCCGACGCCGCAGCATCTCCACGGCGTACCGCTGCACCTCGGCGGCCACCTCCGCACGGACATCCTCCGTCGTGAGAGCCGCGAGCGGGGCCCCGTCCTCGGTGACGGCCCGCACCACCGGCAGCGGACGCCGCTTGCCCAGCGCCTGCTCGCACGCCTCCAGCTCCTTTTTCGCGCACGCCAGTTCTTCCTCGGCGGTCGCCACCGCGGCCACCGCCGCGTCCTTCTCCGCCGGCGTCGCGGTCGAGGCCAGCGCCCGCAACGCCGCCTTCGCACGCTCCACCCCGACGGTCCACGCAGCCACCAACCGCTGCTGGTCGACGAGCTCCTCCAGGCGCTCCTGGTTCTCGGCAGACGGATGCAGCCACGCGCTGCGCGTACGGTCGTTGATGACCCAGGGCAGCGTCGCCGCCCCGTGCAGTTCCACCTTCAGCACCAGCAACGCTCCATCGGTGTCGCGCTGCTCGATGTGGTACGCCGTGGCGCGCAGGAAACGGCTCCCGCGACGGCGCTCGGTGACGCGTTTGGCCTCACCCCGACCGAGCGCCGGAGCGAGACCTTCCAGCACGGCCTGGCGGGGAACGGGCGCGAAGCCCTCGGCCACGCAGGTGTTGAAGATGGCCTCGTAGAGGTTCTCCGCCCAGGTCGAGTGGGTCGGAGGCGGGAAGGACCCCTCAGGGGTCTCTTGGGCAGACATAAGGAACAGACGGTCCCTAACTCCGGGAGCCCTCGTGGCCCCGGGCGCGACTCGGCGCATCCGGCGGCGCCGGGTGCGGCACGCACCCGAACCGCGGGCACTCCCGTCCAGGGAGCACCGACGAGGGCCGCCGTCACCGTCCCGCGCCTAGTAGCGCGTAGCGGCGAAGACCGTCTGCCCCTTCGAGTCCACCACCGGAGACTGTGCACGCCACCGGAACATCACCCTGAAACAGCGGGGCCTCCGCGGCGCACGGCTCACGCCCTCTCCGCCGACGGCGGCACGGGGCTGGCAGGTCGTCAGGACCACTGACGTGCCCTGACAGAGTGCCAGTTACCATATGAATCAGACAAGTTGCATGATAAGCCCATGGAAGACGCGCGTAGAATCACAAGATCACGCACTGCGTCATACGTCTAACTGGCCGCCGACTCCAGTTCCTTCAAGATCTTTCAGCCGGACCGACCAGAGCCGTTGTCCGCGCCGCCGCCCACCGCCCGCCCGGGGTTCGTCAGCTCGCGCAGGGTGCGCAACCAGGTCTCGCCGAAGCCGGCCGGACTGGTGTCGTCGCCGGGGATGCTGAAGATGTGCGGGTCTTCCGCGAGTTGCTTCATGAGCGTCTCGTAGAGGTTGTCGAAGGGCGGCTCGAGGCAGACCGTCAGGGACTCGGCGAACTGTCTGGGGGAGGGGTTGATGGCGATGACGTGGTCCAGGGCCGGGAACATGCCCCAGTCGTCGATCCGCTGCCGTAGCGCGGCCTGCGCGGGGGTGTCCGGCAGGAGCAGTCCGTGCAGCATGTACAGCGCGTAGAACATACGCAGACCCACCAACACCTCTCGTGCGCGCACCAGCTCCTCGTCACTCGCCCTCTGCACCTGGGCCACGATGTCCGCGTTCTGCTGGAGCAGTCCCCAGTCCACCTCGGGCCCCTCGCCGCGCTCCGCGGCACCCAGCATCTGCGCCCAGTCCTCGGCCGTCAGCCCGAACATGCCGAAGGCGGCGAACGCCTCGGCCAGCGCGTCCGCCCCGACCTCCTGCGCGCCCAGGCCGATCGCGGCGGCCACGTGCACCATGCTCCTGAAGTCCGGCCCCTCGGCCTCAGCCGGCACGTCCCCGCCGGCTTCGAGCGCCGCACGCACCAGCGCGGGGTTAGCCGCCCCGCGGTACGGCCCCATGAGCCGCCCGGCGGCCGCGTACAGCGTGTCCTGTCCTTCCTCGCCCGCCCCGGCCGCGCTGCGCGCGAACTCCACCAGCCGCTGCGACGCCGAGCGTTGCAGCGCCCACACCAGGGCCTCGCGCACGGCGGCCACCGGCGGCTCCGGCACCCGGCACGCCCCCGGCCGCACCGGCGGCGTGCCGGCCTCGGCGAACCACCCCAGCACGGCCAGCCGCCGGTCCCGCCCCTGCCGAAGATGCCGGGCCAGCGCCGCCGCGCCCTCCACCACCAGCGGATCGACCGCGTCCACCACCGACCCCCGGCCGCGCCCCAGCCCCCGCCGCCGATGACGCGGCAACAAGCCCACCCGCCGCCAGCTCTCCAGCTGGCTTGGCGTCACCGCCACCTCGTGCGCGGCAAGTTCACGCACCACCTGCAGATCAGCCGGACTCGGCGCCCCTCGTGCCATGCCCACCATTACAACCCCAAGAAGCGCAATTTTCTGCGGTCTCGCGGCTCTGGCTCACTGGTCCCAGCACCACAGCCCACGCCGCTGAACCCGGCCCGAACGAAGGACACCTCGCGATGCCGAAGAAGAACCACACCTCCTCGACCATCCCGCACCAGGGTGACGTGACACCCGCCCCGGCCTCGTGGTGGCGCCTCGTCTCCGTGGCACTCGTCACCGGAGCCGCCCGTCACATTGGTGCCCTTCTGGCCGGCCTCGCGGTGACCTGGTGGCAGCACGACTGACACACCCCGGCGACACACGCGAAGAGGAACCCAACACCTGTGCAAGCGCCTCGGACTGACATCACCTCACCCCGTCCGCACACACCACGGCCCACCCACCACAACCCCCCAGCCCAGTAGGGCACACCCCATAACCCGGATTCACCAAAAGTTCCGAAGCAAAGGAAACAGCCGACGAACCAGCCCAGCCCCCGCCCCGTAGCCAGCCGCCCGCGAACGCGGGCCGGGTCCGGGAGCGCAGCGGACGGACCCCGAGGCTCCCTCAAGGAGCGCAGCGACGAGGGAGCCGCCGACTCGGAGCGCGAGCGGAGAGTTGGAAGGCACCAGCCCAATATCCGGATTCAGCAAAAGTCCTGACGGAAGGAAACAGGGCTCGGAGCGCAGCGCAGAGGCCCAGCTCCTCGCAACGCGAGGAGCTTCACTCCATCACCCCGCGCAACGCGCGGGGTGTCATTTCAACTCCCGTGCGCAGCACGGGAGTTCGCTGGGAAGCTGCGCAGCAGCTTCTTACCCGCTCCGCGGG
>NZ_JBFBJB010000113.1:0-9193 GCF_040685895.1 Streptomyces sp. NPDC088124 | reverse complement strand
CCACCCGCGACTCCACCCCAACACCCTCGCCAACCAGCCACCCCGCCAACCACTCCACCCGCTCCGCCAACTCCCCATACGACAGAGACACTTCGGCACACACCACCGCAATCCGGCCAGGAGACGACATCACGCGGGACTCCACCAGACCCCACAGGGAAACCCCCGCCGCACGACCGCCTACGCCCGACACGCCCCAGTCGCCCGCCAGCACATCCCGCTCGGCGCCCGAGACCAGCCCCACACCGCACAGCCGGCGCCCCGCGCCGCCACCCACGACCACACCGGCCAGCTCCAGCCAGTGCCGGCACAGCCTCTCCACCAGCACACCGTCGAACAGGTCCGTGCTGTATTCGGCCGCCGCGAGCAGCCGCCCGTCCTGCTCGGAGAACGCGAACGTGATGTCGAACTGGGACGCGCCCCTGACCGACGGGATCGCCTCGGCCCGCAGGCCGGGCAGGTCGAACTCCGCGTGCGGCGTGTTCTGGAGCACGATCATGGCCTGGACCAGCGCGGTCCTGCTGGTGTCCCGCTCCGGGGAGAGCTCCTCGATCAGCTTGCTGAACGGGACGTCCTGGTGGGCGAAGGCATCCAGTACGGTCGTACGGACCCGGGAGAGCAGCTCCTCGAAGGTCTCGGACTCGTCGATCTCGGTCCGCAGAACGAGCGTGTTCACGAAGAACCCGACCAGGTCCTCCAGCTCCGGCCGCTCCCGGCCGGACACGCCTGTGCCGAGGGCGATGTCCGTCCGGCCGCTGTAGCGGGCCAGCAGCAGCTGCGTCACCGCTGTGAGCACCATGAACAGGCTGGCGCCCCGGTCACGGCCGAGCGCCGTCAGGCCGCGCGTGAGCTCTGCCGGGACCTCGAAGGTGTGCAGGGCGCCGGCCGAGGTGCGGACCGCCGGGCGCGGCCGTGACGTCGGCAGCTCCAGCGGCTCCAGGCCCGCCAGCCGCCCGCGCCAGTAGTCGAGTTGGCCGTCCAGCGCGGCGCCGGCCAGCCGGTCGCGCTGCCAGACGGCGTAGTCGGGGTACTGCACCGGGAGATCGGGAAGGGCCGGGCGCTCTCCCCGTACGGCCGCGGCGTAGAACTCGCTCAGCTCGCGAGTGACGACCCCCATCGACCAGCCGTCCGTGACGATGTGATGCATCGTCAGCATGAGCGTGTACGTGCCGTCGCCCTCGTCGGTCGTGGCGAGCAGTACGCGCAGCAGGGGTCCGGTCCGCAGGTCGAACGGCTGCGCCGCCTCGGCGCGGAGTACGGCGTCCAGCTCGGCGTCCGTGGCGGGGGCGGCTGTCCGTACCGGCACCTCCACCGTGTCGTGGACCAGTTGGGTCCCCCGGCCGTCCACCGTCTCGAAGGTGGTGCGCAGCGCCTCGTGGCGGGCGACGAGGCCCGCGACGGCGGTGGTCAGCGCGGTGCGGTCCAGTCTGCCGGTCAGCCGGAGGGTGCCGCAGACGTTGTACTCGGCGGCGCCGGGCGCGAAGTCGTCGAGGAACCAGAGGCGTTCCTGGGCGAAGGAGAGCGGCAGCCGGCCGTCTCGCGGCGCCGGTGCGATCGGCTCGTACCGGCCGGCCGTGGCGGCGGGCGCGTCCGTGCCGGTCGTCGGAGCCACGGACGGCTCGGCCCCGGCCGCGGCCCCGGCCTCGGCCGCGAGCAGGCCGTCCACAACGGCGGCGAGGTCGGCGAGCCGGGGTGCCTCGAAGAGGTCGCGTACGGTGAGTTCCGCGCGCAGGCCGTTCCTGATCCGGCTGATCACCCGGGTGGCGAGCAGGGAGTGTCCGCCGAGCGCGAAGAAGTCGTCCTCGGCGCCGACCCGTTCGGTACCGAGCACCTCGGCCCAGATGGCCGCGAGCGCCGTCTCCGTGGCGGTGCCCGGCGCGACGTACGCGGCGGAGTCCGCCCAGTCGGGGGTGGGCAGCGAGCGGCGGTCGAGCTTGCCGCTGGAGGTCAGCGGAAGGGTGTCGAGCGGAACGAACGCGGCGGGCACCATGTAGTCGGGCAGGCTCTGCCGGACGAGGTCCCGCAGTGCGCGCGCCGCCGGCAGGGAATGCCCCTCGGCCGGTACGACATAGCCGGCCAGGCGCGCCGTGCCCTGGCCGTCCTCCCGTACGACGACCGCGGCGTCGGCGACGGCTGGGTGCAGCCGCAGGGCGGCCTCGATCTCGCCGGGTTCGATACGGAAGCCGCGCACCTTCACCTGGTCGTCCGCGCGTCCGAGGTGTTCCAGGGTGCCGTCGGTGGCCCAGCGGACGAGGTCGCCGGTGCGGAAGAGCCGTCCCGAGGCGTCGAACGGGTCGGCGACGAACCGTTCCGCCGTACGGTCGGGCCGGTTGGCGTACCCGCGTGCGAGCCCGGCTCCCGCCACGTACAGCTCGCCCGGCACCCCGCGCGGGACGGGCCGGAGCTTCGCGTCGAGCACGTACACCTGGTTGTTCCAGACGGGCTTGCCGATCCGCACGTCCGGTCCGTCCGCCTCCCACACCAGGCTGTCGGCGCTGATCTCCGACGATCCGTAGAGGTTGAGCAGCCGTGCGTGCGGCAGCCGTGCGCGGAAGCGGGCGGCGAGCGCGCGGCTCAGTGGCTCACCGCTGCTGATCCAGCTGGTGCAGGAGGCGAGGGCGGCCGGGTCGACCTCGTCGAGGAGGACCGACAGCAGGCTGGGGACGAGGGTCAGCCGTTCGACGCGGTGGCGCTCGATGAGTGCCGCCAGGGCGAGGGGATCCTTGGCCTCGTCGTCGGAGGCGAGGACGATGCGGCCGCCGTGGACGAGTGTGCCGAGGATCTCCGTCGCGCTGTCGAGGAAGCTGACGGAGCTCTTCGCGCACACCACGGCGTCGCGCCACTCGGGGTAGGTCTCGGCGAACCACGCCCAGCGGCTGAGCAGCCCGCCGTGGAGACCGAGGACCCCCTTGGGCCGGCCGGTGGAGCCGGAGGTGTAGATCACGTAGGCGGTGTTGCCCGCGGCGACGGCCACCTCGGGGGTACGGGTCGGCAGCCCGGCGATCCGCTCGCGCAGCCGGTCGACGTGGACGACGGTGCGGAGTGTGACGGGGGTGTGGGGTGTGACGGGGGTGTGGGGTGTGACGGGGGTGTGGGGTGTGACGGGGGTGTGGGGTGTGACGGGCACGTCGCCGCCGCTCGGAGTCGCTTCGGGCAGCAGCCCGGCGAGCGTATCCACCGTGACCGCGACGCGGACTCCGCTCTCCGCGAGCATCCACGCGACGCGGTCGCGCGGCAGCGCCGGGTCCACCGGCAGGTAGGCGCCGCCGGCCTTGAGGACGGCGAGGATGGCGACGACGAGATCGGTGTCGCGCGGCAGGCAGATCGCGACCGGATCCTCGGGGGCGACGCCGCAGTCGAGCAGGTGGTGTGCCAACTGGTTCGCGCGTGCGTTGAGTTGGCGGTACGTGAGGGACTCGCCGCTCGCGCTGGTGAGGGCGGGCGCGTCGGGCGTACGGGTGGCCTGCTCGGCGAAACGCGCCGGTATCGTGCCCTCGGCCGCCTCGGGACGGGTGTCGGACTTGCCGTCGGCGAGGAGACCCGCCAGTTCACCGGGGGCGAGCAGCGCGGCTTCGGCCAGGGGCCGTCCGGGGTCGGTGACGACGGCGTGGGCCAGGGCGATGAAGTGCCGGCCCATGCGTTCGACGGTGGCCGCGTCGAAGAGGTCGGTGCTGTACTCGATGGCGCAGTGCAGTTCCTCCCCGCTCTCCTCGAATTCCCAGCTCACCTCGTACGGTGATTCCTGACGGGCGAGAGTTCCGCGCTCGACCCGCAGGCCCTCGAAATCCCCCGACTCGGTGGGGGTGTTCTGAAGCACCACCATCGACTGGACGAGTGGTGTACGCGAGGTGTCGCGTTCCGGAGCGAGGATTTCCACCAGCCGCTCGAAAGGAACGTCCTGGTGTTCGAATGCCGCCAGTACGGTTTCCCGTACCTGAGCGAGATATTCGGTGAACGAACGGCTCTGATCGATCCGGGACCGCAGCACGAGAATATTGATGAAGAAGCCGACGAGATTCTCCACCTCGGCGCGCTCTCGTCCGGGTACGGCGGTGCCGACCGCGATGTCGTTCCGGCCGCTGCGCCGGGCCATGAGGAGCTGAGTCACGGCGGTCAGGGTGACGAAGAGGCTGGCGCCCCCGTCCTGGCCGACGGCGCGCAGCCCGGCCGCGACATCGGCTGGCAGCGTGAAGGCATGCACGGCCCCCGAACCCGAACCCGAGCGCGAACCCGAACCCGAGTCCGAACCCGAACGCGAGTCCGAGCCCGAACCGACGGTCACCCCGGGGGTCGGGCGCGGCCGGTCGGTCGGCAGTTCCAGGGGCTGGATGCCGTCCAACTGGGCGCGCCAGTAGTCGACATGGCGGCCGAGCGCGTCGCCGGAGAATCGGGTCCGCTGCCAGGCCGCGTAGTCCGCATACTGGACAGAGAGCGGCTCAAGTCCGGCCGCGCCGAGGTCTCCGCGCAGAGCGGCGGCGTAACTCGCCCTCACTTCACGGACGATGATCTCCATGGAGGCGCCGTCGGTGACGATGTGGTGCATCGCCAGCAGGAGCCGGTGCGTGTCCTGGCCGACGCGGACGAGCAGGACGCGTACCAGCGGTCCGGTCTCCAGGTCGTACGGTTCCGCCATCGCGCGGGAGATCAGCCGGTCGCACTCCTCCTCCAGGCCGGCCCGAACCTCCTCCGACGCTGTCAGGTCGACGTAGGTGAACGGCAGTTCCATCGCCGGATGGACGATCTGCCGCGCCACGCCCTCCTCCGCCGCGAAGGTGGTGCGCAGCGGTTCGTGCCGCGCCACGATCGCGTCCAGCGCGGCGCGGAGCGCGGCGATGTCCAGCGGGCCGGTGAGCCGCAGGCTGAGCCCCGAGTTGTTCTCCGTGGAGTCACGCTGGTACTCCGTCATGAACCACAGCCGCTGCTGGGCGAAGGAGAGGGGGAGCGTCCCGTTCCGGTCCACCGGCCCGATGGTGTTGCGGTTCCGGCCGCTCGCGCGCCCCGCGAGCCGGCTCCGGAGTTTCTCCTGCACGTGTTCCGGCAGCGAACTGATCCGGGCCTCGCGCGAAGACGCGGCGTCCATGGAAAGCTCCCTCACATCCACATCATGAAAACAAGCAGGCAGAAGCGCGCGTGCGCGGTCGACGGAACCGGATGTCTCCCGGTCCCGTCGACGCGCACGCGGATGACGCGTTGGTGTGTGTCCGGGCCCCTCCTAAAGGGCCACGTCCTCGCCGTTCTCGATTTCCGCGATAATCAACTCCTCGACCTTCCCGGCGAGTTGCTCAATCGTCGGGAAATCAAACATCACCCGTGCCGAGGGGTCGATGTCGAACACTGTCCGGACCCTAGCAATCACGCGAAGACTGAGGACCGAGTTTCCGCCCAGGCTGAAGAAGTCCTCCTCGACCCCCACCTGCCCGGGCTCCAGCCCCAGCACCTCGGCCCAGATCTCCGCCACGGCCTCTTCCGTCGGAGTGCGCGGCGCCACGTATGTGCTCCGGCCGCCGTAGGCGGGGGCGGGCAGAGCACGGCGGTCGAGTTTGCCGTTCGTGGTCAGCGGCAGCCGCTCCAGCACGACGAACGCGGCCGGGACCATGTACTCCGGCAGAGCCTCGGCCAGCGAACGGCGCAGCGCGCCCTCGTCGAACTCCCGCCCGCCCGCGCCCTGTTCCGGAGCGCCCGCGTCCCCGCCTGCCGGGGCTTGTGCCGGCGCGCCCGCGCGTGTCCCGCCGCCGCTCGGCACGATGTACGCCACCAGCCGCTGGTCGCCGGGCTGATCCTCCCGTACCACCACGGCGCCCTGTGCCACGCCCGGGTGGCGCACGACCAGGGCCTCGATCTCCCCCAGCTCGATGCGGAAGCCGCGGATCTTCACCTGATCGTCGTTGCGCCCCAGGTAGTCGAGGCTCCCGGCGCTGTTCCAGCGTGCGGTGTCGCCCGTCCGGTACATCCGGGTCCCGGGCGGACCGTACGGATCCGCGACGAAGCGCCCGGAGCTGAGGCCGGGCCGCTCCAGATAGCCGCGCGCCAGACCGCCTCCGGCGATGTACAGCTCGCCCCGTACGCCCGGCGGCACCGGGCGGCAGGACGCGTCCAGGACGTATGCGCGCAGGTGGGGCAGTGCGCGACCGATCACACTTCCGGCGCCGGCCGCGGCGTACGCCGGTTCCGCGCGGCGGCTGGTGACATGCACGGTGGTCTCGGTGATCCCGTACATGTTGACGAGGACGGGTCCGCCGTTGCCGGACCGCTCCACCCACCCGGCGATACGCGTCCAGTCGAGCGCCTCACCGCCGAACACGACAGCCCGCAGAGCGAGTTGATCACGCGCGCCGGGCTGCGCGTCAATCTCTTCGGCGAGCCGGTAGAACGCCGAGGGGGTCTGGTTGAGTACGGTCACCCGCTCGTCGGCGAGGAGCCGCGCGAAGTCCGCGGGCGCCCGGGCCACGTCCCTGCCGACCACGACCAGCCTGCCCCCGTAGGCGAGGGCGCCCCACAGCTCCCACACGGTGAAGTCGAACGCGTAGGAGTGGAACATCGTCCACACGTCGTCCGCGCCGAACGCGAACTCCTGCTCGGTCGCGGCGAGCAGCCGGGCCACGTTCCCGTGTGAGACGACCACTCCCTTGGGCCGTCCGGTCGATCCGGAGGTGTAGATGACGTACGCGGCCGACTCGGCGCGGACGGCCGGCGCGTGCCGGTCTCCGCGGCCGGCGGCGAGCGCCCGCACCGTGTCAGGGGCGTCCAGCACCACCGTACGGGCGCCATCGGGCCCGGCGGGGATCGCGTCCGCGGTCTCCCGGGACGTGACCACCAGACCGACGGAGCTGTCCTCGAAGATGTACGCGATCCGGTCGGCCGGCGACGCCGGATCCACCGGCACATAGGCCCCGCCCGCCTTCAGCACGGCCAGGACGGCGACCACCAGATCGACCGAGCGCGGCAGGACCAGCCCCACCCGGGACTCGGGGCGGACGCCCCGGGCGGCCAGGTGCGCGGCGAGCCGCGTGGCGCGCGCGTCCAGCTCGCCGTAGCCGATGGTGGTGCCTACGTACGTTACGGCGGGCGCGTCCGGCGTGGCACGGGCCCGCTCCTCGAACATGGCGAGCGGCGACACGGCGGGGGTGCCCGGGTCCCCGCTCTCGTTCCAGGTGTCGAGGAGCCGGGCGCGCTCGTCGGCGGAGAGCGGGTCGTACTCCCGGAGGGCCCGGGCGGCCGGCACGTCGGCGGTCAGCAGATCGGCGGTCAGCAGATCGGCCAGGGTCAGCCAGTGCTGGACCATCCGCGCGATCGTGGCCCCGTCGAACAGATCACTGTGCACCGCCACGGCCTCCAGGCCGCCGCGCGCGCCGGGCTGGAACTCCAGGTGGAGATCGAACTGCGCGGTGTCGCGCGGCGGCAGGAACTCCTCCACGCGCACACCGGGGAGGTCGAAGCCGGCCCGTGGCGTGTTCTGGAGGACGAGCATGGCCTGCACGAGGGGCGTGCGGCTCGTGTCCCGCTCCGGCGACAAGGTCTCTATCAGCGTGCTGAACGGTACGTCCTGGTGAGCGAAGGCGTCGAGGACGGTGCTCCTCACCTCGGCCAGGAACGCGCCGAACGTGCACGACTCGTCCACCCGCGAGCGCAGCACGAGAGTGTTGGCGAAGAAGCCCACCAGCCCTTCGGTCTCGGCCCGCTCCCGGCCCGACACGACCGTGCCCAACGCGATGTCCGCACGGCCGGTGTAGCGCGCGAAGAGCAGTTGCGTGACCGCGGTCAGCACCATGAACAGGCTCGCGCCCTCGCGCTGCCCGGCCCGTGCCAGCCGTTCCGCCAGCTCCTCCGGTACGTCGAAGGCGTGCAGCGCCCCGGCGGCGGACCGCACCGCGGGACGAGGCCGGTCCGTCGGCAGTTCCAGCGGCTCCAGGCCGTCCAACTGGGTGCGCCAGTAGGTGAGATCGTCGTCCAGGGACGTCCCGGCGGCGAGCCTGTCGCGCTGCCAGACCGCGAAGTCGGGATACTGCACCGGCAGTACGTCGAGGTCGGGCTCCTCGCCCCGTACGGCGGCGGTGTAGAAGGCGCTCAGTTCGCGTGTGATCACGCCCATCGACCAGCCGTCGGTGACGATGTGGTGCATCGCCAGGACGAGTACGTGCTCCTGCTCGGAGACGTCCGCGAGCAGCACCCGCAGCAGAGGCCCCGTACGCAGATCGAAGGGCATGGAGACGGCGAGCGCCAACGCGTCGTCCAACCCGCCCGACCGCAGCGGGACTTCGACGGAGTCGTGCACGATCTGCACACCCCGTCCGTCGACGGAGCCGAAGGTCGTCCGGAGGGATTCATGCCGGGCCACCAGCCGCGAGACCGCGGTCAGCAGTGCGTCCCGGTCGAGATCCCCGGTGAGGCGGAGCGCGGTGACGACGTTGTACTCGACTCCGTCCCGGGCGAAGTCATCCAGGAACCAGAGGCGTTCCTGCGCGAACGACAACGGCAGGCCGCCCGCCGTCCGGGGAGCCGGAACTATGCCGGCCTCCTCGGGCTCGGGACGTACGGCCTGGGCCAGGCGGGCGACGGTGGGGTGGTCGAAGAGGGCGCGCGGCGAGAGCCCTGCCCCCAGCGCGGCCCGGATACGGGACACCACCTTCAGGCTGGAGATGGAGTCCCCGCCCAGCTCGAAAAAGTCGTCCTCCACCCCCACCCGCTCGACACCCAGAACCTCGGCCCAAACGGCTGCAAGAGCCCGCTCCGCCTCGGTGCGCGGGGCGACATACCCGTCCCCGGCCTCGAAAGACGGCTCCGGCAACGCCCGCCGGTCCACCTTCCCGTTGACCGTCAACGGCAACGCCTCCACCACCACGAACGCCGACGGCACCATGTACTCCGGCAGCAGCGCCGCCGTGTACTCCCGCAGCCCCTCCACATCCAGATCCCCGTCGGCCACCACATACGCCACCAACCTCTTCACACCCGGCCGGTCCTCCCGGGCCACCACCGCGGCCACACCCACCGACTCATGCCGCGCCAGCACCGCCTCGATCTCACCCACCTCGATACGGAACCCCCGCACCTTCACCTGACCATCACCCCGGCCCAGAAAATCCAGCCGCCCATCCCCACGCCACCGCACCACATCACCCGTCCGGTACAAACGCCCACCCGAACCGAACGGATCCGCAACAAACCGCTCCGCCGTCAACCCCGACTGACCGTC
>NZ_JBFBJB010000112.1:0-9238 GCF_040685895.1 Streptomyces sp. NPDC088124 | reverse complement strand
CGAGCACGACGTCAGCGTCGAGACCGCCATCAACCAGATCGCGGGCGACCTCACCAAATGGCTGGCCGCCCGCGCTTCCTAAAACACGGCCTAGCGGTCGGCAGCTCACTGAAGGCCGGAGTGCGGGCACACTCCGCCCCCGGGGATCCGGCACGGTCACGGTCCGGCGATCCCGCTGCACCGTCATCACATACACCGTCATCACATTGCGCCGCCCGTAGGGGTGACACAACCACCGGAGGGACAAATCATGAAAATAACTGTTATAGGCGCTGGAGCCATCGGCGGAAATCTGGCCCGCAAGCTGAGCCTGGCCGGTCACGACGTCCAGGTTGCGGACGCCCGGGGCCCCGAGGCCGTCACGTCAGAGGTCCTGGAGGCCGGCGCCCGCGCGGTCACCCTGGACTCGTCGGTCCACGGCCGGGACGCGATCGTCCTGGCGATCCCGTTCGGGGTGGCGGGACAGCTGGCGGAGCTGTTCGCCACCGTCCCCGCCGAGACCGTGGTCATCGACACCTCGAACTACTACCCGGGCGTCCTCAGCGGCCGGATCGAGGCGGTGGACAACGGCGAGGTGGAGAGCGTGTGGCACTCCAAGCAGCTGGGACGGCTCGTCATCAAGGCATGGAATGCCGCCCTGGCCGAGACCCAGCGGACCCGGGGCGTCCCGGCGGGCACCGCGGGCCGTATCGCCATCCCGGTGGCCGGCGACTCCGATGAGGCGAAGCGTGTGGCCATGCAGCTCGTGGACGACACCGGCTTCGACCCCTACGACGCGGGCGCCCTGGCCGACTCGTGGCGCCAGCAGCCGATGGGGCCCGCCTACTGCACCGAGCTGACTCTCGACGAGCTGCCCGCCGCCCTGGCCGCCGCCGACCGTGTCAAGGACACGGCCGCCCGCGACAGCATGATGGAGCGTCGCGCCGCCCTCCCCGACAACCCCACCCTGGACGACATCGTCGAGATGAACCGCGCCGCCCACCGCTGACATCCGCCCCGCCCAGGGCGGCACTCGTGCGGCACCGCGGCACCGCGGCACCGGAGACGCGACGGGACACATCCGCCGTCCGCGCCCCGGTGCCACGGCCCCGCGCGGCTGCGGCGCACGGCAGCCCGCCAGAGAGACAGGCCCCGCAGCAGACGACCGCGCCAGGCCGTCGCACACCACCCCTTTGCGATACGGAGGCAGCCTCCGTATTATTGTGAAGACAATCGGAGGACCCCTCCGTTTCCTTCTCGCCCGCTTGGAGGCGTTCCCATGACCCGCTCGCAGATGCTCCTGGCCATGCAGTTCACCAGCGGCTACGGAGCCGAGCCAGGGGCATGGCGGCTGCCCGGGGCCAACCCGTCCAGCTACACCGACATGGACCAGTTCGTACGCTACGCGCAGGCCGCCGAGCGCGGAAAGATCCAGCTGCTGTTCATCGCGGACACCCCGGTCCTGGACGTGGACCTCGAAGAGCAGGCCCCGCACTTCCCCATCGACCCGCTCCTCGTCCTCACCGCCATCGCGCGCGAGACGCAGCGGATCGGCCTGGTCGCCACCGCCTCCACCACCTTCAACGAGCCCTACACCGTGGCCCGCCAGTTCAAGGCGCTGGACGTGATCAGCCATGGCCGGGCCGGGTGGAACGCGGTCACCACCTCCGACCCGGCGGCCGCGGCGAACTTCGGCTCTCCGATCCCGCCCCGCGCGGAGAAGTACGAGCGCGCCCACGAGGCCGTCCAGATCGTCCAGGCGCTGTGGGGCAGCTGGGAGAAGGACGCCTGGGTCCTCGACGTCGAGGGCAAGCGGTTCGCCGACACGAACAAGATCCAGCCGGTCAACCTGCAGGGCCGCCACGTCGCCTCCCGCGGGCCGCTGCCCATCCCGCCCTCCGAGCAGGGCCAGCCGGTCATCTTCCAAGCGGGCGGCGGCAGTTACGGCCTGGAGCTGGCAGGCCACTACGCGAACGGCGTCTACGCAAACCCGATGACGATCGACGACGCCATCGCCCAACGGGGCGCCCTGCGGGACGCCGTCAAGCGCGCCGGACGCGACCCGGACGAGGTGAAGATGTTCGCCGGCTTCATGCCGACCATCGCCGCCTCCCGCCGAGCCGCCCTCGACCGGCGCCGCTTCCTGGACGAACCCGTCGACCTGCGCCAGCGGGTACGCTACCTCGGCGCAATGATCGGCCTGCCGCTCAGCCACCAGCAGCTTGACGAGCCGCTGAGCGAACGCCAGTTGGCCGATGCCGCGCCCAGTCCGCACGACGCCCGCTCCGCCCGCGCCCTCGAGGTGGCGCGAGAGGGCTGGACTCTGCGGGACGTCCTGGCGCACGGCGTCATCGACTACCACCCTGTCGTCGCCGGCACCGCCACGGATGTGGCCGACCACATGCAGGAATGGTTCGAGGCCGGAGCCTGCGACGGCTTCTCGCTCGCGATCGACGGCTACCACGACGGCATCGACGCCTTCGTCGACCAGGTCGTCCCGATCCTGCAGCAACGCGGCCTCTTCCACCACGACTACGAGGGACCCACTCTGCGCGAGAGCCTCGGAGCCCGCGACCAGTACGGACTCGATCCCCGCGTCACAGAAACGGCCCGGTCGTGACCACCACCCACCTCTCCAGCACCGTCACCCTGCAGGCGTTCCGCGACGCCATGGCCACCGTCGCCTCCCCCGTCGCCGTGGTCACCGCCATGGACGAGGGCCCGCGCCCGCACGGCACCACGGTCAGCGCCTTCGCCTCCCTGTCCCTGACGCCCCCGATGGTGCTGGTCTCCCTGGACAACCGCTCCCAACTCCTGGCGATCATCCGCCGCACCGAACGCCTCGGCCTCAACATCCTCGGCACCCACCAGGCTCCGCTCGCCACCGCCTTCGCCCGCCCGGGTCAGGACAAGTTCGACGACGTCATCTGGTCGCCCAGCGAGAACCTGCCCCGGCTGCCCGGGTCGGCGGCCTGGATCGCCGCCGAGGTCGACGAGTACGTCACCGCCGGCGACCACACCGTCCTGCTCGCCCATGTCATCACCGCAGAACCCGATGAGGCAGGCCCCCAACCCCTCACCTACCACCGGCGTTCCTTCGGCACGCACACCCCACTGGCCGCCTGACCGCCGTCGTCACCCCCACAGTCCACTCCCCGGCACGGCGTGCCCCGCGCACAAGCCCCCCACCACCCGGCAGCCCCACGAGGCCGCCAGCAAGGACCGATCCGCCATGAAACTCTCCCTCGTCGAGCTCTCCACCGTCGCCCCCGGCAGCGACAAGGCCCAGGCCCTCAAGGACTCGGTCGACGCCGCGAAGCAGGCGGAGAACCTCGGCTACCACCGCATCTGGTACGCCGAGCACCACAACTCCGCCAGCACCGCTTCCACAGCACCCGAGATCCTCATCGCCCTGGCAGCGGGCGCCACCTCCCGCATCCGGGTCGGCTCCGGCGCGGTGCTGCTCAACCACTACAGCCCCTACAAGGTCGCCGAGTCCTTTCTCCAGCTCGCAGCCCTCGCACCGGGCCGCATCGACCTCGGCCTCGGCCGCGCCACCGCGGGCCCCGTGGTCGACCTCGCCCTGCGCCGCGACCGCGACGTACCACCGACGGACGACTTCGCCGAGCAGGTCCAGGAAGTACTCACCCACTTCGGCGGCCGCTTCCCCGCCGACCACCCCTTCGCGCGCCTGAACCCGGCCGCGGGCTTCACCTACCGGCCCGACGTGTGGATCCTCGGCTCCTCGGGCAACAGCGCCCGCATGGCCGGTGAACTCGGACTCGGCTACGCCTTCGCGGGCTTCATCAACCCCGACGGCGCCGAACGCGCGCTGCTCCGCCATGGCGCGTTCACCGCACCCTCAGCCAATGGGGCGGCTGGAGGACGCGGCATCCTCTCCGTCAGCGCTGTGGTCGCCGACACCGACGCCGAGGCGCGGCGGCTGAACTGGACCAGGACCGCCCTGATGGCACGCCTGGCCCGCCAAGGGACCACGGCCCAGGTCCCCACGGTCGAGGAGGCCGAGCGGGAACTCAGCCAGGAACAGAAGAACACCCCCACCGTCATCACCGACGGCCGCTGGCCCCGCCAGATCGCCGGCAGCCCGCAGACCGTACGGGACCAACTGGAGCAGATGACCAAGGCCACCGGCGTCGACGAAGTCATGGTCCAGGACATCATCACCGACCCCACGGATCGGGCACACTCCCGCGCCCTGCTGGCCGAGGCCCTCGGCGTGGCGCCCGCAGCAGAATGAAGGGCCGCCCTCACCGGCGCGTACCTGCCGCCTCTTCCTTGCGTGGACTGAGGTCACGGCGCCGCCGGACTGGCGGGCTCGCGATCGGGACCGGCTCCTCCCTTCAAGTGCGGCACGCCTCGCCGGATCGAACATTCCGCGTCCAGCAGATGGCAGATGCTTCACCAAACCGGTGATGCAGGTTGAGCGTTGGGCCACTGACGATGCGGTAAACCCGCCATACTCTTCCTGATGGTGCTGCCACTCCCGCGCGGGTTCCCCAGATTCCAGCGCCAGTTCGCGACGAACCCACTCGCTTCGCCGGGCAGGGTCGTCGAACCCGGCGAGTCGTTCCAGCACGCCGTTGTGCGGGAACTCGCCGAGTAGACCGGCTGCGCCACCCGCGAAGAGGACGTAATCCTCCTGGGACGCTGGTCGGCCGGGTCGGCACCATGGTCCGCATCACGGTGGCAGCGATGGTCACCGCCTGGGGCAACGAACCCGCTGACCAAGAGAACGAGAGCATCAGCCACTGGCAGTGGCCCGCTCGGCCAACTCCCCGACGGCCTCTTCATCCCCGGCGCCCAGGCCCTGACCGCATGGCTCCCCCACCTGCCCATCGAGCACCCACCCGCCCACTACACCCCGTTCGCGCCGCCCAAGCGCAGCGAACAACCCGACACCCAAAGCACTCCGTGACCGATACGCCTGATCACGTAAGGAACGGCTCGGGGAACGTCAGGGATCCGGCCATGGGACGGTACTTCCACGGGGCCTCAGCCCCGGAGTCACCGGGCAAGTGCCCAGGGGCTGTACCTGACGGGCACCTCTGCCACCGCCGGGCGCCCGCCGCGTCAGTCACGCGACTCGGGAGGGGAACGTGCGCACGAAACGTCTCGTCAATCTCAACGCCTACAAACTCACCGCGAATCCAGGAAGACGACTTCCTGGATCGCGTGGGTCAACGCTGTCCAGGAGATCGCTCCGGACATCCTCACCGTCCAGGAAGTCGTCATCGAAGGGCGCGTTATCAGCCGCGACTCCTGGGAGGGCGAAGCTCCGCTTCGCTCGCGCACGGTCCGTAACGCCTACGTACGGCTCACCGGCTTCACGAGCCGCTTGGCCGAGCGGCGGGACGCCCAGAAGAAGACCGGCAAAGCCAACACAAGCGGCGGTGCGCCCATGCCGACTCCGGCGAGGGCCGGCCCTGAGCGAAAGACACTTCGCATGTCGATCTGTCCCCGTACGGAATCGACGCCATGGGGCCTTGCGGTCGTCGCAGCCCTTACTCGGGCGCTGCCCGGAAAGTACAAAGGAGCGGTTCCCCCGGAAGGCTCCACTACGCCCTGGTCGCGGAGGGTGCCGCGGACTGGGCGCCCTCACCGGAGTTGCGTACCGCCGTGCAGCGTGAACTCATCGCGTGGCTGGGCGCCGCCGGGTTCCACGCGTCCTGACCACTGAACAGACCACGCGCTCAGCGGACCAGGAACGTGAGCGCGGCGCAGGTGCCGCTCGCCGCGCCGACAGCCAACACCGCCGCCGCCACACAGCGTGTTCTGAGCCGCCGATAGCGC
The DNA here is from genome assembly GCF_040685895.1 of Streptomyces sp. NPDC088124. NCBI lineage: Bacteria > Bacillati > Actinomycetota > Actinomycetes > Kitasatosporales > Streptomycetaceae > Streptomyces > Streptomyces sp. NPDC088124. Next base: position 3,448 of record NZ_JBFBJB010000112.1, on the reverse strand, counting down.
TCGCCGTATTCGCCGCGCAGTTCGCAGGCGCGGTCGGAGATCCGTTCGAGCACGGCCCGCGAAGCGGCCGCCCGGTCGTGGGTGTAGACGCGTTCCACGTCCTCACGCTGGGCGGTCGTGAGCCACGGCAACTGCTCGGTGAAGCGGGCCGCCTGGCGGCGGATGGTCTCGACCTCGGCGCTCCACAGGAGGTAGCCCTCGATCTGGATGAGAGTGCGGGCACTGTCCCTGTCCGGTTCCACGCTCGGTCACCTCCGCTGATCCCCCGGAGCCGCGGCCGCGCCACCGGGATTGTTGAGGGCCTCGTCGAGCCGGCGGATGGCGGGATGGTGCAGATCGAACGCCGGCGATTCGGAACGGACCCGCGGCAGCGCGTGGAAGTTGTGGCGCGGCGGCGGGCAGGATGTCGCCCACTCCAGCGAACGGCCATACCCCCAGGGGTCGTCGACCGCGACCTTCCTGCCGTACTTGGCGGTCTTCCAGACGTTGTAGAAGAACGGCAACATCGACAGGCCGAGAACGAACGAGCTGATCGAGGAGATGGTGTTGAGCGTGGTGAAACCGTCCGCGGCGAGATAGTCCGCGTAACGGCGCGGCATGCCCTCGGCGCCCAGCCAGTGCTGTACCAGGAATGTGCCGTGGAATCCGACGAACAGCGTCCAGAAGGTGATCTTCCCGAGCCGCTCGTCCAGCATCTTTCCGGTGAACTTCGGCCACCAGAAGTGGAATCCGGCGAACATCGCGAACACCACGGTGCCGAAGACGACGTAATGGAAGTGCGCCACGACGAAATAGGAGTCGGAAACCTGGAAGTCCATCGGCGGCGAGGCCAGGATGACGCCCGTCAGACCTCCGAAGAGGAACGTGACCAGAAAACCGATAGACCAGAGCATCGGAGTCTCGTACGACAGTGAGCCGTGCCACATGGTGCCGATCCAGTTGAAGAACTTCACCCCGGTCGGCACCGCGATCAGGAACGTCATGAACGAGAAGAAGGGCAGCAGTACCCCACCAGTCACAAACATATGGTGCGCCCACACCGTGATGGAGAGACCCGCGATCGCGATGGTCGCCCCGACCAGGCCGATATAGCCGAAGATCGGCTTGCGGCTGAAGACCGGGAACACCTCGGTGACGATACCGAAGAACGGCAGAGCGATGATGTACACCTCTGGATGGCCGAAGAACCAGAAAAGATGCTGCCAGAGCAACGCACCCCCGTTGGCGGGGTTGTAGACCTGCGCACCGAATTTACGGTCCGCCTCCAATGCGAGCAGGGCAGCCGCCAGAATAGGGAAGGCAAACAGCACCAGCACGGCGGTCAGCAGCACATTCCAGGTGAAGATCGGCATTCGGAACATCGTCATGCCCGGCGCGCGCATACACACGATCGTGGTGATGAAGTTGACCGAGCCGAGGATCGTACCGAAGCCCGAGAAGACCAGACCCATGATCCATAAATCCCCGCCGATCCCCGGCGAGTGGACCACGTCCGTCAAAGGAGAGTAGGCGAACCAGCCGAAATCTGCCGCGCCTTGCGGGGTCAGAAAACCGCACATGACGATGAGTGAGCCGAACAGATAGAGCCAGTAGGCGAAGATGTTCAGCCGGGGGAACGCCACATCGGGAGCGCCGATCTGCAAGGGCATGATCCAATTGGTGAACCCGGCGAACAGCGGTGTCGCGAACATCAGCAGCATGATCGTGCCGTGCATCGTGAACGCCTGGTTGAACTGCTCGGGCGAGATGATCTGCAGGCCGGGACGGGCCAACTCGGCCCGCATGACGAGCGCCAGCAGGCCGCCCACGATGAAGAACGCGAACGCTGTCACGAGATACAGCGTGCCGATCGTCTTGTGGTCGGTGGTGACCATCCATCCCACGATGGCCTTGCCGGGCTGCCTTCGCCGCAGCGGCAGCTCGTCCTCGTAACTGTCGTCGGCCCCGGCCGACCCTTCCGTGCCCGTCGTGGTCACTGCAACGTTCCTCCGGTCAGTGGTCGCGTGTGAACTCGGCAGTAGCATGGCGGTGGATTCATCGGAACGGTGGACCTCCCGCACCCCGGCGCGTCGACGAGAGCCGTCGCCGTACGCGGTCCCGGGCATGCGGTTTCCGGCATGGGGCATCCCCGGGCATGAGTTCAGGTGTTCCGCATGGCAACTGCCGTAACCGGACTTTCACCCGATAGGGCGGACTGTCCGCGGTGAGGCGGGACGCCGTCGACCCGGTGGCCGAGGCGGACGCCGTCGCATGCTGTCCAGTGGCGGCGCAGTACGCGGACATCCACACACCTATTGACCGTCCTGCCTCGGGGAAGGCTCCGAGATCCGTAGTGAGAGGAAACCGGCAGCGTCGTGTCCCGGCCACCGGCCGAACGGGCCATCGACGGCGCGGCCGGCCACGCTGGTGCTGGAGCCGGACTGCGAGTGGAGGATCAAGGCGGGCCGCAGGGGCGTCGGAATCCTCGAGAAGCCGACCCGCCTGATCGTCCCCGGCGACAACGCCCGCGTCCACCGGGCCTGGTTGCAGCGCGGCCCGGACCGTCTTGCCGTCGAGCTTGGCGTTGAAGGACCAGGACAGGACCGCGCCGTGTTGCGCGATGTCCCTTTGGACACGCTCGCCTGGCATCCCGTCGAGCACCCCGGCGGGTGTGGATGTGCCGTAAGCCGCGGCGGATGCGCTGGACGAGGTGTTCGAGTGTGCTGAGGGTGACGTTCGAGAGCCGGCCGCGCCGCAGCAGTGACCAGATCCCTTCGACGGGGTTGAGGTCGGGGGCGTAAGGCGGCAGGTAGTAGATGGTCGGCCAGTCCCGGTCCTGGGCGAACTTTCGCAGGTCGGCGGCTTTGTGGACGGTGAAGTCGATCCGGGGCGCGTTTCCGGTCTTGTCGACCGGCCCGCTTCCCCAGACCGCTTCCCGCACCCGGCGTGCCCGTTTCCGAGCACCGGGCGCTCCACAAGTCCTGTTCAAGACCCGGGTGTTGTACTCATCCCAGGCCGGGCCAGGGGATCGGGATGACTGTTCCCCGGTAGCGGTAGGCGCTGAGTGCCTCCTCCCCCGTCGAACCCTGCCCTGTCGTACGGCTTGCTGTTGGACGAACCGAAGGGTGTCGCGCCACGAAGGCTCGGCAGCCGACCGGGAGGGGTGGGCAATGGATCCAATGACCATCAGCGGACTGATCGTGCTGGGTGGAGTGGTGGCATGCGCTTGCGCTGCTGTGCTGGTGGTGTGGCTGGTCATGCGTGGCACCGAATCCGTCCACCGCGCCGCAGTCCTCAGATCAGCCGCCGAAATTGTGCTGGCCATCACCGGCCGCCGACGACGGTAGGGCGAGCCTCGGGGCGTGGACGGAACCCTAAGGGTTGTCCCGTAAATGATCTTTGACGTGTTCGGGGTGCAGTCGACTGGCGGAGGAGCCTGCCGTCTATCCGGCGAGGTTGAGGTTGTGCA
>NZ_JBFBJB010000111.1:0-9349 GCF_040685895.1 Streptomyces sp. NPDC088124 | reverse complement strand
CGCGAGGGCTGCGAGGCGGGAGTCCGGTACCTGTCCGGGCTGCTCGGCATATCCCGCTCCATCGGGCGCCGCCACCCCCTTTTCGCCGCTCCGCGGTTCTCAGTTGTCCTGGAGGAACTTCCTCGCCAGCTCGTCGCCGAGCCGGACGGCGGCGTCGTGGTCCTCGATGGGGGCGACCTGCGAGTGCTTGAAGACGATGTACGTGACCCCCGAGGCGACACCGCCCCGGGCCGGGTCGGTCGGGATGTCGAGACCGCGCGCCGCGGCGTGCGACGCCTCCCCGATGATCCCGGGCGGCCCGACGTCCCCGACGACGGCGTACTGCACCTTGTCGCCGTGGACGACGGCCGCGAGCGCCCCGCCGTGGATCCCCGACGAGGCGTGGTCCCAGATCGAACTGGTCATCGGCACGACGATGTACGGCAGTTCCTCCGCGTTGAGATGCCTGCCGTCGCTCTGTGTGAAGGCGGTCTGCTCCTGGTAGTACGGGTCGGTCTCGTGGTTGCACTGCGCCGTGAGCCGGCCGTCGCAGTCGATGTCCATGTCGGCCTTCCAGAACACCGCGCCCCGGGTGTCGCAGACGGCGACCGTGGGCGGCGCGTCCTCACGGGTGCGGTAGAGCCCGTTCGAGATCTGGTCGCAGCGCTCGGCCCGGGCCATCAGCGCCGTCGCGCTCACCGTGCTCTCGGCGCTCTCGGCGCTCTCGGTGTTCACCGTGTTTTCGGCGGGCGGGTCGGCCGCGCCCCGCGGGGCGGGCGCCCTCGTCGCGGACCGCGCGGCGGCCGGTGGCGCGGCGGAGCGCGCGGCCGGGGGTGGCGCGGCGAGCGGCGTGGCGGCGGACGGTACGGCGCCGTGCCGGGCGCCGATGGACGGTTCCGCGGTGGACGGTTGGGCGGTGGACGGTTCCGCCGTGAGGGACGGGGCGGGGAGCGGAGCCGTGGGGACGGCGAGGGCGGGCAGCACCGTGGCGGGGACCACGGCGGCGGCCAGCAGCGCGGTGCCGGCCGTGATGAGGACATGCGTGCGTGAGTGCACGGAGAGGTTCCCTTTCCTGGATGTCCGGGGAGGGCGAGGGGCGGGCGGTGACGACGCACCGGCGCTCCGGGCGCGGCACGCCGTGGGACGGCGCGTGGGGCGCGTGGCGGCCGTACGGGTCCCGCGTGGGCGGTCTCGGGCCGGCGCGGGCCCGGTGGCCCGCTCAGGGACGCGTCTCAGCCACCGGGCCGGGACGGCGGGCGGCCGTCGGCTATGTACCGGCGCAGCCGGTCGAGGAAGACACGCTGGCCCGTCACCAGCGGCTCCACGGCGTCCGCCAGGAGGAACCAGTCGAAGCGGTCGATCTCGGGGAATTCCCGCAGGACGCCCGAGCCGCGCGGCCATTCCATGGTGAAGGTGCCGGGCACGGCCCGGCCGGGGTCGAGATCGCCCTCGACGGCCCAGACGGTGACGGTCTTTCCGCCCCGCTGCCGGGACTCGCCGAGCGGGATCCAGGGGCCCTCGGGCACCGGCAGCCCCAGCTCCTCCTGGAACTCCCGGCGCGCCGCCGCCTCGGACGCCTCGCCGGCCTCGTACTCCCCCTTGGGGATCGACCAGGCGGCGGTGTCGCGGCCGGACCAGAACGGTCCGCCCATGTGGCCGAGAAGCACGGCGGCGCCGGAGTCCGTGACCCGGTACAGCAGCAGCCCCGCGCTTCGTTTGCCCGACATGCCGTCAAGTCTGTGCACGAGCAAACCGGGTCGCCATGCGAACACCACGCCGAGAACGCGTGCGTCGGCGCCCTTGGCCCGGGTGTGACGGGTGCGTGTCCCAGGCGTGACGCGGTGGGGGAGGGGTCGGCGGTACGGAAGAGGGCGCTCCGGTTCCGGGGCGACACCACCGGGCCGATCGTATGAACAGTTGCGCCGTACGGGGTCGCAGTGGGCCGCGCCCTGCGGAGGAGCTGCAGTGGTCGGTGCTACGGGACGGCTCCTTCCTCCCCCTTATGCATCCCCCGTGGATCGGATCAACCGAAGACCGGGTTTCCCGGTCGGCATACCTCCTTCTTACTCCAAGAAATGGAACGAATACGCGAAGGCTCACCCGGGAAAGGCTGCTGGTGCTGACGTGACGCGATCGGGCCCATAATCGATTATGAAGTGAATAATCGATTATCTGTGGCGCACTGCCGGTTCCACCGCGCGCTCCTCGAAGGCTGCGGCAACCCGGCGCTCCTGGATGGCTTCGACCGCCTGTGGACGGCGAGCGAGCTGGCCCGGCGCTGGTCCGGCGCCGGCGTCCCGGAGCGGGACGGCGTCAAGGAGCACGGCGCTCTGGAGGAAGCCGCCCTGAGCCGGGACGCCGAACGCGCGGCCGGCCTGCCGGCCCGGCAGTCGGAGCACCGCGCGGAACCTGACCGTACGCACAGACCGGCCCCGTGACACCCATGACGAACTCAGGAGACCTACATGGACATGACCGCCGGCCGCCGCTGTCACGACGTCCTCAACCGTTCCTGAGCAGTGAGCGGGGGTGGGTCCGCGCGCTGGCACGCCCCGAACGGTCCTGGGCGCACTGGTCGTCCGTTTTCGCGTCCCGGGCGGCGGCACGGATCCTGTCCGTGGTCCGCACCGGGCGGGCGGAGTCCCTCACGACCTGGCCATATGGGTGTGGCCGGAGGCGACGGGGAGGCCCTGAACCATCTCGCTGGTGGAACAGGGGCCCCGCACGCCGACACCACACCCGGCGTCCCAGGTCGCACCACCGACGCTGCTCCGCTGCCCCTGCGACGCCGCAAGCCAATCCCGCGATCAACACTCAAACGAGCTAATACGTCCTTATGCCCGTCCGTCGGCGAACAGTTGCCACCCCCTGCACTCCGCCCCGTACTTCGCACCGGAACCGGCGAAGGAATTCGCCTCGATCGGGCTGGAAGAGAGGGCCATGGGCTACGTCGCGGGCCGTGCCGCGCCGCTCGGAGCGGTCGGCGCCGGCACGGTCACGGCGACGTTCTACAACTTCAACCATGATCACGTGGCCCGGCAGATACCGGCCGCGTGGGCGATCACCACGCCGGAGGCCGTGCTCGCCGCGCGGCTGCGCGGCGCGGACCGGACGCTGCGACGGCTGCTCGGGGAGGAGGCGCTCACGTCGAAGGAGATGGTCGAGACGGCCGAACTGGCGCTGCGCGCCACCGAGGCGTGCCGCCGCGAGGGACGGACGCTGTACGCCGCGAACGCCGGTCTCCCCGTGCCCGAGGAGCCGCACCTGGCCCTGTGGCACGCCGCGACACTCCTGCGCGAGCACCGGGGCGACGGTCACCTCGCCGCTCTGGCGGTGGCGGGCCTCTCCGGGATCGAGGCACTGGTCCTGCACAACGCCACCGGCAAGGCCGTGACATCGGCCGTCCTCAGGCAGACCCGCGGATGGTCCCTGGAGCAGTGGGACGCGACCCGCGACCGGCTGCGGGAGCGCGGTCTGCTGGACGAGGCGGGGGAGATGACACCGAGCTGGCCGGCGGCTTCGCCCGGACCGCGCTGGCCGCGGGCGCCTACCCCGCACAGCTCTTCGGCAAGGGCTGAGGCGCGACCACTACTCCCCGGTCCCCGCCGCGACCGCCGCGAGCGCCTCCGTGACCGTGTCGAGGAAGCGCGCGTGCGCGCGATGGCTCGCCGGCACCTCCGGGTTCCACGGCACGATCCGCGCCCGCTCCCCGATGGCGCGCCAGTGCGGGTTGTCCTGGAGAGCCTCGCGCGGCGCCGCGTTCGCGCGTACGTCCGCGAGCACGATGTCCGGGGCCAGCGCGGCGGCCTCGGACCAGTCGGCCGTACGCCAGTTGGCCCCGCCGCCCTCTTCCGGGTAGATCAGCTCGACCCCCTGCTCCATCAGGGCCCGCAGATCGGGCCAGGTGTCCGGGCGGGCCAGGTACGCGGTACCGGGGCCGGCGGCGGAGAGCGCCAGCACCCGGGGACGCGCGGGCCCCGCCGTCCGGGCGGTCAGCCGCGCCTCCGCGCCCTCCAGTTCCGCCACCGCGGGCCGCAGCGGCGCCCGGAGCGAGCCCGCCAGCTCCGAGAACCGGTCCCTGACGGAGCCGAGCGAGCGGTCCTTCCCCACCTCGATCACGACGACCGGAACCTGCTCCTCCAGGTGCTTGGCGGCCTCCGGGTCGATGCCGTACACCTGGCCCGTGCCGTAGCCGACGGCGACCACCAGATCGGCCTCCGCGGCGAGGACGGCCGCCGGGTCGAAGGAGCTGCCCGCGCCGAACGAGCGCAGCTCGGCGAGGGGCAGCCCGCCCGCCTTCGCCGGGTCCTGTGTCTCTCCGTCATGGTGGGAACCGAAGATTCCCAGGGGGCGCAGTCCGTGGTCCCACAGTGTCGCGCCGGCCTGTATGTAGGCCACCACCCGTGTCGGACGGCTCGGTGTTGTGGTGAGCCGGCCGCGATCGTCCGTGAACTCCCAGCTGTTGCCCGGGTTCATGCCTCGCCTCGTTCCGCTCGTGTTGGTGCGGTGTCCGGGGCGCCCTCTCCGTACGCGGGTTCGTACGGGCACCCCTCAACTCTCTGCCCAGCACGGGGCGCGCGGACTCCACACGTGCGCCGGTAAGACGGAACGGAGGACAACCCGAGGGGAATCTACGGCTCGATGAGACCGGCCCTGATCGCGTACCGGGTCAGTTCCAGCCGGTCGCGCAGCCCCAGCTTCTGGAGCAGGTTGGCGCGGTGGCGCTCCACGGTCTTGGCGCTGATGAGCAGGAGGCCGGCGATCTCCTTGGAGGTGTGCCCCTCGGCCACGAGCTTGAGGATCTCCTCCTCCCGGGGGGTGATGGCGCTGTCCGGGATGCTGTCGCCCTGCCGCACCCGGTCGAGGTAGTTGCGGATCAGCGCCGTCACCGCCCCCGGGTAGAGGAAGGGCTCGTCGCGCATCGCCGCACGGCACGCCTCCACCAGATCGCGGTCGGCCACGGACTTGAGGACGTAGCCGCTCGCCCCGGCCTTCAACGCCTCGAAGAAATACTGCTCGTTGTCGTACATGGTCAGCATCAGGATGCGCGTTCCCGGCTGGAGCCTGGAGAGTTCACGCGCCGCCTGCAGCCCGGTGAGCCGGGGCATCGCGATGTCGAGGATCACCAGGTCGGGACGTTCGGCGCGGGCCAGTTCGATGGCCTCGGCCCCGTCCCCGGCCTCGCCGACGACCGTCAGGTCCGGTTCGCCGTCGAGGATCAGCCGGACCCCGCGGCGGACCAGCGCGTGATCGTCCGCCAGCAGGATGCGGGTCTGTACCGTCTCGGCCATGGTCAGTTGCTCCCGTTCCCGACCGGCACGGACAGGCGTACGCCGGTGCCGCCGCCCCGCCGCTGTCCCTGTGCCTGCGTCTGCATCTGTGTCTGTGTCTGTGTCTGTGTCTGATTCTCCGTACGTTCCGCTTCCCGGGTGGGGAGGAGCCCCCGGCCCGGCCCCACGGTGATCTCGGCGCCGACGAGCAGGGACCGCTCCCGCATGCCCCTGATGCCGGCGCCCTCGGTGGCCGTACCGACGCCCCGGCCGTCGTCGGCGATGAGCAGCTCCACCCCGGTGGCGGTGCGCCGGAGCGCGATGTCTACCCGGCCCGCGTCCGCGTGGCGGACGACGTTGGTGAGTCCCTCCTGCGCCACCCGGTAGACGACCAGCTCGACGTCCTCGCCCAGCGCCGGCAGATCGCCGTCGAAGCGCTGCCGGACCGTCAGCCCGGTGTGTGTGGTGATCTCGGTGGTCAGCGCCTTGAGCGCGCTGATCAGCCCCAGCTCCTCCAGGACGCCGGGGCGCAGCCGGCGCGCGATGCGGCGGATCTCGTCGAGGCTGCCGCGGGTCGTCTCCTGTACGTGGAGCAGGTCGGCGCGCACGGGCGCGGGAGCCCCGTCGGCGACCCGCTTGAGTTCGAGCAGCACCGCGGTGAGGGTCTGGCCGACCTCGTCGTGCAACTCCTGTGCGATCCGGCGGCGTTCGGCCTCCTGCGCGGAGAGCGCGAGTCCGCTGCTGGCGGCCCGTTCGGCCTCCAGCCGGTCGAGCATGGTGTTGAACGTCATGATCAGCTCGGCGATCTCGCCGTGGCCCGAGACCGCGGGCCGGCGGCCGGGGCGCAGCAGATCGGTCGTGGTCATCGCGCGGGTGAGCCGTTGCAGCGGAGCGAGCCCCACGCGCAGCAGCGCGGCGTTGGCGACGAGCATGGCCACCAGTCCCAACGCCATGATCAGGGCTTCCGTGAGCAGCACGGGGGCGGACACGGTGACCGGGCCGAGCAGCAGCAGGGCAGTGGCCGCGAACATGACCGCGGCGTTGAGCAGAAAGATCCGCCAGAACAGGGACACGGGGCAGGGCCTCCTCGCAGGTGACGTCCCCACTATCACCCGCGCGGCGGGAGCGGCCCGACCACCGCCCCGTCACCCCCGCCCGTCTACATGTCGCTCTCCCCCCGAAGTGGGTGTCGATGCGGATGGCGGCGGAGTGCCGCGGCGGGCGATCGTAGGGGAGCACCGGCCGGGGAGAGGCGGCGCACGCGACGTGGGCGACGCACGTGGCGGGCGGGGCGTACGTGACGGGCAGCGCGGACGCGGGCGGGCGGGGCGTGCGCCAGGGCAGGCGGACGCGGGCACGGCCGGGCAGGGCGAAGCGGAACGACGTACGACAGCGGGGAGGCGGACCATGGCGACGGAAGAGGACCGGCAGACCCTGAGTGACCTGGCGGAGCGGATCCGCCACGACGATCCCCGGTTCTTCCACGCGCTGGAGGCCGGCACCCCGTGCCGTCCGCGCGAGTACCGGCACGGCACCGCCTGGCTGATGCTGGCCGTCGCGCTCGGCGGTCTGGCCCTGGGCATCGCCCTCGGCCACGGGCTCCTCATCGCGGGAGGACTGGTACTGGCGGGGATCGCCGCGCATCTGTTCGACCCCGACCGCGTCCGGGCCGGGCGGGGCAACCCGCCGCCTCCCGGGTAGACGTCCACCGGTCCCGGTCCGCCGCCGTGGCCGGGAGAGCCGAACCGCCGGAGTCCCCGGCGGTTCTTTTCGTTGCATACGTAATAATCCTCACAAATTATTTTACGTTAAAATAGCGCTCAGGTGACCAACGCTCTCTTGAGCTTTGGCACCCCCATTACTGAGATGCTGGGCGGTCGGTCGCATTCGCGGGGGCGGAGGGGGCGGTTCCATGAGACGCGCACCCCTGACGGTCCGCCGCGTCCGGTCGGCCGGCACGGTGTCCGTCGCGTCGCGGGTCCCGCCACGGGTCCCCTTACCTGTGCTTCGCCGCGACGCATGATGCAGAATCCCTTGTCCGGTGACGGACGGCTCGCGCAGTCGTGCCCCGTCGCCGGACCCTGGTCCGTGCCGCCGCGGACCCAAGGGTTCAGCATGCCCGCACACCCTCACGCCACGCCCGCATGGAGCCGTTTCCTATGGAGCACACCGCTCACGTCAGTAAGACCACCCTGCCCGGGGTCGGCACCCGTTACGACCTCAACACCGAAGCGGGAAAGCACCTCTCGGTCGTCGTGCGCCAGGACGGTCGCCGCATCCTGGCCTTCCACGATCCCGAGGACGACGACAGCTGCCGGGACGCCGCGACCCTCGCCCCGCACGAGGCGAGTGCGCTCCGCAAGCTGCTGACCCCGGACCCGGTCGCCCACCTGCACCAGCACATCGAGATCGACCTGCTCACCGAGCACATCCCGGTCACCAAGCGTTCCCCCTACGTCGGCAGGACGCTCGGCGACACCCAGGTGCGCAGCCGTACCGGCGCCTCCATCGTCGCCGTCCTGCGCCGCACCGACGCCTTCCCCTCGCCCACCCCGGACTTCCGCTTCGCCCTGGGGGACACGCTCGTCGTCGTCGGCACCCGGGAAGGCGTGGACGCCGTCGCCGAACTGATCACCGGAGGATAAAGCGCCCGTGCACGAGACCACCGCACTGCTCATCGAACTCGGGGCCATCATCCTGGGTCTGGGGATACTCGGCCGGCTCGCCGGCCGAGTGGGCTTCTCCGCCATCCCCCTCTACCTGCTCGCCGGACTCGCCTTCGGGCACGGCGGACTCCTCCCGCTCAACGCCAGCGAGGAGTTCGTCGCCACCGGCGCCGAAATCGGCGTGATCCTGCTGCTGCTCCTGCTGGGGCTGGAGTACAGCGCGTCCGAGCTCGTCTCCAACCTCAAGACGCAGTACCCCTCCGGCATCGTCGACTTCGTCCTGAACGCCGTGCCGGGCGCCGTCGCCGCGCTGATCCTGGGCTGGGGTCCGGTCGCCGCGGTGGCGCTGGCCGGCGTCACCTGGATCTCCTCCTCCGGAGTGATCGCCAAGGTCCTCGGTGACCTCGGCCGCCTCGGCAACCGAGAGACCCCCGTGATCCTCGGCGTCCTCGTCATCGAGGACCTCGCCATGGCGGTCTACCTGCCGCTGCTCACGGCCCTGCTCGCCGGTCTCAGCCTCGCCGGCGGCAGCCTGACGCTGCTGATCTCGCTCGGCACGGTCGGCGCGGTGCTCTATCTGGCGCTGCGCCACGGCCGGCTCATCAGCCGCGCGGTCTCCTCCGACAACCCCGAGATGCTGCTGCTGGTCGTCCTCGGCCTCACCGTGCTCGTCGCCGGGGTCGCCCAGGAGCTCCAGGTCTCCGCCGCCGTCGGCGCGTTCCTGGTCGGCATCGCGCTCTCCGGAGAGGTCGCCGAGGGCGCGCACAACCTGCTGGCACCGCTGCGCGACCTGTTCGCCGCCGTCTTCTTCGTCTTCTTCGGTCTCAACACCGACCCGGCCGCCATTCCGCCGGTCCTGGTGCCCGCCCTCATCCTGGCGACCGTCACCGTCCTCACGAAGATCGCCACCGGCTGGTACGCGGCCAAGCGCGCCGGTGTCCGGACGGCGGGCCGCTGGCGCACCGGCGGCACGCTGGTGGCACGCGGCGAGTTCTCCATCGTCATCGCCGGGCTGGCCGTCGGGGTGGAGCCGCGGATCGGCCCGCTGGCCACCGCGTACGTCCTCATCCTGGTGATCCTCGGCCCGCTGGCCGCGCGCTGGACGGAGCCGCTGGCCCGCCGCCTCACCCGCGGCGCCAAGACGCCGGCCGCCGCCTCCGTACCGTCCGCGGCTCCCGCGGCTGCCGAGGCGCAGGTGACGTCCGAGCCGTACACGAAGCCGGAGCAGTCCGGACGGGCCGAGCCGTCCGTCCCCGACGTGAGCGACACGGCGCCCAGCCACGGCTGACCCGCCCGGCCCGGCCACGGCCCCGCCCCCCCACAGGCGAACGGGGCACAGGGCACGTCGACCGCGTTCATCGTGCACGTCGCCATCGCGATCGGGGCGGGCAGCCTCATCGGGCTGCTGCCCGACTGGATCGTCAAGCTCGTCTC
>NZ_JBFBJB010000110.1:0-10963 GCF_040685895.1 Streptomyces sp. NPDC088124 | reverse complement strand
CTGACCTCTGATATCGATGACATGGCCAAACTCTGCGGCGATCGCGTTCGGCTAGTGGGGATCTAACCGCCTTTGACCCCGGTGCTGCCTTCCTGGCTGAGACCCGCTGGAATGCGATGTGGACGCCGTACCTTGGCGGGATTGCCAGTGGTGAACGCAAGTCCGGACTGATACCACTGATCGAGATCCGGGCAGCACGGTTGAAGCGGGGGAACGTGGGCTGGCAGGAAGAAGTCGTCTCGGCGCTGGACGTCTGGGTGGCACACGAGGGCGTAGCTGCTCGGGAGCCACGGTGGCGCCCCCTGGGGCGAGCGGTGCGAGGCCGGAAACCCGGCGAGTACGTAGTCGACGTGCGCGGGTCCGACACCGGGACGGACCAGCTCCAGGTGGGCAGTCTGCGACTGGCCGGACCTGATGAGAGCGACATTGACGCAGGTCACTCCGTGCTCGACGTATACAGGGACGGTGGCCATCCGACTGGCCGGGCAGACACCCACGTTCGATTCCATGACAGCGAGGGGCGTCAGCGCGGCGAGCAGTCGGCTCGGGGTGCCGCTGTCCACGGTGTACAGGCAGCTCAGCAGGAGCGTGCCGTCCGGGCCTTCCGTGTCCCAGGCGTAGGCGTAGGCGCGGGCGCCCGGGACACGGGGCCGGTGAGGTTCCGCGCTGCGGCGGCGGGGGCGGCCGCTGCCCTGACGTCACCGTGTTCCGGTTACCAGGAGGACTTCGTTCCCCCGGGCAGGAAGCCGGCGTGTGCCTGCTCCCGGGTGCGGACCCTGGAGAGGCCGAACTTGCGCAGGTAGCCGCGGGGGCGGGCGTCCACGCTGTCGCGGTTGCGTACGCGGGTGGCGCCGGCGTTGCGCGGCTGCCGGCGCAGTTCCGCCAGTGCGGCCCGGCGTTCGTCCCCGGTCGACGAGGGGCGGCGGATGATCCCTTGAGCTCGGCCCGCCGGGCGGCGTACCGCTCGACGATCTCCTTGCGCTTCTCGTTCTGCGCGATCTTGCCCTTCTTCGCCATCAGACCTTCCCTCCGCGTGCCCGGATCCGCGCCACGGCCGCCTCGATGCCGATCACGTCGACCGTTTTGATCGCCTTGGCGCTCAGGGCCAGGCGGAGGCGAACCGGACCAGCGTCCCGGTGCGGAGACAACACGGGCACCGTCGAGTTTCCCGGCCTCGCCCACCACGTCGACGCCACCGTTGTGGAAGATCGCCTGCCTCTCGCCGCGCGCCCTGCGGGACTCATTCGCCTGTTCTTGTCAGCGGCACAGCTCGTCGACCAGGAGCTGGAGCCGGTTGCCGTCGAGGGGGACACGGTGGGCGAGGAGGTTGCGGGCCTCGCGCAGGGTGCGTAGCCGGCGGCGTTCGGCGGGGTTGAGGGTGATGGCTCCGTCGCAGTGGGCGCTCCACATGCCACCGAGTTCCATGATGCCGACGGCGGAGTCGGCGGGTTCCTGAGCTGCGCCGGGTTCGCGCTGCGGGCCATAGTCCTGCGCGAGCCGGGCCAGCGGGACGCGCGCACGGAGCCGGATGGTGGAGGTGAACTGGTCCCGGGCGTCGTCCAGCAGAGGTAGCAGCACATGGTTCTGCGCCAGCCACACCCGGGCGGCCACCGCCTGTTCGTACGCGAGGTCGTAGCCGGGGTGGCGGCGGAGCCTGCCGTCCCAGCTGTCGACGGTGCCCGCGTTCCAGGAGGTGAGCAGCCTCTCGTCGGGACGGCGGCCGGGATGCCGGATGCCCTCGGCCCGCTGCGGTGGCATGGCCGCAGGTTCGGGAAGATCAGCGAGCACGTCGTGGAGCGCTGATGCCAGGCTCTCCGGGCGGCCGTCGTTCCAGCGACCGGCCAAGGCGGCGGCGATGTCGAGGAACGGGCCGCACACTTCGCTGATCGTGGCCTGCGTGACCGCTTCGTGCAGATGCCGACGCTCCGTGGCGGAAGCCAGAAGCGGACGCGCCAGCGCGACGACCGTGGCGGTGTCCAGGCGACCTGTGGCTCCCCACCACCAGTGCACCGCCACGTCCTCCCGGGCCAGCTGATCGGGCAGGCCCGTCGGCAGGTCCTCGGTGGAGGCCATGACGAGGGCTCTGGGGCGCCGGTCCGGGGGGAGACCTGCCTCCTTCGCCGTGGCCACCAGCCGCCGCAGCAGATGGGCGGCGGCGGACGACACCGGCTCACGCCAGGCCCGTATGACCACCGGACGGGTCTCACCGGTTACGGTGCCGCCACCGGTGAGCCGGGCCAGTACGTCGCCGGTCGGGTCCGAGCCGGCGGCGAAGCCCAATTCCTTGGCGAGCCGCTCCAGCAGGTCCGCCAGGGCCTCCGCCGCAGTGGGAGGCGTCTGCGGCTCCGGCTCGGCGGGCGCGGGAATCCTTGCCATGAGCAGATCCGGCAATCCGTCGTCGAAGTCGGCCACGGGGGCCAGGCCGGACCACCGGCCGGAGACCGGAGACCGGGCCGAGGCCGTGGAGCGGGCGGAAGCAGAGGCGGGGGCTTCGTCCAAGGGCAGCAACACGAAGTCGGCGAGTTCGTGCAGCATGTCGTCGAGCAGCCGGTCGGCCCGGTTGCCCGTGTCGTCCAGCACTCTCCGGGGCAGTAACCACAAGCAGCTGCGGCCACTGTTCAGATCGGCCAGCAGGCGGCCGAGCCACACCCTGATCCCTGGCAGGGAAGCCCCCTCGGCGGCGGCCGCGCCGATCACGATTCCTTCCCCACCGTAGTGAGCGCACGGAAGGTGACGAGGTCCAACGCGTAGCCGTCCTCGCCGTCGTCCAGTACTCCGTGGTCGGCGAGCCGGTCGGTGAACGAACGGACCTCGGCCAGTTCGAGGCCGGTCACGGCCGCGATGTCGCCATGGTTGCAGCCCTCGCCCGGCTCGACGTACTGCACCCAGTCGATCAGCCGGCCCCGCATGTCCGGGGCGAGTTCGATCCGGTCGAGATGGGTCCGGGCGACCTCCTCCTGCGCGTACCGGTCCTGGATTGCCTCCAGGGCTGCCTCCAGGGTGAATCCGCCTCGGGTGGCGGCATCCACGGTGCGCTCGACAAGGCTGGGCCAGCCGCCGGTCGCCTCAATCAGTCGACGCCGCTTGTCCGGGGTGTCGAACGGGCACTCCGGCCAGGCCCGCAGACTGTCGGCGTTCCACCGCTCCGGCCGCAGCACTTGGGGGATCCGCTCGTCCCTGAGTACCTCCTGGGCCCGCGGATCGACCAGAATGAGTCCCGATCGCGCCGACGCCGTCTTACCGCGCACCGTGTGCTGGTGCAACCGGCCCAGGGCCTGATCGAGCGTCTCCAGGCCGCAGTAGCGCAGATCGGCAAAGACCAGGCTGGGGTCCTTGTCGCGGGTGTCCTGGGTGAGCACGTTCACCAGCGTGTCCGCGGCCGTCGTGTGCACGGTCAGGCCCCGCGCATCCGCGTAGGAACGGATCGCCGGCTCCATCAGCTCCGGGCTGTGGGCCTTGGTCAGGCAGAGCAGGCTCAGGCCGGGACTGGTCGCCTCGTACAACTGCTGCTCGGTGAGCGGACTATACCGGTTCGCACCGGATCGCTCGCCCGATCCGAGCAGCCGACGGGAGAAACGGGGGTTGTAGTCGTAAGGCAGACTGAACTCGGTCTGCCGCAGCTCCAGTCCCAGGTCCTCACGGGTGCCGAGCATATGCACCACGTTCGGGCTGCGGACCGCGTAGTGCCGGCGGTCGGCCTGCTGGATCAGCAGACCCAACCCCACCATCTCCTCCAGGTAGATCTTCACGTCGCTGGCGGTCAGCCGACTGAAGCCCTCAGGCCAGTTGCGCTTGGCCTCGTTGAGCAGTTCGTCGGCGTCGTAGCCCCGCTGGAAGCCGTCGCCCTGGCTGCGCAGCGCGATCACCAGGGCCAGCACCCGGTACCGGTCCTCAAGATTGATGGTCAGCCGCAGCCGCTCGGCGATGTGCCGGTGCACCTCCGGCGAACCCGTCACCGCCCGCACGTCGTCCTCGGTGACCACGACCGGCCACTGTGCCGAGCTGAGTGGCTTTTCGCGCAGCGTGGTGACCAGGCGCTCGCAGAAGATCTGCACGAGGCACGCCTGGTAATTGGTCGCGGCCAGCACTCGCCAGACCAGTTCCGGACGCTCGAAGCGGTAACCGAAGGCGGCCATCGGTTCGACCACCAGGCGCTGCGCCTCGGCAGGTTTGAGCGGGCCGATCAGCTCCTCACCGCCGTGCGCCAAGGGCACGTTGGACAGCCGGCTGAACCGCTGCACCTGGTGCAGACCGGCGAAGACCACTTTGAAGCGCCGGTCGGTGCTGTCCATCAGCCCCTTGAGCCGGGCCACGTTGGCGAAGGTGCCCTCGCCGCCGCTGCCGCGCACGGCCTTGGAGTCGGCAGTCAGGAAGGCGTCCGCCTCGTCGGCGAGGACCAGCACCCGCCGCTCGCGGTTTTCCTCGAGCCAGCGGCGCACATGCTCCAGGAGCACATCGGGGGAGCCCGCCGTCGATACCTTCGGCCCCAGCACCCCGACGCGCTTGAGTTCCGTGGCCAGCACCGGCCAAATCCTGTCGGCAGGTTCCGCCTCACCCACCCCACGCGCCTTCAGGTCCAGGTAGACGGCCTTGCGCTCGGGGGTCGAGGGGAAGTCGGCCTCCACCTTCCGCAGCAGCGCCGACTTGCCCAACTGGCGGCCGCCGTACAGAAAGAGAACACCCAATCGGTCCTTGACCGCAGCGATCTCCCGGGTCCGGCCGTAGAAGACCTCTGGCGGTACGAGCCCTGCCACGAAAGGCGTGTACGGGTTGAAGCCGGTCCAGGGCAGCGTTACGCGCTGCAGAGCCCGGAACGACCGTGGCGAGCGTGCCGTCACCCATCCGAACACCGCCGGGTCCACCACCAGCGCCTGCTGTGCGGAGGTCCGCGCGCGCAGCGCCATCGCCCGGCGGCCGGCCATGCCCAACGGGTACAGGTAGAGGATGATGCAGGCCCCGGTGTCACCGCGGTCGAGCAGTTCCAGCGGGCTGCGCCCGCGCTGCTCGTCCGACACCAACAGGATCGTGTACGTGGTGGCCGAAGAGCCGAGCTCGGCGACGTAACCCGGCGCGCTCTCGCTCGCCCGGAGCTTCGCGGACAACCGGAGGGTGCCACGGAGCTGGCGGTTGTCATCGCGGGCAGGCGGTCTGCCCTCAAGGCCGAGCAGACGCAGCACCGTCGGTACGTGCTTCTGCCACTCCGCAGCGCGGGTTGACGGCTTGGTGAGGGTGTCCCAGGACTCGAGTCCGGCCAGCGCGGCCTCGGTCAGCGGCTGGCCGTCCGCATAGCTCTCGGCCCATGGCACCGCCGAAAAGCCCTGCTGGCCCGCCTTTACCGGCGTAACGGATTCCAGACCTGCCACGAACCGCTCCAGGTCCTCGCTGCGCTCGGTGCCGCTCCACTCCGGCAGCGCGCCCCCCTTGCGCAGCAGCGCCAGGCACTCCTCCGCCGTGACGGTGTCGCCCGCCACCAGCAGCGCGGACAGGCGTTTGCGGTCGGCATCGGTGAGCGTCAGCGCCTCCAGTTGCTCGCGCAGCCGCCGTACATACGCCTGGACTCGGTCCCGCAGTTCATCCTCCAGCCGACGGATGGCCTCCACCGTGGGCCGGAAGGCACCGTCCGCCGTCGGCTGCTCCAACTGCTCGAGCCGACCCACCAGTTCCCGCTCGGTCACCACGTCGAGGCTCTGGGCGCGCAACTCCGCGAGGAGTCCGGCAGCGACCCGGTGGCTTTCTGCCCGTACGTTCGCCCAGCGGGCCCACTGCGCGTCACGACGGATCCGCCAATCCGAGGGAAGCGCCTCGGGGCCGGCAGCCGCTGCGGGCACGAGCCCCTGCTCCAATGCCTCGACCAGCGAGTCCGCCAGGTGCAGATCTCCTCGCTCGGCGTAGGTCGTCGCCGCGTCGCGTACGTCCACCGGCTGCAGCAGCGACAGCACCGCCCGGGGGAAGCCCGGAGCCTGCGGATCGGGTGCGCCCTCGGCCGTACGGGGCAGGTCCACGGCGGCCAGCAGGGCCTCCGTGGCAGGTACGAAACCGGCTGCCGGAACCGCCTGCGTCCGATCGTCGGCGACGTCCGGCGCCCGCCGGGACGAGCGGCCGTCCCCGGTCAGCCAGCGTCGCAGACACAGCAGCGCTGCTCCGTCGACGCCCGGCAGCGGCGGCAGGTCCCGCACCTGTGCGAGCGAGTGGGCCAGAGCGGTGACCGTGTCGCTGCGTTCCTCGACGCCGGGTGCGGCGAGCGCACGGGCCCGGGAGAGGAGCGTGGCGACCTTCCCTATCCGGTTGAGCAGGGAGCGTTTGGCCTTGGCCTCGATGGGCTCCTTGGCCTGCTTGGGGGTGCGGATCGACGCGTCGGCCTCCTCGATGATGCGTTCGGAGGAGTCCCGCTTGCGGAAGGTCTCCCACGCATCGTCCAGCACGGACACGTCCGCCCTGCCGGAGGCCCATTCCCGGACCGCTTCCAGTGCGTGTCCCAGCGGCTGCTCCGGCCGCATCAGCAGGTTCTGCACCTGGGTCGCCCGGGCATAGCCGATCTTGCGCTTCGGCAGGTCGACCTGAAGCCGCTCGGCCTCCTCGGCGAGCCCGGAGCGCGTCAGGGTCGGGCCCGCCTCCATGCCGGCGTACAGCGTGGCCGGGTCCACTCGCTGGTAGTGCTGCAGTACGTGGACGGCGCACTGCAGCAGCCGGCCCCACGGTCCGGAGAGGGAGGAGCAGGGGTCCGTCTGTACCAACAGGTCGTTGGGCCACCCCACGATCAGCCCCGCACGGACGGAGGCGACGGCCGCCACGATCAGCGCCGGCCGGTCACCCTGCAGGCTCTCCAGGTCTGGAAAGGACCGAGTCATCACCGGTGTCGCGTCTTCAGGCGTGTCACAGGAGAACGCGACGTCCGCGAAAGCCAGGCACTCCACGCGGTGCCGGGGCTCGGCGGACGCCACGGTCAGCCAGTACGCCTCCTGAAAGCGATCCGCGCTCACCAACCGCTCCACGGGGGAGACGGCGGCACCGGTGTCGCTCCCGGTCTCCGCCACGGGGCTGTGCCAGGGCAGCGCTGGTTGCTCGGGCTGTGCGGGTGGGGAGGTTTCCGCGCCCTGCGGCAGGGCATGTGACGTGGCATTTCCGGCAATGGGGGCGTCGGCGGCGGGGGCTTCGGGCCCCGCAGTGCGTGTCCGGACGGTGGCCTGTCGGGGTGCTGCGGGCTCTTTCGTTTCGGTGGACTTCATGGCCTGTGGGTCGTCCCTCGGCTCGACGACGTCCACCGCGTCGGTGGGCTCCTCGGTCCGTGCAGGCCGGTGAGGCTCCGTGCCCTGCGCGCTGTCCGTGGAATGCGGCGGGTCCCCGGCATCCGGGGCCTCCGGTCTCACGTCCTCCCCGGGCGCGGGGGACTCATCGGTCATCGCATCGGGTTGGTCGCCGCCGTCCGCGGTCCGAGCCGTCGGTGCCTCGGGTTCGGGTCCGGGGCGGGTGCCGGTGGTCAGCTCGGCGATCTCCGCCTCAAGGGTCTGCAGCGTGGCACGCAAGGAGTCCAGGTAGGCGCTGCCGCCGCCCTGCTTGGCCTGGTTCACCAGCGGCAGCAGGGCCTGCCGTTGCTGGTTGAGCATGGCGAGTTGTCTGCCGCGGGCAACTTCCCGCTCCTGTTCCTCCCGGAGCGCGTCCACGATCGCCTGGAGTTCGTCGAACCCGCCTTCCGCGGCCCAGTCGCGCCCTGTGGTCCTGAGCATGCCGGCCACGGCCGCACGCCGACGCGTCCAGGCGGCGGCCTCCTCCAACGCGTCGGGCAAGGCAAACCCGCCCGACACCCGGTCCGCCGCGAGGCGCAGTGCATCCGCGAACTCCGCAGCCCTCGCCCGCAGCGCGACCACGGCCGCGGCGACATCGGCCGGGTCACTCACCTCCCCGGTCGTCGCACCCGCCTCGTTGCCGGCCGCAGCACGCGTGACAGTTCCGGTCCCCTTGGGCGAATCGTTCGTCACAGAACCTCCGGGGTCGCTGGCCCGCTGCCGCGGTACGGCGTCCACGTCACCGTCCTGCTCGGTGCCGTCCTCGCCGGAGACGCGGTCGATGTGGTGGTCCTCGGCCTCCGCGCCCCGGCCGGTGGCCGCTCGGTCCGCAGCGTCGAGCAGTCGGTCCCAGTGCTGCTCGGCCAGGGCCTGCCGGGGGGTGCCCTCCTCCAGCGCCATGGAGTGCAGGGTCAGCCGGGCCAGCACCGGGGGCAATGCCTCGGACATCGCCTCAAGAACGTCGATGTCCGGTTCTGTGAGGTCAACGTGGGGGCCCTCGGTATGCTGGGACCAGAGGCTGTCCGCGAAGTCGGCGGCCACGTCGGCGATCTGCTTCAGGTCGCGTGCGTGAGCCCTGCTCAGCCATGCCCGGGCTGAGAGCAACTCGCGGCGACCCACGCGTGGATGCGCACCTCGGAGGGGGATTTTCGCCCGGAAGGGCAATGGCCCCGGTATCAGGATCAGTTCACGAAGCTCTAAGTCGTCGAGCCCGGTCAGCCAAGCTCTCAGGTCCCCACCCGCTCTTGCCATGGCGAAATCCTGCCAGACTGATCCTGGAGGGCCAAGTTCCGTGACGGATCGCGACGCACGGACGGGGACCGACGCACACCTGGCGCGGTCGGCTCCGGTGCCTGCCGACTGCCGTCCAGGGCCGGTGGGTGGCAACCTTCGCCGCGCCGGCGGCAACCACTCCGTATCTCTTCCCCCACCGTGTCCGACACAGATCGGAAGAATCCATGAGTGAGATACGCAGTACGGCCCGCCCCCGCAACCGGTGGACCGCCCTGGCCGCCGGTGTCCCGCTGGCCCTCGCCGCCGTCGGTGTCATGGCGTACGGCAGCGGCCCCGGGGCGTTCCGGGCGGACGGGCAGCGGACGGTCGCCGCGGCGGTTCCGGTCGCCGCACCCGCCTGGGCCGCCGAGGTGGCGGACGGGTTCGCCTCCGTCAACGCCCTTGGTCAGAACGGGACGTACGGCGGGCGGGACGGCAGGACCGTCACCGTGACGACGCTCGCGGATCTGGAGAAGTACGCCACCGCCGCGGAGCCGTACGTCATCGTCGTGGCCGCGGCCATCACCATGAACCCGGTCGGCAAGGAGATCAAGGTCGCCTCGGACAAGACGATCGTGGGCCGGGGGACCTCCGGACAGATCGTCGGCGGTGGGTTCTTCCTCGGCCAGGGTGTGCACAACGTGATCATCCGGAACCTGACGATCCGTGACTCGTACCAGGGTGTCTGGAACGACAAGGACCACGATTTCGACGGCATTCAGATGGACGGCGCCCACCACGTGTGGATCGACCACAACGACTTCCGGCGCATGGCCGACGGGCTCATCGACAGCCGTAAGGACACCACGTACGTGACGGTGTCCTGGAACAAGCTGAGCGACAACAACAAGACGTTCGGCATCGGCTGGACCGAGAACGTCACCGCCGCCCTCACCATCCACCACAACTGGTTCCGCGAGACCGAGCAGCGCAATCCGTCCACCGATAACGTCGCCCAGGCACACCTCTACAACAACTATCTGGAGGATGTGGCGGGCACCGGCATCAACTCCTCCTACGGCAACTACTCGCGCGGGAACACGAAGATGGTCCTGGAGAACAGCTACTTCCAGGGCATGAAGAACCCGGTCCAGAAGGACTCCACCGCCTCCGTGGTCCAGCGGGGGAACGTCTTCTCCGGCACGAGCGGGCGCAACGAGAGCGGCGGCACGGCGTTCGACCCGAAGGCGTACTACGGCTACACCCTCGACAAGGCCGCCGATGTCCCGGCGCTCCTCAGGTCCGGGGCGGGGCCGCGCAGTTCGATCGGGGCGGTGAGCACGGTGGGTACCTCGGCCGCCGCCACGATCACCGTTGCCAAGGACGGCAGCGGCCAGTACACCAGCGTGCAGAAGGCCGTCGACGCCGTGCCGGCGGGCAACGCCTCCCGGGTCGTCATCCTGGTCGGGCCCGGTACGTACCGCGAGACCGTCAAGGTCCCGTCGAACAAGCCGCACGTCACCATCCAGGGCTCGGGGGCCGGCCGCAAGGACACCGAGATCGTGTACAACAACGCGGCGGGCACCGCGAAGCCGGGCGGGGGTACGTACGGCACCAGCGGCAGCGCGAGCGTCGCCGTCGAGGCCGACGACTTCCAGGCCCGCAACCTGACCATCAGCAACGACTTCGACGAGGGGAAGAACCAGAGCCTCTCCGGTCATCAGGCCGTCGCCCTGCGCACCGCCGCGGACAAGGTCTTCCTCGACGGGGTCATCGTCAACGGCGACCAGGACACCCTGCTGCTGGACACCGCGGCCAAGGACCGGCTCGGCCGGGTCTATGTCACCAACTCCTACGTCACGGGCAACGTCGACTTCATCTTCGGCCGCGCCAGTGCCGTGATCGACCGGTCCGTGATCACCCTCAAGAAGCGGTGGGACGGCAGTTCGGCCGGGTACATCACCGCGCCGAGCACCGCCGCGGGCCGCAAGGGCATCCTCATCAACCGCTCGACCGTCAACGGTGACGTGTCCTCGGCCGGCTTCTACCTGGGCCGGCCCTGGCACGCGGGCGGCGACGCCTCCCTCGACCCGCAGACCACCGTCCGCGAGTCCACGCTGAGCGCCGCGATCAGGACCACCCCGTGGACCGACATGAGCGGCTTCTCGTGGAAGGACGACCGCTTCGCCGAGTACAGGAACACCGGCCCCGGCGCCGGCTCCGCGAGCGGCGACCGGCCGCACCTCAACGACTCCCAGGCGGCGGGCCAGACGCCGGCGGCCTGGCTGGGCGACTGGACGCCCACGGCCGGCTGAGCGCGCCGTCCGCCGCGGTCACAAACACTGCCGGTCGCGGCACTGGACCCTGTCCGGCCGGGGGGGGGGGGGGCCCCCCCCCCCCCCCCGGGGGGGGGGGGGGGGGGGGCGGGGGGGGGGGGGCGCGGGGGGGGGGGGGCGGGGTGGGTGGAA
>NZ_JBFBJB010000109.1:0-11147 GCF_040685895.1 Streptomyces sp. NPDC088124 | reverse complement strand
GGGCCGCGCGTTCGACCGGGCTTCGGAACCTGCCCCTCCACGACACCGCCCAGAACCAGGTCTGGCTGGAGATCGTCCAGCTCGCGCTCGACCTGCTGGCCTGGATGCCCATGCTCGCCCTGACCGGCCAGGCGAGGCTCTGGGAACCGCGGCGTCTGCGGTTCCGCCTGTTCTCCGCAGCCGCCCAGCTCGTTACCACCGGCCGGCGCCGCCTCCTCCGCCTCGCATGTCACTGGCCCTGGACAGTTGAGATCACCACCGCTCTGGAACGGCTCATGCTGCTGCCGAATCCGGGCTGACCAGCGGATCCACCTGCCCCTGCGAGAGAGCGTTCCAGTCCAGAGCAGTGGAACCCGGCGTCCACCCGAGACGACACTCGGGCCCTCGGCCTGTCCGCCGTCAACCACAGAAAGCGAAACGGTCCGCCGACTCCGTCGGCGGACCGCCACGAAAGATCGAGGCTAGAGGTCAGCGCGCTGTGCCAGGATTACCCGATGGACTATGACCTGACGCGTCTGGGGTGGCGAGAGTTCGAGCACCTGTCTCAAGCACTGGCCAAGTGCGTGCTGGGCCCTGGTGTTTCAGTCTTCGGGGACGGCAAAGACGGTGGTCGGGAGGCGGCGTTCAGCGGTCAGGTTCCCTACCCCAACGAGCAGCAGGCTTGGGATGGCTATGGTGTGGTACAGGCCAAGTTCAGGCAACGTTCCCAAGGCGTTAGCTCTGGCACCGAATGGCTTGAGCGCCAGATCGAGGCGGAGTTCAAGGCGTGGCTCCACCCTGGTTCCAAGCGCGGGCGGTTGCCAGAGTATTTGATCTTCACGACTAATGTGCCCCTCTCGCCCGTGCCTGAGACCGGTGGCATCGCACGTGTTGATCGACTTGTATCTTCCTACGCCAACAAGTCAAAGGTCGCCCTGAAAGGCTGGGCACTGTGGCACGGCGACGAGATTTGTCGCTTTCTAGACATTCATGAAGGCGTCCGTCGGGCTTTCGCCCACTTCATCACCCCCGGTGATGTTCTCTCACGCTTGCTCACCACGGTCAGTGACGCGGATGCCGATACCGCAGAATTGATCCGCGCTCATGCCAGCAGGGAACTCCTTTCCGATCAGTGGGTGCGCCTCGGTCAGGCTGGAGCTCAGGCAGACGATCAAAAAACGCGACTCGGGCCGGTAGCGGTCGATCTGCTCGCCACCTTTGGAGAGCGTGATGCGCGGCCAGAAATGGAACGGGCCCCCATCTACCAAGACGGACTTAGCTCATACTCAACCCGTGTCGCCGCATATATCCTCGAACGTGGTGATACGGTTCTACGTCCGTCGCGGTACACCTCGACAGAAGCGCGGAATGTCGTGTTGATTGGCGGTCCTGGGCAGGGAAAGAGCACCCTTGGGCAGCTGATCTGTCAGGTCTATCGCGTCGCTCTCCTTGATGAAGAAGGCGAGCATCTCCTCACTGCTGAGGCTCGCGCAATCCTACATGCTCTCCGTCGCGATTTTGCAGAGATCGGGCTGCAGCCGCCCCAGGGCCGCCGGTGGCCAATTCGTATCGCCCTCAATCAGTACGCCAATGCCATTCTTGGCGGCCAGGACGTGAGCCTCCTACGCTTTCTGGCCGACCGGGTAGGTCACCGCAGTTCCGTGCCAGTCACTGGTATCCACATCAAGCGCTGGTTGCGGACATGGCCGTGCTTGCTGGTCTTGGATGGACTCGATGAGGTGGTCTCCCGCCAGACGCGGGAGGAAGTAATGTCCCGCATATCTGATTTCCTTCTGGAAACCCGACAGATCGATGCGGATCTCCTCGTTATTGCAACGACACGCCCGCAGGGCTACAAAGGCGAGTTCCACTCTGGCGACTACGAGGCGCTCACTTTGGTACCCATGCCAGACAGTGATGCACTGCATTATGCCGAGCGGCTCGCCACCGCGCGCCATAGTGATGACCCCGACATGCGCGACACTGTGCTGGAGCGAATCAGAACAGCTGTATCCGAGGATGGCACCACCCGCCTAATGCGCTCGCCGCTGCAGGTGACAATCATGTCTTTGCTGGTGGAGCGACGCGCCCGACTACCGCAAAACCGCTATGAACTTTTTGACGCCTACTACGACACCATCTACGCTCGCGAAGTTGATAAGCCGGGCGCAACCGGACAGCTCCTTGCTGACAATAGGCTCCACATCGATTGGCTTCACCAGCATGTGGGGCTACTCCTACAGATTCGCGCAGCCAAGTCGCAGGAACTGGATGCGGTGATCGAAGATGATGAACTTCGCGAACACGTCCGACAGCGACTGCACGAGGAAATCGAGGACCAGGATGAGTCCGAGGAACTAGCTGGCAATCTGCTGGAAGCAGCAACCGACCGGCTTGTCTTGCTCGTTGCCCCGAATGCGGGTTTTATCGGCTTCGAAGTACGCAGCCTTCAGGAATACATGGCTGCCCGGGCGCTAATCTCCGGTCCTGAAGTCGAAATCGTCCCGCGGCTCGAATCTCTCGCTGCCAGCTACTCATGGCGTAACACCTGGATGCTGGCTGCCGCGGGCATCTTCACACACCGTCCGCACCTGCGCAGCGACCTGATCAACGCGCTACGTTCGCTTGATTCCAGGGACGCTATGACAATGCTTCTGGTTCCTGGGGCGCAGCTGGCGCTAGATCTCCTAGATGACGATTTCAGCCGTCACCACCCTCGCTTTCATAATCTGCTAGTTGACTATGTGACCACGCTAATCGGACGCCCTCCACGAATCGATATTTTCCAACGCGCCGCACATAGTTTGGTTTTGGCAGCACAGCGCCATGAGCAAGCTCGTATCCGAGTCGAACACGCAATACGAGATGCGCTGAGCGCACGTGACGCCCGACTCCTAACGGCTCTCGGAGTCCTAAGCCGCCTGGCCCGAGCTACAGGGCCTGGAAGTGCATGGGCTCGCCGCCTACTTGCCGCGACTATTAGCAACCTCAGATCGGAGGAACGCTCGGCAGCAGCAGTTCTGTCCAGCCAGTATCTTTCAGGAATGATTCCAGACCTCCCTTCTCTCGACTTCGAGGTAGTCAAAGACTCCAATCTCGCCCAGTACCTACGGGATCACCTACCGGCAGGTGAACTATCAGAGCTTGACCCCGTCCGATGCTTCCTTAAGGCACTTAAACGACACCCCGTTCATCAGGTTCGAGTCGAAGGCATTATTATTCCTGTTGTCGAACCTTCACTTCCCCTGGATAGTGAAGAGGCGCTCGCCGCCACAGGCGACCCACAATCGATCGAGGCGTGCATCAACGTCATCAACGCCCAGGACATTAAATCCTGGCAGATCACTATGACTTTCACGCAGCTTCTCGACTTGCTCGCCTACCCCCTGCTACTTCCTCCAGGCGACCTCAAAGTCACCGGCGTTAGCTGATTGTTTATGAACATTCAGCCGGACGGGCAGACGCCCTGAGATCCAGCACGCATTACTGGCCTTTCTTCCTCTTGCTAAATCTGGGCAACCCGAGATCGACGAGAGGGCGTCCTGTTCGGCGCCGGCTGTCTTCCCTTTTGGCACGCAGGAGTTGGAGGGTGAGGTCGAGTCCTTCAAGCTCACCGGCCCAGCCTTCGGCTTGGGCGCGGGCTCGGCGGGTGATGAGATCGGCTTCGAGGTCGTCGAGTCGGTTGATCATCTTCGGGCTGACCTGGAGCATGGGGCACCTGATGCAGGCTTCTCTGAACTAACGAGAGGGTGCCCTGTGATCAGGTGACGGGACGATAAGTCCTGAAGGGGAGGTTCGGTGTGGGGCCGGAGAACGGGTGCGAGCGGCGCGGGTGTTAGCTTCCTTCCCGTGTTAGAACACCAGGATGAGACCAGGGCGGCCTACGATGGGGTCGTCGAGCTCTATGCGTCGATGTTCACTAGTCGGTTGGAGACGCGGCCGTTCGCGCGGAACATGATCGGCATCTTCGCCGAGCTCGTGCGCGATTCGGGGAACCTGCGGGTAGCCGACGTCGGGTGCGGCCCCGGTCATCTGACAGCCATGCTGCACGACTTGGGGCTGGACGCCTTCGGGCTCGACCTCTCCCCGGCCATGATCGCCCACGCCCGGCGGGCCGAGCCGGCGCTGCGGTTCGACGAAGCGCGCATGGAGGCCCTGCCGGTCGAGGACGGCGCGCTCGGCGGAGTGCTGGCCCACTACTCGATGATCCATACCCCACCTGGAGAATTGCCCGCGCTGCTCGCTGAGCAGGTGCGTGTCCTGGCACCAGGGGGTCTGCTCCTGGCGTCCTTCTTCGGGACGGAGGGGCCGGAGCCGGTCCGCTTCGACCACAAGGTGGCGCCCGCCTATAGCTGGCCAGCGGAGCAGTTTGCCGAGTTGCTGACGGGGGCCGGACTCGTCACGGTTGCTCGGTTGCTCCACGACCCAGCGTCCGAGCGGGGCTTCCTCGACACCCATCTGCTGGCCCGCCGCCCGTAGAGCGTGGATCGCGGTCTGGGTCGGGGTGGTGTAGATCATCCGCGTGGATGAGGCTCGGCTAACTTGAAGGTCCTCTTGCCGTACTGATTCGTGTCGCGATCTGGTTGAAGCGGGGCATGCCGAGATCAATCACTTGGCGTTGACGGACTTGCTCTGCATCGAGCTGGGCGAGCTTGTCCTCTGCGCTGGCAAGGCTGACTTGGAGTCCTTCGATCTCACCGAGCCATCCCTCCTGTTCAGCTTCGGTGATTCGGGCGATCAAGTTGTCGCGGATCTCGGCAAGCCGTGCCCGTTGGGCCGGGTCAGGTCGGAGGAGCGAGCATCTGACACAAGCGTGCTCATGGATGCAGGGGGATCCGAAGGCGCGTGCACAGGTGCCGATGGACACCTTCCGCTTCTCGAAGTGGGCGAGGAAGGCGTCCCACTCCTCCTCTGTCGGGATCCGGTACTCCTCGCCGGGACGGGAGGCCCGCCGGCGGGCGATGAACGCCCGGTGGGCCTCGATCGTCTCGGCAGGGTAGACCGCCTTGTATCCGATTGTGGTGTCGATGCTCTTGTGACCGCAGATGACCTGGGCAATGTGCGGGGGAAGTCCGTTCATGATGGCGTCGGTGACGAAGATCCTTCGAAAGTCGTGGGGAGAGAAGGAAAGCACCTCACCTTCGGCGTTGGTGAGCCCGGTCGCGTCCAGCGCATTGATCAGCAGTTTGCGGATCGCGGTCGGCGTGAAAGCGCGGTGCTCGGAGCCGATGCCGCGCTGGAACAGCAGCGGCATCGGCGGGTTCCAGACCTTCTCGCGGACGTCATAGGCGGCCACCAGCGGAACCATCCCGCCTGGGCCGCGTAGTCGACTGATGATGGCGCTGAGGACGTCGGCGAGTTCCGGACTGACCAGCAGGAGTCGCTCGGTGTCGGTCTTGGACGGAGCGATCTGCAGCAGCGGGACGACCTCGCCGGTGGACGGGAGCCGGTACTGGGTGATGCTGTGGTGCGTGAGTTCCAGGAGTTCCTCGTTGCGAACGCCGGTCAGACGCAGGACCTCGATCGCGGCGAACGCCCAGAAGGCTTCCTCTTCTTCATAGGACAGGTTCCGTCGGCGCCCGCTGGAGGTCTCCTCGGCCCACATGAGATGGCCTGCGGCCTTCGGGGCGATGGCTCTGCGCAGGGCCCCGCCGGTGCCGGGGATCAGTTCTCCGGGCTCGGTGTCTCCCGCTGTCGGCGTACACGTTCGCGTGTACGCCGACAGTCGCCGACGGTGATGCCGAGGAGTTCCTTGGCGCGTGCGCCGCTGGAGACGAAGATCTCCAGCAGCGCACGGTCCCTGTCGCAGTTCATCGCGGTGAGCAGTTCGTCCCACAGCCGGTCGGGAACCGACCGCGGCGACCGGCCGGACACTCGCTGCCGTAGCCGGGCCCGGCCCACCATCGGCGTAGGTTCCAGCGGATTGCGGTGCCCCAGCGCGCGGCGCCGCTGCGCCGAGTGCGGCACCGGGTTGACGACCGGTCCGCGGCCGTGATGTGCGTGGAACTCGTAGAACCCGCTGATCACCGTCAGAGCGTGATTGATGGTGCGCGGCGCGTACCCGGCGCACAGGGACGCCTTGCCCGTGCGGAGATTGACCGTCCCGGCCACCGGAGCATCGGTCCGGTGCCGCTGACGCTGCGGGTTAGCGGCCGAGCGCAGCCAACCCGTCAGCACCGCGACCTCCGACTCCGTCGCACGCTCCCATCCGGTGCCCAGCAACCACAGCAAGCGGAACCACCGCAGCATCCCGTAGCCGTAGCTGCGGCAGGTCAACGGGCTGGAATCCCCAAGCGCCAGGTCTCGCAGAAACGCGGTGACCGGCTCGACCTCGGCCCCCGCCGCATCGAGCATCGCGTACGGCGGATGTGCCCGGTTCACCTCCACCACTCGTCCAAGGCGAGGGATGGCCCTGCGGCCCTCCATCAACTCTTCGCGTAGACCCATCACTTGCTCCTTAATCGCGGCCTGTTACGTCGTGACCAACGAGGCGAGGATGGTGCAGTTAACAGAGCAGGCGTGGTCGGCGAGCCAGCGGGCGAATCCGGCCCGCCGGTCAGCGGGCCGGCCGGAAAGGTCGTGGACGAGTTCGTGCCCGCAATCGTGCTCGATGGTCCATTTCGTAGCACTGCGGCCTGGTTCTCCTGCCCGAACACGGTCCAGACCGCGAGAACGGCTGCCGTTGCGACCTCGACCTGCTCGGCGCTGGGGCAGGAGCGGACATGTCGCCGGTGGCACTACTGAGCGCCACCAAAATTCCGACAATGGGTTTGCTCTAGCCGCCTAGTGTCCTGGCCATGGACTCTGAACGGCTCAAGCTCTCTTCGCGCAAATGGATGATCGCGGCCTTCGCCGCGCTCGCCGAAGGCACGTCGTCTCATGACCTGGCGGTCCACCACGCCGGGATCGCTGCCGAGCACCTCCTCAAGTCATACCTGGCCAGCCTCCACCCGGCTCTCGTAGTGGAGGGCAAGGATTTCAACTCCTTGCTCCACGCGACGGGTCACGGGGCACACGCTTCGGTTCCCGCAGAGCAGGTCAAGACCATCGGCTTGGCCGAAGCCCATGCCCGAGCGCAGAAGATCTTGCGGAAGAAGATGCCGGTCGATCAGCGGGCGCTTGGACCGCTAGCCAATGCTCGTAACGGCGTCGCACACAGTGGCATGTACGACCGGTCAGAGGTCAATGCCGTCTTCACCACGTGTCTCCGGCTGATCGACCCCTTGCTCGTCGAGCTCAAGATCGACACTTCCTACTGGGGCCGTTACGAGTCCCTGCACGACCGGCTTCTCGAAGAGAACGTGGAAGCTGTCCGTGTCCGGCTGGAGAGCAAACTTGCTCGGGCCAAGGATGTCTTCTCTGAACGTTACGGCCACTTGCCACAGAAGGAACGCGAGCTCGTCCTCGGCACGATTGCACGAGTCTCTTCTCCCGGCTACATCGAACACGACGAGCCCGCAACCTGCCCGGCATGCGACTCGCAGGGCTGGCTTAGTGGTGACACGCACGTGGACGAGGATGAGTGGGCGGTCATGTTCACCCCGTTCGTCTTCACCTGCCCAGCCTGCGACCTGCGTGTCGAGCACGAGGAACTTGAAGAGCTGGGGGGGCTTGCGGAGGAGGTCAAGCTGGATGAGCCACCAACCGACTTCTACGCGGACTGGGAGCCAAGTGAAGTCCGTGGATCTTCATGGGATGGAGGACCATTCCACAACTTCTGATA
Source organism: Streptomyces sp. NPDC088124 (assembly GCF_040685895.1). Lineage (NCBI taxonomy): Bacteria > Bacillati > Actinomycetota > Actinomycetes > Kitasatosporales > Streptomycetaceae > Streptomyces > Streptomyces sp. NPDC088124. The sequence goes on along the minus strand of NZ_JBFBJB010000109.1, from coordinate 3,445 downwards.
GCCGGACTTACCAACAACGCTCCCGGGACCCCCAGTGGTGGAGCCCCGGGAGCGTCAGGCGGTATAGACAAGCTGGCGGCCGTAGATCCGCCCGTCGACGAGATACGCTGGCGCAACAACGAAGGAGACTGGCGCTTCGGGGTCGCACGATGCCCAGGCGTCCTGCCGTTCAGGGTCCAGGGGCGCTCCTGCGGTGTAGGTGTAGCTCCATTCGTGTGCGAGGTCGATCTTGGCGATGCGCTCCGCCAGGGCGACGCAGTCGGTCCGCAGGCGGTTGATCGCGGCCTCGGTGCCGGGGTCGTCCGCGAGGCGGAGGGACTGCTGGATGGACCAACTGGAGGCCGGCCTCTTGTCCAGGAGGTGCTGGATGAGTTGGGACATGAGGAAGGCGGTGCGTTCCCGGTTGGGGCGGTGTCGGGCGAGGTCAGTTCTGTCGCTGTACTGGCGGGAGAAGTTCTGGAACTGCTGTTCCACCAGTGTCCGGGTCTGGCGGGAGAGCTCCTGGTGCTCGCAGTGCTGCGCTCCCGCGAGATCGCCGCGCCGGTCCAGCTGGGCGGCGAGGAGGCTGCCCAGCTGGCGTTCGAGGCGGTTGATGTGCCGCCACATGCGCTGGTGCTCGGTAGCGCCGCGGTGCACCTCGAACTCCAGCGCCACGATCCGCTGGTGGGTGGCCTCCAGCTCTTCGTCGAGGCTTGGTACGGGGTCTGGGAGGATGTCCGGGCCCCGGTCGGGGCCAGTCAGCCACTCGTCTTGCGAAGGTTGCCTGGGTTCACGGAACAACATGGGTCTCTGCTCAGTAGTTGGAGTGGAAGCGGACCTGCGCGATGGCCTCGCCGCCTCCTTGCACCAGTTCGGCGCGGACCTTGATCTCGGTCTCGCCGAACTTCATGAAGGTCCGCACTGCGCGCTCCCTGCGGTCGAAGCGCATGACCGGGCTGAGGTCGATAGTGACCTCTGCCAGCTGGTCGCAGCCGTCGTCGGTGATGTATCGGGGTTCGGTGTCGCGGGTGGCGTAGACGCCGAACGCGATTTCCTTCTGCCGCTCGAACAGGGGGATCAGCGTGTGGCAGACCTCTGCGTCCGTCGGCACCGATTGTCCGGCAGTGGTGTAGATGTTGAACCGGTCCCCGCACTTGTCTCCGTCCGGGGTCTTCAGCCGGGAGGATTCGGGGTCGATGCCCTCTTCGAAGAGCATGGCGGTGTCGATGCCGTAGGTGAACCGGCTACGGCGTGCGCGGGTCTGGGGGTCGTAGCAGAAGTGGACGGCGCCGGCCAGGACAGCGATGTCGGGGTTCGGCGGAACGATGATGGTGGCGCGGGTCCCGAAGCGTTCCTTGATGGCCTGCTGGAGGTACGGCGAGTTGCTGAAGCCGCCGGCGAGGACGATCACGTTGGGGGTTTCGGAGTCGCTCTGGGCGGACTCCATCTCGTTCAGCTGGGCCTCGACGAGGTCGAGGGTACCTGGCACGACGGTGTCGAAGAGCGCGTGCAGCTGGGCGGGGGTGAGGACGATGGCGTCGTCGACCTTGTTCTGACGGCGGGCCAGTCGGCGGCGGCCCGTCGCTCCCATCTTCCGGTCGATGGCGGTGGGAATGAGGAGGTTGAGGTTGTCCTCCTGGTCGAGCCGGACAGCGACCTTGGCGCGCTCCCACTGATCGATCATGTGCAGCAGGGCGTCGGGGCAGGCTTTCCGGATGTCATCCATGACTTCCTTGCCGAAGCCTTCGAGGAGGTATTCGCCCTCGACTCGGCGGTTGAGGAAGTCCGAGCCCAGTCGGTCGCCGAGAGACCGCCCGATCTCGACCATCTTGCCATCCTGGTCGTTCTCGTAGGCGGTGATGTCGATGGTGCCGCCACCGCAGTCGACAACCATGAAGCGGACCCCCGGGGCCATCAACCCTGGGCCGGAATCACCGTGACGTGCTCCGGAGACACGGGCGTAGTGGGCGGCGGCTTCGGGTTCCAGCGAGAGCAGGACCCGGCCGTCTTCCCCAGGCAGTCCGGCGTTCTTGATCACATCGCGACAGATGGCCTTCTGATAGTCGCTGAAGCAGGCGGGCACCGTCAGTACCCAGCGGACATCGTCCTCGTCGTAGCCGCTGGCGGTGATCTGCTGGAGCATCGTCTGCACGACCTGGCGTAGAAGCATCGTGAGCAGGGACGCCGTTTGGAGGTCCCGGGAGCTCACGCCGCTGGCGTGGTCGGTGCGTTCGCGCTCGGGGGCGCCGTCAGCCGGGCTCGCATCCTCCGCCGCCTCCACGGCCTTCTCCGTGCTGCTGTTCTCCTCCAGGGCTCCGAGGTCCATCTTGAAGCCGTGGTAGTACTTGGCCCTTGCCGTGCGCAGGGCCAAGCCCTGCGTGAGCCACATGCGCCTTGCTTCGTAGCCCCACGCGATCATCTCACCGTCGGCGTCCAGGAGGAGTGCCGAGAGGTTCTTGACTGTGGGTGCTGGCTGCGATTCCCAGTTGTTGAAGAAGTGGATCTTTCGCGTTTCCGGGGCCTCGTTGTCCGGTGAGGCTGTGGTCCAGCCTCCGCCGATCGCGTAGGTCCCCATGTCTACGGCGGCGAAGACGCGGGGGTCGAACATTTAGGGTTCCTTGACTCGGACGGTGCCGCGGGTTGGGCTCCTTCGGCGGGCCTGCCGACGGCGGGGGCAGTCAAGGTGTCCCAGAGGGTGGGTGCGCCCCTCAACTTCCGGACCTGCCAGAGGCAGGACATTCACCCGTCCAGACCATCAGAGATGTGCAATCCTGCACAGTTTGCGCATTTATGCACAGCGTGTCAGCCCCCTGCCAGCCACCGCGGGTTCTACGCTGCCGCGCATGGAAATGGATAGGCGCAGGTCGTCTCACATGTGCGGGCCCGGTTCTCCTGCCTGGATCACACCGCTGCCGAAACCCGCGGCTGACGCGGTGATCCGTGCGAAGCTCACGGAGTACCGGCGCATGTGCCAGGAACGCGACCGCTTGATCCTTGAAGCGAAGAAGGCGGGCCTCTCCGAGGTATCCATCGCAGATCTCACCGGGCACTCTCGCAACACAGTGCGGAGCGTCCTGAAAGCACACGGGATCTCGTGATCAAGCCCTTAGAGGTCCTAACAAAGGCGTTGGACGTGTCGGTGGGTGATGAGGCAGGTGGCGAGGCCCAGGAAGGCCTCGTGGATGTCGTCGCGTCGTTCCCATCGGATGCGCAGGCGGCGGAAGCCGTGCAGCCACGCGATGGTGCGTTCGACCACATACCGGAAAACTCCAAGGCCGGAGCCGTGTTCCACTCCTCGTTCGGCGATCACCGGGCGGATGCCTCGCTGCCACAGCATCCGCCGGTACTTGTCGTGGTCGTAGCCGCGGTCGGCTAGGCCGTGTTTTAGGAAGCGCGGGCGGCCAGCCATTTGGTGAGGTCGCCCGCGATCTGGTTGATGGCGGTCTCGACGCTGACGTCGTGCTCG
>NZ_JBFBJB010000108.1:0-11775 GCF_040685895.1 Streptomyces sp. NPDC088124 | reverse complement strand
CGGTGGGAGCCAACCGCCACGACTCGCCTCTGCTCGGACCGACTCTCCACGCAGCCATGGACCAGGTCGGGCCACTGCCGGACGACGTGAACGTTAACCTCGACCGGGGCTATGACAGCAACACGTCCCGCGCTCTGCTCCGGGAGTTGGGCTTCACCGGTGCAATCGCCCGCAAGGGCGTGCCCGCTCCGATCCAGGCCGGCAAGCGGTGGGTCGTGGAACGAGTGCGCCGTGAGGCGCCTGTTGATCGAGTGGAGGTGAAAGACCTGCACCAATTCCCTGTCGCAGCAGTGGGATTGAAGCTGAGGGCAGCCTGATCCGGGAGGTGCCGGGGAGGGCGGGAAGCAGCCCTGACAAAGCCGGGGCGGGGCCAGGACCGTCAGATGGCCGTGTGCCCGGCGAGCACGACGGAGAGGTGTACGAGAGGAACCGGTGTGCGAAGCCTCGTAACGAATTCCCACCAGCTCGAACCTGACGGATCTGGGCTGGGTGCGGTGCACGTCTGCCATCTGCTCGGGCGGGCGACTTGTGCGGTGGTCTCGTTCGCTGCCGTGCAAGGCCACGATGAAGGACTGCGGCGTAGTCGTGGCGATGCCGCCGGGGTATAGCCGGGCGCCTACTCCGACAAGCGATCACAAGTGAACACGGGAACCGTCCCGGTCCTGCCGCGGGCCGCGCATCCAGCGCGGAGATCCGGGCCGGGCACCACCGCCACCCGCACCGCCCAGGGGGATCTGATGCTCCAAACCAGCCGTACCCGCCGCGCCACCATCCGGGTCATCACACGCACCCACCGTGCCGCCCGTGCCGTCACCCGGGCCCTCGCCTACCGCACCCGCTCCGGCCTTATCGCCGCCGCCGTCGAGCACGGCCGGCTCATCCGCACCGGGGACATGCTGGACCGCCTCGGCGCCGACGACCTCAAAGACGGGCAGCGCTCCTGGTACGGCCGGCACACCGCCAAGGCGTACCGGGCCATGAACCTCGGCGCCGACGCCGTTCGCGTGTGGGCGCAGCACCGGACCACCGGCAAGTGGATCCACGTCCACGTCTATACGCCGACCGACCCCGCCCTCTACGCGGCGCTCGACACCTACAAGGCCACCCGCCACCTTGCCGCCGCCGACTTCGCGGAGGCCGCCTAAACCAACTTCACGATCACCCCTCGGAGCCATTGGCGCGAGCGTCACTACGGCGACTCCCTCGGAGTCACCATCTGGACCTACACGCGGACCATCGGCCGCCGACCTATCGCCTTTGACATCACGCACGATGCGGCTCTCCGCGAGACCACGGTCCGCGTGTACCCCGGCGGCGGCTACGTGCCGCCGTCCCATGACTTCACCGTCCGCGACGTGACCGCCTCCGAGGTCGGTAGGCAAGTCCACCAGATCCGCGAGACCAGCCCCGCATACACCACAGGAGAGCCGACGTGAGCGTGTCTGGCCTTCCGGTCTCCAGCGTTCCTGCCGCGTTCGACCGAGGGCACCTCTACAGCCCTACTCTCGCCCTGACCCGCTACGCCCTGGACGACCGGTACGTGTACGACTACCGGCCTGGGGACCTCTACGAGCCGATGCCTGCCGCCCCGAGCGGTAACCCGAAGGCGTGGTCGTGGTGGTGGCGGAACATCGCCGCGACACCCGTACCCGACTTCCTCGGTCTCCGCGTAGGCAACCAGATCAGCATTCAGCACGCGGGCTGCACAGGCCCCGGTGAGGTCATCTCGACCGAGCGGGCCGGAGCAGTCGTCCGCTACCCGCTACCCAAGAGCAACCTCACGGCGAGGACGCACGCGGAGATGTATGTGCGCCGCCGGAACGACGCTGGCCACTGGTACCCGTAGGAGAACCCCATGCTCAGCACCGCCACTGGCGTCCCCACCACCCCGGCCCGGCTCGCCGGCCTGCTCCTTGACCCGACGGTCGACGACCGTGTCCTGGCTGCCCAGGTGGGTGCGCAGCCCGCCCGCCGGCTTCTCGCCGCCGCGCACCGGATCGCCGCCGACCGGCTCTGGAACGCCGCCTGAAACCGTCCCGACCCGCCCCGAGGTGGGGCGGGCCCTGACCCGCTTGAGGAGCTCCCCATGAAGATCGGTCCGCGTACAGGCGAGATGGAGAACCACGTTCAGCACCTCTGGACCCGGGAGATCAACGGAGTCCAATTCCGCTTCCACCACATCAAGGCGTCACGGCTCGGTCGGCCGTACATGACCGTCTGGCGATGGGACACGGCCGAACTCGTCCGGTGCTCCTGCCCCAGGCCCGACTGCCCCTTCGCCTGACCCCCGCGGGTCCGGTATCCGCCGACCCCGCCCCTCCTCCGGAAGGAACCCGATGACCATCCAGACCGGCATCCCCACCATCGTTGCCCGACGCTCCGTCTGCGTGGATGGGAAGGCGCTGACGGTGTCCACGATCCGCATCGCCGCCGACTACTACGGCACCGTGATTTTCGACGACAGCCCTGGCAAGAAGCACGCGGGTATGACCATCGGCGGCTACGTCATCGACTCCTCGTCGAAGCGCGGCACCGACCGCGAGTCCGGGATGGACAACCACCGCGCCGCCCTGATCGCCGCCCGCGACGAGCAGCCGAGGAAGACCCGATGACCGACACCTCGAACCCCAACAGCGGGCCGTTGACGCCGGAGCGGTACGCCCGGATCCACGGCCTGCCGCAGCCTTCCGCCCGGGCCCGCTTGTCCGCGATGTTCACGCCCCGCTCCGACCAGGACCAAGCCGAGTTCGAGCGGCGGGTGGGCGCCGTCGTCGCCGAGGAGACCGAGGTGCTGCGGGCCCGGATCGCCGAGTTGGAGGCTCCGGGTTCACGATCGGGCGCAGGCGGTCGCGGTTGGTCTGCTGTCGATGGACGAAGTGGTCGTGCCGGAGGGCGCAAACCAGGGGTACCGCGACACGCAGTAACCAGCACACGTCACAGAAACGGACATCGTAGACACCGTCGTCGGGCGAGTACCCGGCGCGCACACCGGCACGTAACCCACCGTCACATCACGCTCTATGAGGGCCGTGCCCCACGCCCAAGCCGTCATCGCCCTGGCCCGCCGCCGGGCCAACGTCCTGTGGTTTCGAGGAGTGGCCGTCCGGTCCTCCTGGCTGCCGACCTCGCTCTGCTGACCGCCCACCGCTCCGATCTCGTGGCCGACCGAGCCCGGATGATCAACCGTCTCCGCGACACACTGGAGAGGCAAGCCACTGAAGGCAGAGCATCATCAGCCACATCCGGCCCTCCGGGCCGCCTAACACCTTACGGAGTATCATGACGAACACCCCGATGACCTGGGGCGCTGGTCTGACCGGTCTCCGCCAGTGTGGGGAGCGCGCATCGACCTGGTCGACCGCCACCTGCAACGAAGGCACGGAGACGGCGCTGCATCTGGTGAAGGCTCCCAACTGGCGGACACCCGCCGCTGGGACGTCGTCTCCTTCGAGAACGTCCTCGTCGTCATCGAACCCTCCTACCGGGGTGGAGGACGCACTGGACGCAACGGCTATACGTGGTGGCTTGCCGGACACGCCCACAGTGATTCGGCGGAATCCTGCTGCGTTGTCTTGAGCAGTCTCTGTGTCGCGCCGATAACCTGGGTCAGGCGGAGCCGCCAGCCCCAGCCGCCGAGAATGTGGGCAGGTGTGGGCCACGAGTCGAAGGTCTGCATCGTGAGCGTGTTGCGACGACGCACCACCGCAGGGATGTGCAGCAGGGTCAGGTGGATGTAGATCATGTGCGTAGCCGGGGGTGCGATGTCCTCAGCCGTCACGTGCAGCTGTGTCTGCGGGTTCAGGCCACGCTCGAGCATTGCCTGCGACAGGGCTACGATGAACGCACCCGCGCCGCAGGTCGGCTCGTACAGATCAGCGAAGTCGTGCGCGTGCACCTGATCGATCACGGAATCGATTTGCATCCCGGCCATCAGCTGAGCGATGTCATAGGACGTGTAGAACTGACCGAGTCGCTCGTTGCCGAGTTCCAGCTCCATGTAGAGGCGGCCGAGCACGTCACAGGGCTCCCGGCCCATCTCCTCGGTGACGAGCGCGAGAGCGTGCCCGAAGCGGTACAACTCCGCACGGTCATACCGGCTCGCGGTCCGGAGGTACTGCTCTTCGCGCTCGGCGTGGCCGTGGACATCCACGGCGTTGCGGAGAGCCAGCGCAGCCATCTCGACGAAGTCCTCGAAGACCTGACTCATCCGCCTCGCCCCGGTGTTCGCCTCGAGTAACTTCACGATCTTTTGATAGCTGCTCATGCGTCCGACTCGATGGTGTTCTCCGAGCCGTCCATGAAGGCCGACCCGTTCCGGAGAGAGGACAAGCGCTCAGACTCGCTGACGACACGTTGGAATGTTCCCCATGCGTCCCCACCTCGGCCGGGCGCCTGACCGCACCGTGGAAGAACCATCGGGACGGGCGGGGAAGTGTGGAGCGACCGCGAGACGATGCGGTACCAACGGTCCTGCTCGCAGCGCCGTTCTTCCCAGGCTCGGTCGCGGCCTCTTACCGCGAGGGCGGCACGGTAGTCCGCCAGGCCCGATTCGCCGACGAAAGCGACCTCATGGTGGATGAGCAGCCTTCCAGGCTGGGTCTCGACGCGCCAGCTGGTGTCGAGGACCATGTCCAGGCCGCTGTAGAACCAGAGGTTTCGGTCGGCCATCCACGACCAGAAGGCGGCCATGTTCGTGTGCGTGTGGTCGGTGGTCTCGAAGCCATAGACGAGGTAGAGCGTCATCCCATCCCCCTGGAGGTCCACCGGGCCCACGCCTCGCGGTCGGAGTCCGGGTTCCACTCCTGCGCCGTACGCCGGTTGTGCTGGTGCAGGGCGCGGGGGTCGATCCGGGTATCGGGTGCGGTGGGAAGGTAGACGAGGGCCAGCGGGGTGGTCTGCGCGCCTCGGGAGAGCTTGGCCGCGGTGGGCGGTACGGACAGGTGCAGGCGGCGCAGGCCATGGCGGCCTGCCCAGTCGACTGCCTCGTAGAGCGTCAGTGTGAAGTAGGCGTAAGGCGGGGCCTTTCCGTCCGCGCCCCAGTAGCGTCCGTACAGGGTGGTGCCATGACGGTAGAAGACGGCGGCCGCCCGGATGGTGTCGTCGTCCCGGGTCCGGGCAAGCGCTACGGCAGCCCGGTCGCCGAGGCCGGAAGAGCGCTGTGCCTCCAGCGTGCGGCGCATCTGCGCGGTCCCGACCTGTGCTCCGTATTTTTCTCGCGTGGCGGCGAGCAGCGGCGCGATGCGGGTGCAGACCTCGGGGGTGAGGGCGGCCCATTCGACCGAACCGGACCGGGCGAACAAAGCCCGCTCCCGTCGCCACTGTTTGCGGTGCTTGCTCCCGGCGGTGGCTTCGAGTCCACGCATGCCGTCATCCGGCACTGTCACGGACGTGTCCGCCGTGTGCAGCACGGCTTGGGCGCCGGGGTGGCTGGCGGCGGCTTCCAGAGCGTGCGCGCCGGTGAGGTAGGGCCACACTGCGCCCGCGAGTCCCCGGTCGGCCGCGAGCCGGCAAGCCGCCTCCATCAACGCCCGCAGAGCGCGCGGCCGCACCACGCCGCGGGCGCAGGTGATCGTAGTGGCTGTGGCACGGCGGGGGCCCAGCCACAGAGTCTGCTCGCTCGGTACCGCGATCAGTTCATTTGTCATGCCTGGGAGGCCGAACAGGTTGCTGCCGCTGGGTTCCGTGTTCGTCCATGTCGGCAGCAGGCCCGTGAGCCGGCCCGCCTCCGTTGCCGCGAGGACAGGTTGGAGGCCGTGCACTTTCTCCAGTGAGCAGATCCAGAGGTGGCTGGTGTAGAAGCCGTCGTCGGCATCGACGAGGGCGTCCCATTGGCATGTCTGGAATTCAGCGGCGCTGGTGCGGAGTTCGACGGCGAGTTCGCCCTGCTCGGCGGCTGTGGCATGCCGCTGGTGGCGGGCGGACGGGGTAAGGGTGGCAGACATGCTGTCGGTTCCATTCATACGGGCGGAGGAGGGGCTCGGCATCGGCCGCTCAGACGGATTGGGGCGATGCCGATGGCGGGCGCTCACAGGGCGCAGGCTGTGGCGTGCATCGGGGTGGTGAGGGGCACTTGAGTTTGTATTTGACCGGGGTCAGGCGTGTCGTGCAGGGTGCGGGGGCGGTGCCGCGCACGATCCCGTGGGCGAGGCGGTCGCCGAAGGCAGCCGTCGGCGAGGCTGCCACTCGGGTTCCAACGCCGCGACCTCCATCTGGGAACCACGATCCGGCTCTCTCGGAGAGCTAGTCGCGCCTTGTGAGCTCCACACTGTCGGTGGCGTGAGGGACGATGAGCTTATGGAAAACGTTCAGAAGATCACCAGCCTTGATGCGGTCTGGAAGCCCGGCGATGTGGTTCTCGATGATGAAGGCAACATCCGCTCCAACCACCCCAAGTGGGTATGGGATTACCCCAACTCGGGGGACACTCGTGGCTACTCCGGCGGGCCGCAGATCCCAGACGGAGCGCTGGAAGACAAGGACGCAGTGCGGCCACTGATCCTCCTTGTGCGGGATGGCCGAGCTGTCGGGGGCACGCCCATCACGGAGTGAACATGGGTATCGAAGCTCCGGGCTGTGCCGGAATGGTCGAGGACCAGATTTTGAGCGCCATTTCGCACAAGGCCCGGCCCAACCGTGGTGACCAGCCGCTCCGCCCTGTGGTGTGCGGTGAGGTGGGAAGACGGGAAGCTGCACGGTGCCGGACTGTGTCGGGTAGGCGAACTGTGCGGGAACCGGATCGGGCCGGGCCTCCGGCGCTGCGGCCGCCTTCTCCGCGACGACCTCGGCGGAGACCGGGGCCTGTGGCTGCGCCGGCCCGGCGATCGGGCGCTCGGCGACCGACTCCTCGTCGTCGTGCTGCTCGACACTCTCCAGCGACGGCCGGCCGCGGCGCGGCAGCTGGACCACGGGCTTGTAGAAGACGTCAATGAACCCGTCGCGCTCAATGGGCTCCCGGATGAGCAGTCGAACTGACTGCGAGATGTCAGCCTGCTCATTGAGCCACGTGTTCACCGAGGTATCGGCGGCGGGCACGGTCCAGCGAACCTTGCGAGGTTCAGTGGACTGACCAGTCATTGCACTCAGCGCTCCTCAACACTCGCTCCCGCGCTCCATCCGATCGTTCGTCAGATGTCTCGCGCTCTGCCATAGAGGATCACTGTCCTTCGCGTTTTGTCTCGAATGTGAATCCACTTTAGTGGCCCTGTTGAATCCTATGCAAGTCCCATTAGGTGCGTGAAAGAGACGCCATTTAAGTCCCTGTCGAGTACCGCCAGGTGCACCTTCGAGACGACACCGCGTCCCCGCCTGGGGTGACCGCGTGCAGGCCCTCGGTGCCGTGCGTATCTGCGCCCCAACCTGCGACGCCACGGGTGCTTACGCGGGACGCCTGCGAGACGCCCGCCGTACCGACACTGATCCAGAAGAGGCATAGCGAAGTACGAACGGCGTTCCTGTGGTGTCCCGATCGTGTCTCCCGAGGGACGCCACCTAGCATTCCCGCACAGGTGAGTCCTCCGAAGGTTCTGTGTGTGACGCCAGTGCGGCACTGCCGGGGTGCGCGCGAGACACTGTGAGGACGTGTGCAGAACTCCAAGAGGTGAACCGACATCAATCGGTGTTTTATCAGTGTCCTCGTCGCGTCTCGTTCGTGTACCGATGAGTCACCTCGGACACGCGAAGGAGACGCTGTTTCCTTGCTGTTTGATAGAGCCGAAAAGCCTATCTGTGCACCTCGCCGGGCCCGGCTGACGGCGGCCAGTAATACGGTTCTGATCCACTTCTTGTGGGGCGGTGACACGGCGTCACAAATGGCTGGAAGAATGGCCGTTCGGGTGACTGCAGCATGTTCTCGACATTCGCCACGATGTTCTCTCACCTGTCCTCTGTGGTGGTGGACGAGGTCAGAGCGGACGGTGGCGAGGTAGCCCTCACGGCGCGGACGATGACGCGCGAAACGGTGTGTCCAGGCTGTGGCGCCGTGTCCGGCCGTCTCCATGGTGGCTGTCGACGGCGCCTTGCCGACCTCGGCGGCCGGACGGCAGGTCGTGATCGACTTGCTGGTGCGACGGCTCCTCTGCCCAGCGGCTGCGTGCGGTCGTCGCACGTTCGTCGAGCAGTTGGACGGGCTCGCCGAGCGATTCGCGCGGCGCATGCCGCTCCTGTGTCGTTCGCTGGAGAATATCGCGCTGGCGCTCACCGGGCGCCTGGCGCCCGGCTGCCCGTGTATCTGTCCGCCCCGACGAGTGCGAACTCGCTGCTCAGACTGGTGCGCAGGCTTCGATGGCTCTGTCGATGACTAGGAGCAGCGGTTCTCGGGCAGTTCGGGAGGCGTTGCCCACGTCGAGTAGCGGGCTTCGGACAGCAGCTCGGTGCCGACCGACAAGACACCGTGTACGCGCACCGCAGTTGTCTCGCCGAGCCTACCGAGGACGCGCCTGCTGAGGCCACTGTCGAGCAGGAGGTGCCGGGGCGGCCGGAGGGGATGCGTGTGATCCGGCGCCGCGAGCGTCACGCCGTCGTGCACGCCCTCTACGACAAGGGAGTCCCGATCCAGGCGATCTCCGAGGCTCTCGGGCTCGACCGCAAGACAGTACGCCGCTATGCGCACGCGGCCACGCCCGAGGGAGGCGTCGCTGGGCACCGGCTCGCGCCGCTACGGCCAGGTCCACGCCTACTCGCCCTACCTCCACCGGCGCTGGAACGAGGGCTGCACGGACGCGGCACGGCTCCACGCGGAGATCGTCGAACTCGGCTTCACCGGCAGTAAACGGACCGTGCGCCGGCATCTGCAGGAGATCCGGGCCAGCGGCAACCCCGCACCCGACAAGCCCAAGGTGCTGACGGTCCGCACGGCCACCTGGCTGATCACCTCGCACCGCGACTACCTGGAGGAGAGCGGCACGCTCAAGCTCAAGAAGCTCCTGTCCTGCTGCCCCGAACTGGTCGCCGTCGCTGCGTGCGTCCGCTCCTTCGCCGCCATGATGACCGCCCGCCGCGGCGGCGACCTGGAGATCTGGCTCTCCAGCGCCGAGGACACCGGGATGAAGCCGCTGCGGACCCTGGCCTGCGGCCTCCGACAAGACTTCGACGCCGTCACCGCCGGCCTCACCTTGGAATGGAACTCGGGCAAGGTCGAAGGCAACGTCAACAGAGCGAAACGGATCAAGAGGGCGGATATGGTCGCGCCGGATTCGACCTCCTCCGCCGACAGATACTCCTCGCCGACTGAAGACCGTCACCCTCGCCATCCCACAAGAAGTGGATCAGAGCCCAAGGGTTTCCCCACGGACGGCCAGGTTTCTTCCTGGACCTGGACCGATGCCGGTCAGCGAAGCTGGCCGGTGTGAAGAAGAGCAGGGAGATCCTGGAGGCATACAACCTCACGGGGAGTTACCGAGCAGCCGCCGAGCTGGTCGGCTGCGACCACCACACGGTGGCCCGGTATGTGCAGATGCGGGCCGAGGGTGCCAGCCCGACGGCCCGGCAGCATCGGGCCCGCCCTGATGTGACCGTCCAGGGGAGCATCGCTCGCATCAGTCCTAACGAGCTCGTGCATGATTGCTGGTGGCGCGTCAGGACCTTGAGCGTTGATCATGCTCTGTGTGGCGGGGAACCGAGCGCGTGCGGCAATCATCCGAAGCCAGCGAATCACCGAGGACCCCGTGTTTCGCTACCAGGCGCAGGCACGAGGTCCAGCCATAGCAAGCTACCACATTCATCACAGGTCCGTGGACGGCCACAAAGTCACTGGCATTGTCCTTTAGCCAGTTCCTTCAGGACAGCCGGTACGGCATGGCGCGGCCCCGGGTAAAGCGTGTAAGGAACACGCGACCGCAGATCACGGCTGTCCTGCCAGAGCCAGACGCCAGGGACCGTACGGCACCTGTCCATGGGATGCGCACGGCGCGGGGCCCCTATGTTGCTTGGTCAAGGTGGTGGGTCAGGACGGCTGCATGACGAGCTGGTTCTGCACTTACTACGAAGACGACGATCTATGGCTGTATTTCGAGGCCGATGACGAGTGCTGCATGCCGATCTCGCGGCGATAGGCCGCTATGAACAGCAGCACGAGGCAAGATTGTCGATCTCGAACACTCCTACCGGCTCGCCTGCAAGGTCGGCGACACCGCACGAGCGGACCAGCTGGAGGCCGAGTTGCGGGACGTCCGGGCATCACGCCGGAGGTCTGGTCCGGGGAGTGGCCGGTAACCCAGCGAAGAACATGAGCCTGATCGGCAAAGCCGATTCGGGACTCGGAATGACAAGCATTCGATCAGCACAGCTGATTCGGAAGAAGTACTGAAAGAGAAAATCATCTGATCAGCGAAGCTGATCCGGATGATGGCATGACAGACAACTGGACATCTCAACAACCCATCCAACTGCGCGCGGACGATGACGTCGATCCGGGCGCTGCGCTGTATTCAAGGAGAATCCACCATGTCGAACCCGAACAGCACCGCTTCCGTCATCGGCCGCCTGGCGAACGACCCGAAGGTCTTCGAGAACATGGACGGCTCCAAGAAGGTCATGCTCACCGTCTTCGTCGACCGCAGCTATACCGACGCCCAGGGAAACCGCATCTCCGACGCCCTTCCGTTCGAGGCTTTCGTACGCGCCCAGACCCCGGGCGCCGGCCCCTTCGCGCGCGTGCACAAGGGCGACCTGGTCTCCCTCAGCTACGAGCCACGCATGAACCGCTACACCAAGAACGGTGTGGAGGTCTTCGAGGTCAAGCTCGAGATCCAGAACATCTCCTTCCTGGAGTCCCGCGCGACCACCCAGGCCCGCCTGGCCGAGCGCGTCACTAAGGCCGAGGCCCAGAGCCAGAACCTGCAGGCTCAGGTTCCGGCTCCGGTCGCGGCTGCCGCTCCGGCCGCCGTCGCGCACGCCAGCGCCGTACAGGACAGGCAGATGCCCTTTCCGACCGCTTGACGATCTATAGAACTTCACCCTTCCCTGCGGGCCTGGTCGAGCTCGGCACCGATGCTGTTGGGCCTGCGTGGCGTCGGCCGTCAAGACCACAACCAGGTGGTCCTGACGGCCGACGTTGTCGGACGCGACACCCACGAACAGGAGTAGTTGTTTGTAAGCACGTGTTTTGGGCTCTGGAGGTGCTTACAGACAAGTAGTCACCGTGATCCCACCCGACGACTCACACGTTCCCCGTCCCCACGCCCGGCGCTGCGCCAGGCTCCTGCAGGGGCAGGGCCAGCACCTGCTGAACGCCAGCTACCTCAGCTTCATCGTCTTTGGCATAGCCGCTCTGGCACTTACGGATTGGGAGCGCAGCGCCGACGAGTGGATCCGGCTGCCTATGGCCGCGCCTGCGACCTTCGTAATCATCGGAGCAGCAGTCCAGAGCCGAGACAAGCAGGAGGACTGACAGCCTGGCAGAGAGCGGGGGCCGTCAGCTCTGGTTTCGCGGGCCGCCCTCACGCCCCTCACCGCCTGCACCACCCCTCCAGTCCGCTCCCTACGACGCCTCCGAAGCAGGCGAGATCACCTCCGGCACGGACCGCGACCACTCGGACGGCATCGAGGGCGAGACCCGCTTGATCCCCGGCTCCGCATACCGAGGGACCACCTCCATCGTCATCGCCCCAAGGACTGTTCCATCACCTCCTCTGGATAGGAGCACGCATTGAGCAACACCACCCCAGCCATCCCTGCCCGACGCCCCCATCAGCGGACCGTAAACACCGAGATCACCGCCCTGGACGTGGGCAGCATCGAAGGTGTCCGCGAGGCCATCGGCGTTTTCACCCGCCGGAT
>NZ_JBFBJB010000107.1:0-12386 GCF_040685895.1 Streptomyces sp. NPDC088124 | reverse complement strand
ATCAGGCGCCGGAAGCGCTTGCGGCGGCCGTGTTTCTCGCGGGTCTTCTCACTGTCGAAGTCCAGGTCCTCGACCGCGATCGCCTTCACCCCGCATTAGCGGGCCCAGTGCAGGAGGCGGGTGAGGGCGTGGCGGATCTGCGCGTCCTGGTGAGCGGCATTCCCGGCCAGGTCGTAGGGGAAGCCGTGGGGTTCGCCGACCGGGTTGCCGTGGGCATCGAGGTGCCAGGCGGCGAGGTGGTCGTCATTCATGTCCACCCCGACACAGCCCGCCGCCAGCGCCGCCCCCAGCGGCAGGACCGGTACGGCTTTGCGCTGCCAGGCGGCGGTCACGTACCAGCGATTACGGTCCTGGATCTGTGACGCCGGCCCGAGCCGGCGCGCCGGCTCGCCCGCGTCGCTACAGCACTCCCCTGCGCCACTCGCGGATCAGCAGATATCCGAGGTACGCGCCCCCGATGGCCAGGGTGTAGATGCCGACCGGCAGGTTCTCGAAGAGCGGCAGTTGCTGTGCGCAGAGGTCCGCGAGCACCAGCAGCAGAGCCCCCATCAGGGTGGCGAGCAGCAGGTGCGGGCCCGAGCCGCGGGTGAGGCGCCGGGCGATCTGCGGGGCCGTCAGGGCGATGAAGGCGATCGGCCCCGAGACGCTGACCGCTCCGGCGGAGAGGACGATCGACAGGACGACGGCGGTGGTCTTCGTGGTCCTGGGCTCCGCCCCCAGTCCCCCGGCGATCTCGTCGCCCATCTCCGCGATGTCGAGACGGCGCGCGATCAGCGCGGCGCAGGGGGCGACGAGGAGCAGGACCAGCCAGATGGTGCCGGCGTGGCCCCAGGACCGGGCCGCCAGACTGCCGTTGAGGTAGGCGGTCAGGACGGCCGCCTTGTCGCGCTCCACGGCGTAGACGACGTACTGCGTGACCGCCGTGGCGATGGCGGCCACCCCGATTCCGGCCACGACCAGGCGTCCCGGGTTGCGGAATCCGCTGCCCGTCGACACGTACACCAGCGCCATGGCGAGCACCGCGCCGGTCAGGGCGCCGAGCGGCACGGGTACGGTGCCGGGCAGCAGCAGCGCCACGACGGCGGCGCCCGCGCCGGCGCCCGCGCCCAGACCGATCACGTCCGGGCTGCCCAGCGGGTTACGGGTGACCGACTGGAAGAGGGCGCCGGACAGTCCGAGCGCCGCGCCCGTGCCGACCGCCACCGTCAGCCGCGGCCCGCGCAGCCGCTCCAGGACGAAGGCGTCCGTTCCGCGCGCGCCGCCGGTGACGGCGTCCGCGAGATCCGGGAGCGGGATGCCGAGCCGTCCCAGGGACAGCGTGGCGACCGCGGCGGCCACCGTCAGGACCGCCGTGACGAGGGCGATCACGACCGATCTGCGCCGTACCGGCACCGCCACCGTGCGCCCGAGGGTGAGATGGCCGCGTGGCGCGGCGGTGCGGACCATGGTCCGGCTTTCCGTCATGTGCTCCCTCATGTGCTCCCTCATGTGCTGCCCTTCATCCCGCGCACGGCCACCAGCAGCGCGGGCGCCCCGACGAACGCCGTCACCACTCCGACCATCAGCTCCTGCGGGCGCAGGACGATCCGGCCCAGCACGTCCGCCAGGAGCAGCAGCGCGGGACCGGCGATCGCCGAGAACACGATCTGTATCCGGAAGTCGACGCCGACCACGGCGCGCACGATGTGCGGTACGGCGAGGCCGACGAAGGCGATGGGGCCGACCGCGGCCGTCGCCGCCGCGCTGAGCAGGGTCGCGGCGATCAGTCCGCCGGCCCGCAGGAGCGCCGGGTGCGCGCCGAGCGAGGCGGCCGACGCGTCGCCGAGGGCGAGCGCGTTGAGGCCGGGGCCCAGCAGCAGCGCGAGGACGAGTCCGGTCGCGGCGAACGGCAGGACGGACCAGAACACGTCGAAGTCCCGGCCGCCGAGCGCGCCGACCACCCAATAGCGGTAGCTGTCGAAGACCTTCGGCCTGCTCAGCGTCACCGCCTGGATGAACGCCATCAGCACCGCGGAGAGGACGGCTCCCGCCAGGACCAGCCGCACCAGGCTCGTACTCGCGCCCGCGGAGCCGATGACATGGACCAGGAGGCCGGCCAGCAGGGCGCCGGGCAGCGCCCACCACATGGTGTCGGAGCGGCCCGACGCGCCCAGGAAGGCCGTCGCCGCGACGACGCTCGCGGCCGCGCCGGCGTTGATCCCGAGCAGCCCCGGGTCCGCGAGGGGGTTGCGGGTGACCCCCTGCATCAGGGTGCCGGCGACGGCGAGGCAGACTCCCGCCAGCACACCGAGCGCCGTCCTCGGGTAACGGCTCTCGACGACAGTGGCGACATAGGGATCGGCGGTCCCCGTGAGGACGTCCAGGACGTCCCCGAACGATGTGGTCCTGCTGCCGAACATCACGCTCGCCGTCCCCGCGAGGACGAGCAGGACCGTCCCGCCGAGCAGCGCGGGGACCCACCGGGCGGCCCCGGCACGCGAGGTGCCGGGGCCGCCCGTTCTGGCCGGTGCGGTGGTGGTCATCCGGTTTCCGTACGCCTTACTTGTCGGGTTACTTGTCGAGCTTGGCGACGGCCTCGTCGATCAGCGGGAGGTAGCGGTCGACGACCCAGGGGACGGTGAGCGGGTTGATGATCGAGGACGCGGTGACGAAGGAGGTGTCGTCGGAGGCGACGAGCGAGTCGCGCCGGACGGCGGGGATCGCCGCGTACAGCTTCTGCGCCTCGGTCTCCTTACGGGTCTTGGCGTCCGAGTAGAAGGTGAAGACGAGGTCGCTGCCGGAGAGCTTCTCCGCGTTCTCCAGTCCGATCAGGGCCGAGTCGGTGCCCTTGGTCTCCTTGAACGTCTTCACCACCGGGTCGACGGTGAGGCCGAGGGACGAGACCATCTCGACGCGCTGCTCCTCCGGGAGGAAGACGCCGAGTGTGCCCGGGCCGGAGGTGTAGATGTACGAGAACGAGACGTTCCGGTACTTCGGCCGGGTCGCGGCGGCGTCCGCGAGCTGCTTCTCGATCGTCGAGATGAGCTTCTTCGCGTCGTCCGGCTGCCCCAGCGCCTTGGCGATGATCTCGATCTGCTCGTCCCAGTTGGTGCTCCAGGCCAGCTCGGGGTAGGCGACGGTCGGCGCGATGTCCGAGAGGATGTCGAACTGCTCCTGGGTGACACCCGACCAGGGGGCCAGGATCACATCGGGTTCGAGTTCGGTGATGGCCTCGAAGTCGATGTCCTCCCCGCCGGCGAACTGCTTGGGCAGTTCGCCGCCGGCCTTGGTCACCGCGTCGTGGATCCACGGCAGATAGCCGGTCTTGTCACTGCCCCACTCATAGCTCTCGATGCCGACGGGCGTGTGACCGAGGGCGATCGCGGTCTCCGCGGACCCCTGCCCCAGGGTCACGACCCGCTCGGGCTGCTCGGTGATCTCCGCCGGTCCGAGGGCGCTCTTGATCGTGACCGGGAACGCCCCGTCACTCGTCCCGTTCCCGGCCGGGGCACCGGACTTCTCGTCGCCGTCCGACGAACAGCCGCCGAGAACCAGGGTGAGCGCGGCGGCGGTTGCCGTGACGGCGAGGGTCCGACGACGCACGCGGGTGAACCAGGATGGCATGGGTGTTCCTCAGGTTTCGTGGGCAGCACAGATCGCAACTTCTTAGGCAAGCCTAAGCTAAGTCGGATTTCCCTTTCAACCGGCCCGCGCACCCGCCCCCGGCCGCGCGGGCGGGCGGGGCCGGGGAGGGGCGGCCCGTCTCCGCGCAGGCCGGAGGCGTGTGAAGGGTCCCCCGCCAAGGATTCACAGGATTCGTCCGGAACCGATTGAACACATGGCACAGTGCTTTCGTATTCAAGGATGTCCGGCTCGATGAATTGGGATCACCGGCCAAGGGATCACAGGCATCGCGATGCCCAAAAGGAGGTCACGGCCGGAGTGCCGAACGAACCGATCACCGTCACGACCGCCTACCACGTCGCGCCGGGCCGCGAAAGCGAGTTCCGCTCCTGGGCGATGGCGGTGCTGGGCGCGGCGGCCCGCGTTCCGGGTTATCTGGGCGGAGGTGTCCTCGCTCCCGGGAACATCGGATCGGAATGGCATGTCATTCACCGGTTCGACTCGGCCTATTCCGCGGCGGCGTGGGAGGAATCGGCCGCCCGGACACAGTTGGTGTCGTACGGGAATCAGCTTGCCCGGGAGACCGGGCACCGGAGGATACGAGGTCTCAGCGCCTGGTTCGAGGGACCGCCGGAGAGTGCACCGCCGGCGCCGCCCCGGCCGCCGCCGAAATGGAAGTTGTGGTTCGTGAACATGGGCGCCGTCTTTCCGCCGGTGCTCGTCTTCAACCTGACGGTGATTCCCTACTTAGGCGGTCTCAACGCACTCGTACGCACACTCATTCTCTGCCTGAGCGTGACAGCTATTGTCACCTGGGTGCTGATGCCGCGTCTTCAGCGCTTCCTCAAGAAATGGCTGTATCCCCCTCTCCAGGCGCTCCGCGGACGGCACAAGCGCCGGGCTGCTTGAAAGGAACGCGCGGAAACAAGGGGCACAGGACGAGGCATGGAACCGCAAGGCCCCGGAAAGAACGAAAAGGAGGTGGGCCGGGTGAAGACTCTGCTCATCGACAATTACGACTCGTACACGTACAACCTGTTCCAGCTCATCGCCGAGGTCAACGGCGAGGAGCCGGTCGTACTGCTCAACGACGCGCCGGACGGCGCGGAGCTGGATCTGCGGAAGTTCGACAACGTCGTGGTGTCCCCGGGGCCGGGACATCCCGGCACGGCGCGCGACTTCGGCATCGGTACGGCGCTGCTCGCCCGGTCCGGGATACCCGTGCTCGGGGTGTGTCTGGGCCATCAGGGCATCGCGGTGGGCGAGTTGGCCCAGGTGGTGGCGGCGCCCCGCCCCCGGCACGGCCATCTCTCCGTCATCCGGCACGACGGCCGTGAGCTGTTCCGCGGGATACCGCAGAACTTCACCGCGGTGCGCTACCACTCGCTGGCCGTGCGCGAGCCGCTGCCGCCGACCCTGGAGGCCACCGCGTGGGCCGAGGACGGGGTGCTGATGGGGCTGCGGCACCGGACCCGGCCGATGTGGGGCGTGCAGTTCCACCCCGAGTCGATCCTCACCGAGTTCGGCCACCGGATGCTCGCCAACTTCGCGGAACTCACCGCCTCCTGGTCGCGTTCGGGCCACGCGCGCACCCGGGGACGGCGGACCGTGGCGGCCCCCCGCGCCACGGCGAGGACGAAAGTGAAGGCGGAGGCGGAGGCGGAAGCGGCCCCGGTCGGCGGGGCCGGCGGGACACCGGCCTCCAGGGCACGCCCCCGCACCACCGGAACGGGCCGCTACCGGCTGCACAGCAGGATGATCGACACCGCCGTGGACCCCGAGGCCGCGTTCACCCGGATGTGCGCCGCCGCGCCGCGCGCGTTCTGGCTGGACAGCGCGCGGCGCGAGGCCGGACAGTCCCGCTTCTCGTTCTTCGGGGACGGCACGGGCCCGCTCGCCGAGTTCGTACGGTACGACGTCGGATCGGGGCACTGCGAGACCGAGCGGGCCGGGCAGGCCGTGCGCCACGTGCCGGGCAGCGTGTTCGACCATCTCGCGCGGCAGTTGACGGACCGCGCGGTGGACGCGCCCGAGCTGCCCTTCGACTTCACGGGCGGCTATGTCGGGTACTTCGGGTACGAGATGAAGGCCGAGTGCGGCTCCCCCAACCAGCACCGGGCAGAAACCCCCGACGCCTGCTGGCTGTTCGCCGACCGGATCGTGGCGGTGGACCACCAGGAGGGCACGACGTACGCGGTCGCCCTCGCCGAGAACACCCCGCGCGGCGCGCGGGAGGCCGCCGACTGGCTCGACTCGGCGATGGCCGAGCTGAGTTGCGTACCCGCGGCCCGCGAGCCCGCCGCGCCGCGCCCGGCCGCCGCCGAACTCGGCGCCGCCGAGCCGTGGCTGGAGCGCGACCGCAGAACCTATCTCGCCGACATCGAGTCCTGCCGGCGCGAGCTGGCCGCCGGGGTGAGCTACGAGATCTGCCTCACCAACGCCGCCGATCTGCCGGCGCCGCCCGACGCGTACGACTTCTACCGGGTGCTGCGCCGCCACAACCCGGCCCCGTACGCGGCCTATCTGCGGTTCGGCGACGTCGACGTGGCGTGCTCGTCGCCCGAGCGGTTCCTGCGGATCGGCCGGGACGGCACCGTGGAGGCCAAGCCGATCAAGGGCACGGCGCCGCGCAGCGAGCGGCCCGAGGAGGACGCCCGGCTGCGGGAGTCGCTCGCCGCAGACGAGAAGACCAGATCCGAGAACCTGATGATCGTCGATCTGCTCCGCAACGACCTGGGCCGGGTCTGCCGGACGGGCACCGTGCAGGTACCCCGGCTGATGGCGACCGAGACCTACGCGACCGTGCACCAGCTCGTCTCCACGGTGCGGGGCGAGCTCCAGGAGGACCGGACCGCGCTGGACTGCGTACGCGCCTGCTTCCCCGGCGGTTCGATGACCGGGGCACCGAAGCTGCGCACCCTGGAGATCATCGACCGCCTCGAAACGCGGGCCCGCGGGGTGTACTCCGGCGCCATCGGCTATCTGAGCTGCAACGGCGCCGCGGACCTCAACATCGTGATCCGCACGGCCGTGTTCAGCGGCGGCCGGATGCGGCTCGGGGCGGGCGGCGCCATCGTCCTCGGCTCCGACCCGGCGGCGGAGTACGACGAGATGCTGCTCAAGACCGCCGCCCCCATGCGCGCCTACCGGGACCACACGGTCTTCTCCGGCACCCCGCACCCCGCTGTCCCCGTAGAGGAGCCGGTCCGATGACACCCCCCACCACCCTGCGCCTGACCCCGCGCCCCTCCGCCGCGCCACCGGACCCCGGCGCCGTCACCGGCGGATACCGGGAGCGCCCGGGCACCGCCAGGAGCCGTCCGGGCAATCTGGCGGCCGACCTCGCCGACCTGGCGCAGCGGCACGGCTGGACCGATCGCCCGGCGTTCCACCAGGAGCACCGGGTCTGGACGCACGGGGAGGTGCACGACCTCGCGGCGCGTGCCGCCACCGTACTGGCCGACCGGGGGGTCGCCCCCGGTGACCGGGTGCTGCTCGCGCTCCCCGACTCCATCGCGTGGGTGACCACGTTCCTCGCGCTGGCGCGGCTCGGCGCCACCGCGGTGCTGGTCAATCCCGAACTGCCGCGCGCCGACCACGCGTTCATGGCCGAGGACGCCGGGGTCACCCTGGGCGTGACCGGTCCCGGGCTGGAGGACAGGATCCCGCCGGAGCGGCGGCTGTTCAGCGACCAGCTCCTGGCGCTCGCCTGTACCGCGGAACCGGCCGCCGCCCGCCCCGCCGGGTCCGGCACCCCGCTGTACGTCCAGTACACGTCCGGGACGACCGGGCGCCCCAAGGGTGTGGTGCACCACCACGGGGACCCGGAGGCGTACTACGAGTTCATCGGGAGGCGGCTGCTGCGGATCGGGCCCGACGACGTCACCCTGTCGGTCTCCAAGCTCTTCTTCGCGTACGGCTTCGGCAACGCGTTCGTCTTCCCGCTCTTCTCCGGGTCCTCCGCGGTCCTGGTCGACCGGCGCCCCTCCCCCGCGGCCGTGGACGAACTGGTGGCACGCCACCGGGTGACCCTGCTGTACTCCGTGCCGTCGGCGTACGCGGCGCTGGTCGCCGACCGGGCGGACGGACACGCGGCGTGCTTCGCCTCCGTACGGGCCGCGGTCTCGGCCGGTGAGGGGATGCCCGCCGGACTGGGCGAGCGGGTCTCCGAACTGCTCGGCGCGCCCGTCCTGGAGCAGATCGGCTCGACCGAGGTGGGCCACGCCTTCTGCGCCAACAGCCTCTCCCACAACGCGCCGGGCACCATGGGCCGCCCGGTGCCGGGGTACGAGGTGCAGCTGCGGGACGGCGCCGGAGCGCCGGTGCCGGACGGCGAGGAGGGCGAACTGTGGGTGAAGGGACCCACCGTGGCCGCCACGTACCTCAACCTGCCCGAGGACAGCACCCGTACCCTGGCCGGCGGCTGGCTGGCCACCCGGGACCGCGCCCGGCGCGAGCCCGACGGCACCTACCGCCATCTCGGCAGGACGGACGACATGGAGATGGTGGGCGGCATCACCGTGTCACCACTGGAGATCGAGGCCGTGCTGCGCACACACCCGGCGGTCCGCGAGGTCGCCGTGGCGGCCGTCACCGACGAGGAGGGCGCCACCCGGCTGCGGGCGTTCGTGGTGCCGGCCGCGCCGGCCGAGGACCCCGAGGAGCTGGCCGCGGGGATCACCGCACTCGCCAGGGAGCGGCTCGCCCCGTTCAAGGTGCCGAGGACGGTCCGTGTCGTGGAGTCACTGCCGCGCACCCCGACCGGCAAGCTCCGCCGCCACCTCGTACGCGGGGGCTCCTGGTGAACTCATCGCGGACATACGGACGTATCGAAAGGAACCGCCCCATGCGCCGGCCCCTCCTCTCCGAGCGCGGTTTCTCGCTCGGGATGATGTTCCAGCAGGCCGCCCGCCGGTACGGCGCGGTCCCGGTCACCCTGGACCGGCCGCTGGACGTGAGCCCCGGGGCCGGGCTCGACCTCAGCTATCCGGAGCTGGCCGACCTCGTGGACGACCTCTCCGCGCGGCTCTGGGCGGCGGGCGTCAGACCGACCGAGCGGGTCGCCATCCACAAGACGGACAACGTCGATATCGTGGTGCTGGCCTGCGCGGTCTCCCGGATCGGGGCCGTGCCCGCGCTGCTCTCGCCCGGGCTGCACGGCCGGGTCGCCGGTGAGCTGCTGGACCGTCTCGACCGGCCCTGGCTGCTCACCGACCGGGCCACGCTGGACGGTTCGCTGCGGGACGCGGGCGCGCCCGCGGCGGAGGCCGGCGCGCCGGGCGCCCGCGCCCCCGGGATCGCCGGGCTGGTCCGGCAGGTGCTCACCGTCGACCCGAGCGGCGGCGCCGCCGCGGAGCCCGGTGGCGCCGTACCGCTGGACACGTACGTCGGCGCGCCGCCGCACGCGCCGGTACGGCTCCATCCGCGCGAGGCCTCGCTGATCACCCACAGCTCGGGCACCACGGGGGTGCCGAAGCTGGCGGTGCACTGTGCCAACACGATGTGGAACCGGCTGGTCCCGCAGAAGGCGATGGGCTGGCCGACCCGGGGCGAGAGCGCGGCGCTGCACCTGTCCTTCGTCCACTCCCGCTTCTACCATCTGCTCGGTGTGCTGCTGCACTTCGGCAGCCCGCTGCTGCTGATCGTCGACCCCGACCCGGCGTCGGCGGGGCCGCTGCTCGCCCGGCACCGGCCCGGCATCGTGGAGACCCATCCCAACACCTTCGTGCTGTGGGAGGAATTGGCGGACGCGCCCGGCGCGCCGCTGTCCTGGGTGCGTTCGTACGGATCCACCTTCGACGCCATCCATCCGCGCACCGTCCGCAAGCTGCTGGGCGCCTCCCGGCGGCGCGCGCCCTGGCTCGTACAGCTCTACGGGCAGAGCGAGACGGGTCCGGTGGCGTTCCAGTGGTATTCGCGGCGCGGGGCGGAGAAGGCGGACGGCAGGCGCGTGGGGACGGCGATTCCCGGCTTCACCCGGGTCCGGATCGCCGACGGCGAGGGACGCCGGGCCGCGCCCGGCACACCGGGCCGTATCGAGGCCCGCACCCGGGGCCGCATCCTCACCTATCTCGGGGCACAGGAGACCTACGACCGGCAACTGCGCGACGGCTGGTGGCAGATGGGGGACGTGGGGTACCGCGGCCGCTGGGGCGGGCTCTATCTGATGGACCGGGAGATCGACCTGATCGACGAGGTGAACAGCAATCTCGCGGTGGAGGACGTGCTGATGTCCCGCCTGGACGAGCTGCGCGAGGTGGTGATCGTGCCGGGCGCGGAACGCGAGCCGGTGCCGGTGGTGTGTGTCCGGGGCGACGAGCCGCTGGACACCCGGCGGTGGCGTGAGGCCACCGCGGATCTGCCCGTGATGTCGGCGCCGCTCCAGTGGCGGTTCGACGATCTGCCGAGGACGTCGACGTGGAAGATCAAACGGGTGGAGATCACGGCCATGCTCACCGAGGGTGTCCTGCCCGCCGTCCGTTTCGGAGGCTGAGATGACCTCGGTCATGGTGGTGGGCGCCGGACCCGTGGGCCTGTCGGCGGCGCTCGCGCTGCGGGCGGACGGCCTGCCGGTCACCGTGCTGGAGGCCGATCCGCGGGGCCGCGAACGGCCCGGCAGCCGGGCCCTGTTCGTGCACCGGGAGACCTTGCAGCTGCTGGAGCGGATGCGCCCGGGGCTCGCGGCCGAGTTCGTCGCGTACGGCCGGACCTGGCACACCCGGCGCACCCTGTACCGGGGGCGTGAGGTGTACGCGCGGACCTTCCCCGCGCCCTCCCCCGCGCCGGCCGGGGAGGCGGCGGGCGCGGCGGCCGCGAAGGGCACACCGTTCACGAGTCTGCGGCAGGTGGACACGGAGAGGTTCCTGCTCGCGGCGTGCGAGGCGGCCGGTGTGCGCTTCGAGTGGGGGGCGCGGGTCGAGCAGGTGCGGGTGTCGAAGGACCGGGTCGGCATCACCACCGGCGACGGCAGGGACTGGTCGGGCAGCCATGTGATCGCGGCCGACGGCGCCCGTTCGACGGTGCGGGCCCAGCTCGGCATCCCGATGCGGGGGGTCCGGTCCGAGGGCTTCCACGTGGTGGTGGACGTCGCCGACATCCCGGGAGCGGAGCTGCCCCTGGAGCGGGTGTTCCACTACGAGCATCCGGGGGCGGGCGGGCGCACGGTGATGCGGGTCCCGTTCACCGGCGGGTTCCAGGTCGACCTCCAGTGCCGGGACGACGACGCGCCCGAGGCGTACGGGACGAAGGAGGCGGTACGGAGATGGCTGCCCCGGCTGGTGGGTGAGGGTTACGACGAGCGGGTGCTGTGGGTGTCGACCTACCGCTTCCTCCGCAAGGTGGCCGCCGAGTTCACCGATCCGGGCCGTCGGGTCCTCTTCGTCGGCGAGGCGGCGCACCTCTTTCCGCCGTTCGGCGCGCGCGGCATGAACAGCGGGATCGCGGACGCGGCGGCCGCGGCCTCGGCTGTCGCCGAGGGGATCGCCACCGGGTCGGCCCGCCCCGTCGAGGAGTTCGCCGCGGACCGGCGGGCGGCGGCGCTGTTCAACAGCGCGGCTGCGGGGGCGGCGCTCGACCATCTCCGGCCGCGGCGGGCCGTCCGGGTCAAGCAGCGCGCCGCGGCGGCGCTCTCTCCCGTACTGCCGTGGTGCGGCGAGTGGCTGGAGCGCGCGCCGTACGGTCCCCGGCACGGCTCTCCGGCCGGCGCGGGCCGCACATACTGACGACAGGCTGGGTGTGACGGACGACAGGAGGGACGACCGGATGGCGGCGACACCGACCGACCGCGCGGACGCGGTCACGGAACGGGTTCTGGGCTGGGAGCCCGGCCACGGCTTCACCGTTCTGGCGGAGCCTGCCGGGAGGCCGGCGGACGCCGGCGGCCCGGCCGGGGCAGGAGGCGCCGGCGGGTCCGGCGGGGCGCTGCCGGCCGCGGACTCGTGGCTGGTCGTCGACGGGCGGGTACGGGCGTTCTCCCGGCACCGTGAGCGGTTTCTGCGGGCCTGTGCCGAGACCGTGGAGCTGCCCCACGGTCAACTGGCGGCGTTCTGGCAGGACATGACGGCGGAACTGCCACGCGAGGGGATGTGGTTCCCCCGGGTGGAACTGGCGCCGCCGGGACGTACTCCCCTGCTGAGTCTGCGGTTGCGGGTCGCTCCGCCGCTCACCTCGCGGGTGCGGGTCTGGGCGGACGGCCAGCAGGACCCGCGGACGGTCCCCCGGCGCAAGGGCCCGGACCTGGAGACGCTCGCCGGGGTACGGCGGCGGGCGGCCGCCCACGGGGCCGACGAGGCGCTGCTGACCTCCGCGTCGGGGCTGGTGCTGGAGGCCGCGTACTCCAGCGTGATGTGGTGGGAGGAGGGGACGCTCTGTGTGCCCTCGCCGGCGCTTCCGGTGCTGGCGGGGGTCACCACGGCGGTCATCCGCGAACGGGCCCGGCGGGCCAGGATCCCGTTCGTCGCCCGTGACCGCACGGTGGCCGAGCTGGCCGGACGCGAGGTGTGGCTGGTCAACGCGCTGCACGGGATCCGTCCTGTGACGGCCTGGACAGGGCGGCCGATGGAGGCGGGGGCGGCGATGGAGGCGGGGCCGGCGACCCGCGCGCCGGAGTGGCGGGAATGGCTGGCCGGTATCACCGAGCCGCTTCCGGTGGACTGGCCGTGAACCCCGCCGAAAGGATGTCCGGCACCGGACTCTGACCCCCGGCCGCGAATACCCCGGAATCCGAACGCGGATATCGCGCCGAGCCGTTCTGAACGGCTCGGCGCGATATCCGCGGTTGTCCC
>NZ_JBFBJB010000106.1:0-13461 GCF_040685895.1 Streptomyces sp. NPDC088124 | reverse complement strand
GGTCGGCGTTCCCTCGGGTCGCTGCCGCTCGCATTCCTCCGCCTGTTCCTGGTCTTCGAGGAACAGGACGTGGAGACATCCCCACAGGTAGAGGCAGAGCGCGACGGCGACCGCCGCCAGGGACACATCCCGCCACGCGGCGAACGGGGTGTAGGGGTGCCGGTAAGAATGCTGTCACCAGCCGCAAACGGCGGTGATCTTGTGAGGGTGTCACTCGTGTGGGTGAGTTCGAGGTCGTACGGCTGCGGCGGGTAAAGCTCTGCGAGGACGATCGGCGATCGTGGCCCGTACTCCGTTGGACCTGGATGAACTCGTTGAACACTGGACGCTGTTGAAGGACGAGCAGGCGCTCGTGTCCGGCAAGCGTGGTGCGACGCGCCTGGGCTTCGCAGTGCTGCTGAAGTTCTACACGCAGTACGGCCGCTTTCCCCGGAACCGGACAGAGCTGCCCGGTGAGGCCGTGGAGTTCGTCGCCCGGCAAGTACAGGTTCCTGCCTCTGAGCTGGAGTCCTACGACTGGACGGGCCGTACGGTCGAGTACCACCGTGCGCAGGTCCGGGAGCACCTCGGCTTCCGTGAGTGCAGCGTCGCGGACGCGGAGAAGCTGACGGCGTATCTGGCCGGGCACGTCGCGCACAAGGAACGCAGGCCCGAGCAGGTCCGGGTGGAACTGTTGGCCCGCTGCCGCACGGAGAGCATTGAACCGCCCACGGCGGGCCGGTGCGACCGGATCGTGGGGGCCGCCCTGCGGGCGGCTGAGGAGTCGCTGACCGCCCTGGTCTCCTCGCGGCTGACCGTGGAGAGCATCGAGCGGATCGTGGCGCTGGTGGCCGGCGGCGCCGACCAGGACGACGACGGACCCGCGGGTGGCGGTACGGAGGGTGAGGACGCGCCGCCGGTGCTGGCGAAGGTCAAGGAAGCGCCGGGCAATGTGAGCCTGGAGTCGATGCTCACCGAGATCGACAAGCTCCTGGCGGTGCGGGCGATCGGTCTGCCACGGGATCTGTTCATCGACGTCGCGCCGAAGGTTGTGGCGGGCTGGCGGGCGCGGGCCGCGGTGGAGTCGCCTTCCCATCTGCGGACGCATCCGGTGGCGCTGCGGGTGACCTTGCTGGCCGCGCTGCTGCACGAGCGGGAGCGGGAGATCACCGACACGCTGGTGGAGCTGCTGATCTCCACGGTGCACCGGATCGGGGCGCGGGCGGAGAGGAAGGTCACCGAGCAGCTGATCAACGCGTTCAAGAAGGTGTCGGGCAAGGAGAACATCCTCTTCAAGCTCGCCGAGGCGTCGCTCGGCGCCCCGGAGGGGACGGTCCGCCAGGTCGTGTTCCCGGCGGTGTCCGGAGGTGAGGCGACGCTGCGGGAGCTGGTGCACGAGTTCAAGACCCGGGGGCCGGTCTACCGGCGGACGGTGCAGACGACGCTGAAGGCGTCGTACACCAATCACTACCGGCGTGGGCTGATCAGGCTGTTGGACGTGCTGGAGTTCCGTTCCAGCAATCACGCCCACCGGCCGGTGATCGAGGCCCTGGCGCTGGTGGCGCGGTACGCGAATGCGGGGAACACGACGTACTACCCGCTGGGCGAGACGGTCCCGGCCCACAAGGCGATGGGCGGGGACTGGGCGGAGGTCGTGCACCGCGCCGACAAGCGCGGCCGGCGCCGGGTGGTGCGCATGGTCTACGAGGTCGTCGCCTTCCAGGCCCTGCGCGATCAGCTCAAGTGCAAGGAGATCTGGGTGGTCGGTGCCGACAAGTGGCGCAACCCGGACGAGGATCTGCCGCAGGACTTCGAGGCGAGGCGGGCGGAGAACTACCGGGAGCTGCGCAAGCCGCTGGACGCCGTGGCGTTCGTCGACGAGCTGCGCGAGCAGATGACGGCCGAGCTGGCCCTGCTCAATGACCAGATGCCGAAGCTGTCCTGGCTGGACATCGCCGAGCGGAAGTCCGGGGCGATCCGGCTGACGGCGGCCGAGGCCCAGCCCGAGCCGCGCAACCTGCGCAGAATCAAGGCTGAGGTGCAGAGGCGGTGGGGCATCGTGCCGCTCGTCGACATGCTGAAGGAAGCGGTGCTGCGGACCGGCTGCCTTGACACGGTCACCTCCGTCTCCGGCGGCGGCAGCCTCTCGCCGGAGGTCCTGGCCGAACGCCTGCTGCTGGTCATCTACGCGTACGGCACGAACACCGGGATCAAGGCCGTGGCATCCGGCGGCCACGGCCACACCGAGGACGAGCTGCGGTACGTGCGGGCGCCGCTATCTGTCCGCCGAGGCCGCACGCGCCATCGCCATCCAGATCGCGAACGCCACCTTCGCCGCCCGCAACACCGAACTGTGGGGCCAGGGCTCGACCGCCGTCGCCTCCGACTCCACCCACGTGCGCGCCTACGACCAGAACCTGTTCACCGAGTGGCACTCGCGCTACGGCGGCCGCGGGGTGCTCATCTACTGGCACGTGGAGAAGAAGTCGCTGGCCATCCACTCCCAGCTGATCAACTGCACCGCGTCCGAGGTCGCCGCGATGATCGAGGGCGCGATGCGGCACGGCACCACCATGGACGTCGAGGCCAACTACACGGACTCGCATGGCCAGTCGGAAATCGGGTTCGGCATCACGCGGCTGCTGAACTTCGACCTGCTGCCCAGGATCAAGCGGATCAACAAGGTGAAGCTGTACCGGCCGGTGGCCGGCGAACCGGACGCCTACCCGCAGCTGACCCCGGCGCTTACCCGCCCGATCCGCTGGGAACTCATCGCCCAGCAGTACGACCAGATGATCAAGTACGCCACCGCGATCCGGACCCGCACCGCGTCCACCGAGGCGATCCTGCGCCGCTTCACCCGCAACGCCTCCCACCCCACTTACGCGGCGATGCTGGAGGTCGGCCGCGCCCAAAAGACAATCTTCGTGGCCCGCTACCTGCGACTTCGGGACCTCCAGCGGGAGATCGAGGAGGGCCTGAACGTCATGGAGTCCTCCAACGGCGCCAACTCCGTGATCGCCTACGGCAAGGGCGGGGAGATCGCATCCAACCGGCGCGACGAGCAGGAGATGTTCGTCCTGTGCCTGCGGATCCTCCAGTCCGCACTGGTCTACGTGAACACCCTGATGCTCCAGGACATCCTCAGCGAACCGGAGTGGGCGGACCTTCTCACGCCCGCCGACCGGCGCGGGCTGACCCCGCTGTTCTGGTCACACGTGCGGCCGTACGGGGAGGTAAATCTCGACATGGGCGCCCGTCTGAATCTGGCTGCGGCCACTGTTCCGGGCCCCCGCTCACCGGCGGACACCGACGACCGGCAGCCAGCCGGGCGCCCATAGTTTCACGTAATCGCCCGAGTTGGCGGTCATGCCCGGAGCGGGTTCTACGATGGGCTGGTGACCGAAACGCTGCCCCCCGTGGGCATTGACCTCTTCGATGTCGAACGGCTCCTGCTGACCGAAGTTGCGGAACCGAGGCTGCCGTCCCATGACGCTGAGGCCCGGGACCGGGTGTGGGAGAGGGCGGTGCGGGCCAACCCCGCTCTCTTCGACGGGCCTGTGGTGGCGTGTGGGGGACTGGAGCGGAGCGGACCGCGCATCCTGCGCCTGTCCTGGGTGCGTGTGACCTACCGGCACTACGCGCTGCGTCGTGTTCCCGGCGCCACCGCGCTGCCCTCGCTGTTCGTGAACGTCGTTCAGCCGACCGTTGACGGCCGTGTGCTGGCGGCGAGGATGTCGCCCGCTACGGCTGCCCCGGGCCGCTGGCAGCTGCCGGGGGGATCTGTGGAGCCGCCCGAGGACGGGGCGGTGCTTGACGAGTCGGCGCTGGCCGGCCAGGCCGCGCGGGAGCTTGCCGAGGAGTTGGGGATCAGCGTGGCTGCGGAGGAGCTGAGGCTGTGGGTCGTCACCCGTGGCGAGAACGGTAGTGTCGGCGTGACCTACCTCGCCCCGGCTCTTCTTGAGGCGACGTTGCGTGCGGACTTCACCGCCGTATCGGCAGCCGAGCGTGTTCAGGGCCGTGTACCTGAACTCGACGACATCGCCCTGGTGCGTTCACCGGACGAACTGGCTGCTCTGACGGGGCCGCACGCGGACTATCTGGAACCGGTCGTATGCCGCTTCGCCGGGTGCCGCTGAGGTCAGGCCCCGGCGAGGAAGTCGCGTCCCCGTTCGTCGAGGTCGGCCACGCACCGCAGGCCACGGGCCCGGAAGCGTGCGAGGTCGCCGCGCATACGGGAGACCGCCTTGCGGGTGCGGACGGAGCGGACTCCGTCCATGTGGTCGATGGCTCGGTGCCAGGTGGCGCACGCCTGCTCGATGCTGCCGCGCTTGAGGTGCATCTCCGCGCCCGCGACCAGTTCCAGGGCGACGATCCGCGCGTAGGTGTCTGCGGGGCGGGCCGTGGCGGCCAGCGCGTACTGTTCGGCGGCGGCCCGGTGGTCTCCTACGGTCTCGTGGACCTTGGCGGTGCGGGAGTACACCGACGCGGCCGGCGGGCCCCAGGTCAGCGCCCAGAACGGCACCTCGTCGCCGGGGGCACCGGTCAGCAGGGTGCGGGCGTGTTCGGCCTCGGCCAGGGCCGCGCGGCGCTTGCCGCTTTTGGCCAGGGTGTGGGCGTGAACGACGCGGAAGAGCGCTTCGGTCTGGGCGTCCACTCGTCCCTTGGCCCGGTTCAGTCCGGTCTCGGCCAGGCCCAGGCAGTGCTCGGGGCGATGGAGCTTGAGGCCCTGCATGGCCATCGTGCGCATCACGAATCCGTCGTGCCCGCGCAGGCCGGATTCGGCGGCCAGAGCGTAGGACTGGAGGTAGTAGCGCTGGGCGAGTCCCTGCTGACCTGCGTCGTAGCTCTTCCAGCCCAGCAGGTGGACTCCTCGGCCGGCGGCGGACAGCATCTGCTGGCGGACTTCGTCGGTACGGAACCGGGCCCGGCACAGCGGGGCGACGTCGTCGCGGAGGTAGGTGACCAGGGCGCTGCGGCCGTGTTGTCCGCCGTGGCGTTCGTCCATCTCGGAGAACGCGTGGATCATGTCACGGACGGCGGCGACTTCGGCCATGCCGACGGTGTAGCCGGTGCGGGCGGCCGCGGTGCGGGCGGCGATGTCCTGGACGTGGCTGAGGGGTAACGCGGCGGAGGCCGCAGAGTAGGCGGAGGCCGTCAGGAAGCGGCGGCGGTCCAACTCGTACCTCCACATCGGCAGCAGAGCGTCCAGCGGGTCGCCCTCCAGGGACAGTCCGATGGTCTCATTCTCGGCTTCTGCTGGGGAGGGCAGGCCGAGGTCGGCGGTGGTCAGGAGGCGGCCCAGGCGCCGGGAGAGCGCGACCGCGAGGTAGCGGGGTGTGTCGCCTCGGGGCACGGATCCGCCGAGCCAGTGCTCGATGTTGGACTTGTTCGTGCGTAAGTCCGCGCCGCACTCGGCGGCGACCGCGCGGACCGCCTTGGCCAGCGCCTCGTAGGTGAGGCCGGATTCGGCGACAAGGGCGCTGAGCTGGGCGTTCGGCGTGCGCGTGGTCATGAGTACCTGCCCCGTATATACGCGATATACCGCTTGGCCTGTCCATCACCGTACCGCTGCGGTGAGCCCCCGGGTTGACTGTTCATCAGGCCCGAGCCCGGCGGCCGGCATCTCAGCGCCGCGCCGGATCTGCTCCCGTGCCCACGTCTGCGAACCGTAGGTGATGCCCCATGTCCCGAGGAGGAATCGTTATGGACGAGCCGGATGACCGCTGGATCGCCGCTACGGCGTCGGCTCTGCTGACGGCGGAGTACGAGCGAGTGCCGATCGACGCGCTGACCGTCCGGAGTCCGGGGCTGTCTTTGGAGACCGCCTACCGGGTGCAGGGGGCGGCGGTGGCCCGGCGGATCTCGGGCGGTGCCCGCGTCGTAGGCCACAAGGCCGGGGTGACCTCTCGGGCCATGCAGGAACAGATGGGCGTCGACGAGTCGGACTCGGGGGTCCTGCTGAACGACATGGTGATGCCTACCGGCAGCACCATGGCCCGGTCCGTGCTGATGCAGCCGCGGGTGGAGGCGGAGATCGCTTTCCGGCTCGGCCGTGACCTGGCGGGCGAGAGCGTGAGTGTGGACGAGGCACGGGCGGCGGTGGAGAAGGTGTTCCTCGCCCTGGAGGTAATCGACACCCGGTTCACCAGCTGGCGCATCACGGTCGCGGACAGCATCGCCGACAACGCGTCCTGCGCCCGGGTGGTCACCGGGCCCATGGTGCCGCTCGGCGCGGACATGGACCTGGCCGCCGAACCGCTGGTCGTCAGCGTCGACGGCAGCGCGGTGGCCACCGGAGAGGGCCGCGCCGTCCTCGGCGACCCGCTTCGTGCCCTGACCTGGCTCGCCGGACGGCTGCACCGCGCCGGCGGCGGACTGCGCGCCGGGCAGCTGGTTCTGGCCGGGGCCGTGCACGCCAGCCTCCCGCTGGAGGCCCGGAGCACGGTGCGCGCCCGCTCGCCGCATCTTCCGCCGGTCGAACTGCGCGTGCGTTGACCCGCAAAACCCCGCTGCCCGCGCCTCTCACTCATGCACCACCCCTCCCCTCGAATGAAGGAGCGGCCGATGGCTGCTGATGAACAGGGTCTGCGTGTCGCGGTACTCGGCGCGGGCCTGATCGGCGTCGACCTCACCGACAAGATCCACCAGTCGCAGAAGCTGGAACTGGCCCTGGTGGCAGGGCGCGACCGGGACAGCCTGGGGCTGCGACGGGCGGCCGAGATGGGCCACTCGACCACGGCCGGCGGGATCCGCGCCGTGGTGGATGCCGGGCCCTTCGATGTGGTCTTCGACGCCACCAACGCCGACAGCCACGCCGGACACTGGGCGGCGCTGCGTCCGACCGGCACAACCCTGATCGACCTGACCCCCACGGAGCTTGGCACGGTCATCGTCCCGGGGGTCAACAGCCACCGGTCGGCGGCCCACCGGCACGTGAACCTCGTCAGCTGCGGCGGGCAGGCGGCCATTCCGGTCCTGTACGCGATCTCCGGGCACTGCACCCCGACTTACATCGAGGTGGTCTCCACGGGGGCGAGCGCGAGCGCTGGCCGGGCCACCCGCCTGAACCTCGACCAGTACATCGCCACCACCTCCGCCGCGATCCGGACCTTCACCGGCACCCGGGACGTCAAGGTGATGGTCAACCTCAGCCCGGCCCGGCCCGCCCCGCCGTTCCGGGTGGCCATGACCGTCCTCGCGGACAGCATCCGTGCCGCACCGGTCCGCACGAGCATCGCGGCCGCCGCCCAGGCCGTGCGCGCCTACACGCCCGGGTTCAAGGTGACCTCACTCGCCGTGGAACCGGGCCGGATCTCGGTCGCGGTGCAGGTGACCGCCAGCGGCGGCCGCCTGCCCCCTCACGCCGGAAGCGTCGACATCATCAACGCCGCCGCCGTTCTGCTCGCCGAGCAGTCCCGATGAAGGGAACCCCACCCGTGAACACACACCCGCACGAGCGGCCCCGGATCCTCCTGCACGACCCGACCCTGCGCGACGGCCACCACGCCGTCGGCCACCAGCTCGACGCCGACCAGCTCCGCGCCTACGCCATCGCCGCGAACGCCGCCGCCGTGCCAGTGGTCGAGGTCGGCCACGGCAACGGCCTGGGCGCCTCCAGCCTCCAGATCGGCCGCTCCAAGCTCGACGACGCCACGATGCTCACCACCGTCCGCGAAGCCCTCACCTCGTCGCGGATGGGCGTCTTCATGGCCCCCGGCTGGGGTACCTCCGAGGACCTGGAGGCCTCCGTCCACCACGGCGCCGACATCGTACGGATCGCCGCGCACTGCACCGAGGCCGATGTCACCGAACGTCACCTTGGTGTCGTCCGCGACCTCGGAGCCGAAGCCCAGGGCGTCCTGCTCATGAGCCACATGACCGGCCCCGGCGAACTCGCCGAACAGTGCGCACTGATGGTGAACTTCGGCGCTCAGGCCGTCGGCATCATGGACTCCGCCGGGCATTACCTCCCGTCCGACGTCACCGAGCGCGTGCACGCCATCGCCGACGCTGTCGACGTGCCGGTCATCTTCCACGGCCACAACAACCTGGGCCTGGCCGTGGCGAACAGCCTTGCCGCCGTGGACGCCGGGGCGACCGTCATCGACGCGACCGCCCGCGGGTTCGGCGCCGGGGTCGGCAACACCCAGCTCGAAGTCCTCGTGGCCGTCCTGGAGCGCCGCGGCGCCGAGACCGGGATCGGCCTGCGCGAGGTCCTGGCCGCCGCCGACATCGCCGCCGACCGTCTGATGAAGGCCCCGCCGACCATCGACTCGATCGCCGTGGCCAGCGGAATCGCCGGGGTGTTCTCCGGCTTCAGGCGGCCCGTCCTTCAGACCGCGCGAGCGGAGGGCGTCGACCCCATCGACCTGTTCCTCGCCCTCGGCGAACGTCAGGTTGTCGCCGGGCAGGAAGACCTGATCGGCGATGTCGCCCGGCGGCTCAAGGCGGCCGCCCGATGACCGCCGCATCCGTCGCTGCCAGACGAGCGGCCGTGATCTGCGCAGTCGGTGCGGCGCTGCCCCCGAACATCGTCTCGAACGCCGACCTGACCGCACGTCTGGAGACCACGGACGAGTGGATCCGCTCGCGGACCGGCATCACCCAACGACACGTTGCCGGGGCGGACCTGTCCACGACCGACCTCGCTGTAGAGGCCGGCGCCCAAGCCCTCGCCGACGGCGAACCGGTCACAGCGGAGGCACTGGTGGTGGCCACGACCACCCCGGACCGCTGCTGTCCGGCCACCGCCCCCGCCGTTGCCACCCGGCTCGGCCTGACCGGCATCCCCGCCTACGACCTCGCGGCCGGCTGCACCGGGTTCCTCTACGCCCTCGCCACCGCGGCCGGGCTGATCGCTGCCGGCGCCGTACGGACCGTCCTGGTCATCGGTGCCGACCGCCTCGCCGCCCTTCCCGACCCCGAGGACCGCACGACCGTCCCCCTGTTCGGCGATGGCGCCGGGGCCGTGGTGCTGCGCCACGGCAGCGCGGACGAGGCCGGGGCGGTCGGGCCGGTGGTGCTGGGTAGCGACGGCACCGGCACCGGCCTGATCCGGGCTTCCCACCCCGGCGCCCTACACATGGACGGAGGTGAGGTCTTCCGCCATGCGGTCGACCGCATGTCCACCGCCGCCCGCCAGGCCGCCACCGCCGCCGGGTGGGAACTCGGCGACGTCGACCGCCTGGTCCCGCACCAGGCCAACAGCCGCATCACCGCCTTTGTCGCAGGCAGGCTCGGCGTCCCCGAAGACCGCCAACTCGGCAATATCGCCGAGACCGGCAACACCGGCGCCGCGTCCATCCCTCTGCTCCTGGCCCGCTCCGCCGCAGACGGCCGTCTCAAGCCCGGCCACCGCACCCTGCTCACCGCGTTCGGCGCCGGACTGACCTGGGGCGCCACCACCCTCACCTGGCCCTGCCTCTCCCCGCAGCCACCCACCCAAAGGAGCCGGACATGACCGGTGACCTCATCCGCATCCTGACCGACGACCTCAAGCTGCCCGCCGACCGGCTCACCGACGACGCCAGCCTCGACCACGCCGGATTCGACTCCCTCGCCGTCGTCGAACTGTCCGTACTGCTCACCGACCGCTACGGCATCGACATCAGCGACAGCGACATCAAGAACGCCGCCACCCTCGGTCGGCTCGACCTCCTCATCACCACCAAGCGCAACGGAAGGTGACCGCCCCATGACCAGCAATAGCCGTCGGTCCGGACGGGCCTGGATCATCACCCCCGGCCTGCACGAAGACCGCTTCGCCACCGCGCGGAAGTCCGGCGCCGCGGTCGCCGTCGTCGACATCGAGGACTCCGTCGCCCTCCCCGACAAGCAGACCGCCCGCACCGCCTCCGAAGCGTTCTTCGCTCACCCCGACCCGCCGTGCACCCTCGGCATCCGGATGAACAGCCTCACGACGCTCGACGGCATCAAAGACCTCGCCGCCCTCGCCGCCTACACCGCCAGGCCCGACCTCATCGTGGTCCCCAAGGTGGAATCCCCCCGCGACATCGAACTCGTCGCCGCCGTACTCGACGCCGACGGCTACACCCCCGACATCTGGGCGCTGATCGAAAGCCCCCGGGCCTTCGACACTCTCCCCGCGATCATGCGCGCACCCCGGCTCGGCGGCGTCCTCTTCGGCTCCGCCGACTACGCCGCCTCCGTCCGCTGCGGCCTGGGCTGGGACACCCTCCACTACGCCCGCTCGGCCCTCATCAACGCCGCCACCGCCGCGAATATCCCCGCCATCGACGCCCCCACCTGGGAACTCGACGACCCCGGCATCCTGCGCCGTGACGCCGAACGAGCCAAGGAAATCGGCTTCTACGGCAAGGGCTGCGTCCACCCCCGCCACGTACAGGTGATCAACGAGGTCTTCACCCCGAGCACCGAGGAGATCGCACAGGCCCGCGCCATCGTCGCGGCCGCCAACGCCAGCGGCGGAACGGTGACCACCGTCGACGGGCAGATGCGCGGCACCCCCTTCTTCAACCGGGCCCGCGCGCTCGTCGCCGACACGGACCGTACGTCATGAGCACCGGCCTGCCCCACAGCTACCGACAGATCAGCGAGGACCGGATCCGCGAGAGCGTCGGCCTCACCTACCCCGAACTCACCCCCGGCCTGATCATCGAACACCGGCCAGGCCGGACCGTCACCGAACTCGACAACCTCCTCGGCGCAGCCCTGAGCGGCAACGTCGCCCCCATCCACACCGATGCCCACTACAGCAGCCAGACCCGGTGGGGCCGCATCCTGGTCTGCTCCGGTGTCACCCTCAACCTCGTGGCCGGCATGACCGTCCGCAGCGTCAGCGGCATGACCACCGCCAACCTCGCCGTCGACCACGTGCGCTTCACCACGCCCGTCCACATCGGCGACACCCTGTACGCCGAGACGAAGATCCTCACCCGCCGAGCCTCCGAGAGCCGACCCGACACCGGGGTCATCACCTGCCACACCACCGCACACAACCAGGACAACACCAGCGTCCTGGCCTTCACCCGCACCTTCCTCGTGCCACTGAACGCGGACGCCGCTCGCGACGCCACCTACTACTGAGGGCAAACCATGAATCAGCAGTTGACCTTCGCCCCGGCCGACGACGGCCTGTGGGAGCAGTACAACCAGCTCGCCACCCGCGCCTACGGCCACCCGGTCGGTGACATCACCCACCTGCGCGAGCACGCCGACCTCCAGGTCGCCGTCCGCGGCGGCCGGGTCGTCGCCGGCGGCCTCGGCCTCCTCGTCGATCAGTGCTTCGGCGGTGCTCCTGTCGCCAGCGCCTGCCTCGGCGACGGCTGCGTGGCCCCCGAGGAGCGCGGCGAGCACCTGGCCGCCGACATGGCCACCGAACGACTGCGCCCCCTGATCGATCGCGGAGCGGTGATCTCCACGGTAGTGACCTCCTCCACCGGCTACGCCCGCCGCCTCGGATGGGAGGCCCCCACCGGCGTCCTCGCCTGGGCGGTGGCCACCGACGACCTCAAACGCTCCTTCACCACCGCGGACTTCGAAGTCGAGCACGGGCTCACCGACGAAGCCGAAGCTCTCCAACGCGACCTCGCCCGACAGTGGAACGGCCCCGTCCACCGACCCACCTGGTGGCCCCGGTGGAAGCACGACAAGAGCAACCTCACCACCTACCGCTTCGCCCGGCCCGGCCACCCCGTCACCGGCCTGCTCAGCCTCACCACCAAACGGCACGAGCGCCACGGCATGAGCCTGGTCGTCCATGACTTCTGGGCCGCCGGTCAGCCCACCGCCGCCGCCATGCTCGCCTTCCTCGGCCACCACAACACCCGTGCCCGCACCATCGAGTTCCGGCGCGGCGCCCTCCCGCCCTACCCCACCCTTCTCCACGGACTCCGCCACCACCGCACAACCGCCGAAGCCTGGCACCCCTGGATGCTCCGCATCCTCAACACCTCCGAGGCCATCCGGCTCCGCGGGTGGCCCACCGACCTCACCACCGCCGTACCGATCGAGATCGAGAACGAGACCGGCGCCTGTGCCCGGTGGATGCTTCAGTTCAGTGACGGAGCAGCCGAGATCATCCCCACCCACGTCGAGGGACAGGTGACCTTCACACAGCGACAGCTCGCGGTCTGGTACGCCGGCGGCTACCGGTCCACCACCTCGGCCCGCATGGCCGGAGTCCACACCACATCGGACAAAGCCCTCACCACCCTCGTCCGCAGCACGACACAGTTCGAGCCCTGGCTGCCGGACCACTTCTGACAGCGGCGGGAGTCTCCCCGTTCTCACCTGCCCGAGTGTCGGCAAACGATCGTCTGCCGACACTCGGTGGCATGGTCACGAACCCGCAGGTGGGCAGTGTCGGCAACTCGCGTCGGAAATCAACGTCGGCGAACGGTCGTTGGGGTAGTTTCCGACAATGCTTCTCGGATACGCCCGCACCTCGACGGCCGAACAGAACCCCGACCATCAGATTGACGCACTTCTGCGCAACGGCGTCGACCGCGACAACATCCACGTCGACGTCGCCAGCGGCGCGAAAGCCTCCCGCCCCAAACTCGACCTCGTCATGCAGCTG
This sequence comes from Streptomyces sp. NPDC088124, assembly GCF_040685895.1. Classification (NCBI taxonomy): domain Bacteria; kingdom Bacillati; phylum Actinomycetota; class Actinomycetes; order Kitasatosporales; family Streptomycetaceae; genus Streptomyces; species Streptomyces sp. NPDC088124. The sequence goes on along the minus strand of NZ_JBFBJB010000106.1, from coordinate 917 downwards.
ATGCGCCAGGGCGACACACTGAAGGTCACCCGGCTCGACCGGCTCTCCCGCTCCGTCCTGCACCTGGTCACCCTCGGCGCCGAGCTGCGCGAGCGCGGCATTGGCCTGCACGTCATCGAGCAGGGCATCGACACCTCCACGATGGAGGGCCGGGCCATGTTCGGCATGCTGTCCGTACTGGCCGAGCTCCAGCGGGAGCTGATCGTGGCGAACACGAACGACGGGCTCGCCTCCGCACGGGCCCGCGGCCGGGTCGGCGGGCGCCGGCCCAAGCTCACGACCGACCAGGCCGAGCTCGCCCAGCAGCTCTACGACGCCCGCGAGAAGACCGTCCAGCAGATCGCCGACATGTTCAACGTGCCCCGTTCCACGGTGTATGGGCACCTCGACAAGACCAAGACAGTCCCCCGCCAGCCCAAGAAGACCGTGGTCACGAAGCCCTAACCCATCGTTTGCGGCTGGTGACAGCGTTCTTACCGGCACCCCGTGTACCTCCGGCGGGCCTGTCCCGTGAACCGTGAGAGCAGGTACCCGGTGAGCCCCAGCAGGGTCGCCGCACCGGCGGTCAGGACGGAGAAGAGCACCACGAAGTTGTGCCCTTGCCAAGGGTTGGATGCCGTGATCAAGGTCGGTCAGCCTCCGCGGACGATGCTGTTGTACTTCTCGAAGATCGCGTAGAGCGGCATCCGCAGCCGGGCGTCGGACACGGCCTCGTCGCCGAAGCCCTGGTATCGGCGGAGGATCTCGAAGATCTCGGTGTCGTTGTAGTCGAGGGCGGGGCGGCGGATCGGGGTCTCGTCGTGGTCACCCGCCTTGCCGTCGGCCGCCCAGATGTGCAGGTGCGGGATGGTGCTCAGGTTGAACACATTGTCCTGGTTGGCCTTCTGCCACATCGCCCATCGGTCGCCGTCGGACGC
>NZ_JBFBJB010000105.1:0-13958 GCF_040685895.1 Streptomyces sp. NPDC088124 | reverse complement strand
CTTGCCTTCGTGTGCCATACGAGCGCTCCTGGTAGGACATGAGTGCGAACTGCAACTGTACTTCGCAGTGTTAGTGTTTGGCGGTAGTTGAGAGGCATGGAGTACGCGTCGATGTTCGCCGCGCTCGGCAGCAAGATCACCGTGGTCGAACAGCGCGCCGGGATGCTGGACTTCTGCGACGCCGAGGTGGTCGAGGCGCTCAAGTACCGGCTGCGCGACCTCGCGGTGACCTTCCGCTTCGGGGAGACGGTGGCGGCGGTCGAGCGGCACGACGAGGGCACGCTCACGGTGCTGGAGAGCGGCAAGAAGATCGCCGCCGACGCGGTGATGTACTCCGCGGGACGGCAGGGGCTCACCGAGGCGCTGGATCTCGGCAAGGCGGGGCTCGCCGCCGACCGGCGCGGCCGGATACCGGTGGACGAGCACTACCGTACGAGCGTTCCGCACATCTACGCGGTCGGTGACGTCATCGGCTTCCCGGCCCTGGCCGCGACCTCGATGGAGCAGGGCAGGGCCGCCGCGTACCACGCGTGCGAGGAGCCCGTGAACCCGATGCACCACCTCCAGCCGATCGGCATCTACACGATCCCCGAGATCAGCTTCGTCGGCCGCACCGAGGACCAGCTGACCGAGGAGCGCGTGCCGTTCGAGGTCGGCGTCGCCCGCTACCGCGAGCTGGCCCGCGGTCAGATAGTCGGCGACGCGCACGGCATGCTGAAGCTGCTGGTGTCCCCCGAGGACCGCCGGCTCCTCGGAGTCCACTGCTTCGGCTCGGGCGCCACCGAACTGATCCACATCGGCCAGGCCGTGATGGGGTGCGGCGGCACCGTCGACTATCTGGTGGACGCGGTGTTCAACTACCCGACGCTCGCGGAGTCGTACAAAGTCGCGGCCCTCGACGTGACGAACAAGATGCGGTTGATCGAGCGTATGAAGCGCTGAGCACACCCACATGGCCCAACCGGCCGTGCGTGTTCCCCCCGGCGACCGCCGATGCCGGTCAGCGGCAGTCAGCGCCGGTCGTTATCCATCGACATCCGTCGCTATCCGTCGAAACCTGTCGGCATCAGTCGGTAACGGTCGATTTATTTTCGTGACCCTCCGTATTCGTTAAGTTACTTCAGAACCGGTCCGCCGGGGATACGATCCCCAACAACGTCTGGTGAAGAGGTAGTTCATCTCATGATCAACTGGCATGACCTCGGTGAGGCCGACGACGTCCGCCGCCCCCTGGGCGTGCGCCCGGTCATACCGGCCACGCGACGCCTCCGCCTCCCGTGACGACTGCCGGGTGACCTCGGCCGGACCACTTTTCTCAGCGAACTCGAAGGTTTTCCATGGCACGTTCCCCCGCGCCCCCTCCCCTGCCCCGGGGCAGCTCACCGTGGCTCTGGCCGGCCACCCTCGTGGTCGCGCTGGCGGCCTTCGCCATACCGCTGGTGCCACTCGCGCGGATGAGCGCCGGAGCGGCCGTGGCGTACGGCGCGGTCGCGGCGCTGCTGCTCGGCGCCCTGGCGGTGCTGCGCGGACGGCACCACCGCGCCGAGTACGACGCCTCCCGGTTCCGGGACGAGGCCCGGGAGCGGGAGGCGGAGGCCGTACGCCGTGAGACCGGCTGGCGCACCCACGCCCAGCAGCGCTCCGAGCACCAGGCGGAGCTGATCAGGGAGGAGGTCGAGCACCTCGTCAACCAGAGGCTGCCCGCGGCCCTCACTCGTTCGGAGATTCCCACGCCGCTGCACGGCGGCGAACAGCTCGGGCGCGCCGTGGGCGACGGATTCGATCTGCTGCTCTCCTCGGTGACCCGTTCCGTCCAGTACCGCGAGGAGTCGCAGCGGCTGGCCCTGGTGGAGCTGGCGAGCCGGGTGCAGACCTCGGCGCACCGGATCCAGGCCGCCGTCACCAGCCTCGCGGACCGCTTCCCCGGCGACGCCGATCTGCTGGAGACCACCATGCGGGTGGACCACGCGGCGACCCAGCAGGCCCGGCACGCGCAGAGCCTCAAGGTGCTGTGCGGCGAATGGCCGGGACAGCAGTGGCAGAAGCCGCTGGCGATGGTGGACGTGGTGCGGGCCGCCTCCGGCCGGATCGTCGCGTACCAGCGGGTGCAGGTGACCGGCGACCCGGACCTCGGGGTCACCCCGTCGATCGTCGAGCCGCTGATCCACCTGCTGGCGGAGCTGCTCGCCAACGCCACCGAGTACTCGCCGCCCCGGACGGCGGTGCCGGTGACGGTGCGGGCGGTGCAGCGCGGCGCGGTGGTCGAGGTGGACGACGGCGGTCTCGGCATGGACGAGTACCGGCTGGCCGACGCGCGGGAGGTCGTCTCCGGCCGGCGGCTCCTCGGCGTCGGCGAGATCGGCGAGATCCCGCAGACCGGTTTCGCGGTCGTGGGCCGCTTCGCCGACCGGCACGGCTTCCACGTCGACCTCGGGCCCTCCCCGTACGGCGGGGTCCGCGCGGTGGTGCTGGTCCCCCGGGAGGTGCTGCAGACCCTTCCCCCCGCCGGTACGGCCGCGGTCCCGCTCGTCCGCAGGAGGCCCAGGGTGTCCACGGCGGAGGAGTCCGCGCCCGAGGCCGTCCTGGCCGCGGCGGAGCAGGCGCCGCCGGTACGGGAGGAGCGCGCCGGGTACGGGGTGCCCGAGCCCGCCGACGCGCCGCTCTCCGCTCCGGCGCGAGGCGCCGGACCGACCCCGCCCGTACCGGCCGTGGCCGAGGCGATGGCCGACGGAGTGACACCGTACGTCCAGGAGCCCGTCCGGCGGCCCGCGCCGGAGCGTGCCGCCCTCGTGCAGCGGCTGCCGCAGCGGCGTTCGCGGCGCGACGAGTACGCACCCGTCGAGTCGGGCCCGGTCGCGGCCACCCCGCCCGGCACACCCGAGCAGGCGGGCGACTGGATGGAGCAGTTCATCGAAGGGGGCCGGTCCGTACCACCGCCCGACCTCGTACCGCATCAGGGCCACTCCGTACCCCATCAGGGCCAGCGAGGCCCTGCGTACCCCACCCCACCCGATTCACCGGAAGGACTGACGTGAGCATGAGTTACACGGAGAACCCGGAGCAACGCGGCTGGATGATCGCAGAGGTGGCCGCCGTGCCGGGGGTGCGCGACGCCATCGTCTTCAGCGCCGACGGGCTGCTCCTGGCCAGCTCCGAGGGGATGGACCGGGACTCCGCCGACCGGCTCGCCGCCAACTGTTCGGGGCTCCAGTCCCTCGCCCGCAGTCTCGGCCGGGAGTTCGGCGAGGACGGCGGGGCGGTCCACCAGCAGATGGTCGAGTTCAACGGGGGGTACCTGTTCATGCGCAGCGCCAGAGGCGCCCATCTCGCGGTGGTGACGGGCCCCGTGGTGGACCCGAAGCTCGTCGCCCGCCAGATGCAGGCGCAGGTGCTGCGGATGGGCGCGGGCAACCTGAGCAGTCCGCCCCGGCAGGAATCCGTGCGGTGAGTGGCCCGGACGGCGAGTACGGCGAGTATGCGGCGAGCGCCCTCCGCCCGTATGTGATCACCAAGGGCCGCTGCAGGCCCAGCCGTAACACCGTCGGGGTCGAGAGCCTTCTCATCGCCACCGACGCCCCGCGCGACCTGCCCGTCTCCGCGACCCGGGAGGAGCGCGCCCTGGTGCGGATGTGTGAGCGGCTGCTCTCCCTCGTGGAGGCCGCCGCCCATCTCGAACTGCCGGTGAGCCTGGTGAAGGTGCTCGCGTCCGACCTCATCGACGACGGCCACCTCTCCGCGCGCTCCGGCGTCCCTCAGGCCGTTCTCCCCGATTCCCAACTCCTTCAGGAGGTACTGGATGGTCTCCGTCGGCTCCGCTGACCGCTATTTACCCGACACGATCCAGCAGGCCGTCAAGATCCTGGTGGTGGGCGCCTTCGGCGTCGGGAAGACGACACTGGTGGGCTCGGTCAGCGAGATCGAACCGCTGCGCACGGAGGAGGTGATGACCGAGGCGAGCATCGGGGTGGACGATCTGGCGGGGATGAGCACGAAGACGACCACCACCGTCGCCATGGACTTCGGCCGGATCACCCTCAACTCCCGGCTGGTGCTCTATCTGTTCGGCACCCCGGGGCAGCGCCGGTTCTGGGACCTCTGGGACGGACTCGCGGAGGGCGCGCTCGGCGTCCTCGTCATCGTCGACACCCGGAGGCTGGAGGACAGTTTCGACGTCCTCGAACAACTGGAGCTGCGCGGGCTGCCGTTCGCGGTCGCCATCAACCAGTTCCCCGACAGCGAGGTGCACGGGACGGCGGAGCTGCGCGGCGCGCTCGACCTGCTGCCGGACACCCCCGTGGTGTTGTGCGACGCACGGGAGCGCATGCCGTCGGTGGACGCCCTGATCAGCCTGGTCGAGTACGTGTCCCACGTCGCGCACTTCGGCGCCGAGTCCACCGAGGAGGCCGCCTCATGATCCGTCCCCCCGGGCTCACCCCGCTCTCGGCCCCGCCGGAGTGCCCGGCACACCTCGCACCCGGAGCGCCGGGCGAGCCCGGCGCGTCCGGCGCCTCCGCCGCCTCCCTGGGCGGGCCGGGCGAGCCGCTGCCGCTCCTCGCGGCGACGGGCGCGCCCGACCCCCGGGAGGCCTACCGCGCGCTGCGCGCCCGGTGGGGCAATGTCGCCCGGGTCGAACTGGCGCCCGGCGTGCACGCCTGGCTGGTCCTCGGCTACCGGGAGCTGCTGACCATCACCCGGCAGGAGCAGATCTACTCCCGTGACGCCAGGAACTGGCGCGACCTCAACGACGGGGTGGTGTCCCCGCGGTCGAGGCTGCTCCCGATGATGGGCTGGCGCGCCAATGTCCTCGGCGCCGACGGCGCGGAACACCGCAGGCTGCGCCAGCCCCTCGACGAGGGGGTGGCCCGGATCGACCAGCGCCGGGCGCGCCGCCAGGTCGAGTCGGTGTGCACGGAGCTGATCGCGGGGTTCTCCCAGCGCGGTCTGGCGGACCTGGTGACCGATTACGCGACGATCGTGCCGATGCTCTCCATCGCGTCGCTCTTCGGGCTGAACAGCGACGAGGGCCAGCGGCTGCTGGGCTCGCTGGTCGCCGTGTTCGGCAGCGCGGACGACTCCCAGGACGGCAACCGGCACTTCGAGGAGATCCTCGCCGACGCGCTGCGCCAGCGGCACAGCAACCCGGCGGACGATCTGACCACGTCGTTCATCAACCATCCGAACCTCCGCAACGACGAGGAACGGCTGCAGTCGATGGCGGTGATGATCTCCGCCGGTACGGAGGGCGTCCACGCCTGGACCTCGCTGGCGCTGCGGCTGCTGCTCACCGATCCGCGCTTCGCCGCCCGGATGCACGGGGGCCGGCTCGGGGTCGACGACGCGCTGGACGAGGCGCTGTGGCGCGACCCGCCGATGAACAACCAGCCCGCCCGCTACGCGCTCGCCGACACGGAGCTGGGGGGCCGGCTCATCCGGCGCGGTGACGCGCTGATCCTGGGGATCGCCGCCGCCAACGACGATCCGGTGATCCGTCCCGACGACGGCATGAGCGAGCCGGGCAACCGCGCCCATCTCGCCTTCTCGGCGGGGCCGCACGTCTGTCCCGCGCAGGTGCCGGCGCGGCTGATCACCCGGACCGCCGTCAACACCGTGCTGCATCTGCTGCCCGACATGAAGCTCGCGATCCCCGCCGACGAGGTGGCCTGGCACCCGTCCCCGTGGACCCGGGTGCCGAAATCCCTGCCGGTGGAGTTCTCCCCGGCGCGGATCCCGGCCCGCGGCGAGTGACCGCCGGCCGGCCGGCGGGGATTGCCGGCGGCCGGCCCACCAGCGGGGACGGTCATGGAGGGGCGGGGTCCGGAACCCGCCGACCGGCGGGTGATCCCCGCCGTCCCGCCACTCCCGGTGGCCGTCGCCCCGGCGGCAGGATGGCCACCACCGGTCACGGGGACGTGACCACGGACAAGGGAGAGCCGATGACCGCCACCCCGCCCCACCCCACCGGGACCGGCCGCCCGGTTCCGCCGCCCCCGCCGTTCGACGCGGAGCTGGCGGCGGCGCTGGACATCATCTCCGCCGAGATGGGCGGCGCGCTGGAACTCGCGGACATCCCGGCCGCCCGGAGCGCCCTGGATCTGGGGCCGTCCGACGAGGAGCTGAGCCGGGACGGCGCCATCGCGTTCGAGGAGCGTACGGTGCCGGGGCCGCCCGGTGAGCCGGACATCTCCCTGCTCGTCTGCCGGCCGACCGGGACAGGTCCGGCCACCCGGCTGCCCGCGCTCTACCACATACACGGCGGCGGCATGATCCTCGGCGACCGCAGGACCGGCCTGGAGGGCGCCCTCGACTGGGCGCTCGCACTCGGCCTGGTCGTGGTGTCGGTGGAGTACCGGCTCGCCCCCGAGCATCCGCATCCGGCGCCGGTGGAGGACGCGTACGCGGGGCTGCTCTGGACGGCGGAGCACGCGGCCGAGCTGGGCATCGACCCCGCCAGGATCATTGTCGAGGGCGGCAGCGCGGGGGGTGGACTGGCCGCCGCCGTCGCTCTGCTCGCCCGCGACCGGGGCGGTCCCGCGCTCGCCGGGCAGATGCTCATGTGCCCGATGATCGACGACCGCAACGACACCCCGTCGAGCCTCCAGATGGCGGGACTCGGCGTGTGGGACCGGGCCGCGAACCACACCGGCTGGACCGCCCTGCTGGGCGAGGCGCGCGGCGGCCCCGACGTCTCCCCGTACGCCGCTCCGGCGCGGGCCACGGATCTGTCCGGACTGCCGCCCGCGTTCATCGACGTCGGCTCGGCCGAGACCTTCCGGGACGAGGACGTCGCGTACGCCTCCCGGCTGTGGCAGGCGGGCGGCCGGGCGGAACTGCACGTGTGGCCCGGCGGCTTCCACGGTTTCGAGGGGCTGGCGCCGCAGACCGCGCTCGCCCAGGATGCCAGGGCCGCCCAACTCCGCTGGCTGACCCGGCTGCTGGAGAACTGAACCCGGCCGCCGGGAATGGGAACGGCGGACGCCCGCACCCATGTTTGGCCGCGGGCGTCCGGCACCGCAGGATGAGGGCGTGAAGGAGCTCGCCGGCAGACTCGCCGCGCTCGACCCCGACGCCGGGGCGGCGCTCCAGGTGATCGCGTACTTCGACCGGCTGGTCGAGGGCCGGGCCGGCCTGGAGGCGCTGGTGCGCGGCGCCGCGGTGCTCTCCGGCTGCCCGGCCCGGCTGGTGGACGAGGAGCGGGGGGTACGGATCCGGGTCGGCGCCGACGGCGTACGCCTGGACGGTGGCGCTCCACCCGGTCCCCACTGGATGTCGGCGCCGCTGGAGCCGGGTGGCGTCCCCGCGGTGTGGCTGGAGCTGGCCGGGCCGCCCGGCCCCGGCGAGGTCCACTCGATGGTGGTGGAACGGCTCACGGCCGCCGCGCGGGTGGTCCTCGACCGGACCCGGGGCCGGGCCCCGGTCCAGGGGCCCGGCGGCGATCCGGCCTCGGTGGAGGTACTGCTGGACGCGTCCGCCCCGGCGCACGCGCGACGGCGGGCCGCCGGGCGGCTCGGGCTGGGGAACACGGCTCTGGCCCGTGCGGTGGCGGCGGCCGGGGCGCCGCCCGCCGTCGAGGCGGTGACCGGACCGGAGGCCCGGCCGGCCGGGGCGTGCCGGGCCTCCGGTGCGCCACGGTTGTCCGGGGCGGGCCGGCCTGCCGCGGCCGGGGGACGGCGGGCCGGGATCGGTCCCGCCGTGCCGGTGCTCGGCCTCCCGGCGTCATGGGCCGCCGCGCGCGTCGCGCTGCGGTTCACGGCGGAGGGCGACGAGCGGGACCCCGGGCCGAGGACGGTGTACGCGGACGACCTGGGCTCCCTGGTGCTGCTGGCGGGCGCGGTCGGTGCCGGGGCCGAGCCGGTGCCCGACGTGCGGGCGCTGGAGCGCGCGGTGGCCGCGGCGCCCTGGGCGGCGCTCACGCTGCACACGGTCGCGTTCGCGCCGAGCCTGCGCGCGGCGGCGACGGAGCTGACCGTGCACCACTCGACGCTCCAGGACCGGCTGGCACAGGCGGAGCAGTGGCTCGGCTGGCCGGTGCGCGACCCGTACGGGCGGCTGCGGCTCCAACTGGCGCTCCTGGCCCGGCGCCTGCACCGGGCCCCGGGGCTTCCGTGAGCACCACCGGATCCGGCGTTCGGCGCACGCCGTTCGGCATGCGCCGTTCACCGTGTGCCATTCCCTCGTCGTGCCGTTCCCTCGTCCGGACAACCGGACATCAGTCCATTTTCCTGAGAGAAGGCCGATTGGCCGGTTTCCGCATACCACTGCATGACCAATCTCATTACAGTGGCCCGATGAATGGATTGCCGCCTCTCAGCAGCCATGCCACCGGCCGCATCTCCGCCGACCGGCTGGCATCCCTGCTCGGGCAGTGGCACCGGGGCGGTCCGCGCAGCGGCGGCCACGACCTGGCCGACGCCCTCGCCACCCGGGTCCGGGACGGCAGGCTGCCGCCGGGAACGCGGCTGCCGTCCGAGCGGGAGCTCGCCGGCGCGCTCGGGGTCAGCAGGACCATGATCGGCGCCGCGCTGGAGCGGCTGCGGGACGCGGGGCTGGTCGCGTCCCGGCAGGGTTCCGGGTCCTGGACGGCGGCTCCGCCCGGCGTACGTCACCCGGGCACCGGGCTGCCGGACGGGGCCGGGCTGATCGATCTCACGCGGGCCTCCCCCGGTGCCGCGGACGGTCTGCTGCCGGCCTTCGAGGCGGCGCAGCGGGCCCTGCGGGAGGCGCTGCACGACGAGACGTACGACGATCTGGGCATCATGCCGCTGCGCGAGCGGCTCGCCGCCCGTTACACGGCGCGGGGGCTGCCCACCGCGCCGTCCGAGATCATGATCACCAATGGGGCGCACCACGGTTTCGCCCTGGCGCTGCGACTGCTGGCGGGGCCCGGCGACCGGGTCCTGGTCGAACAGCCGGGCTATCCGCACGCCTTCGACGCGGTGACGGCGGCGCGGGGCCATCTGGTGCCCGTACCGGTCGATCCGTTCGCCGCGTCCGGCTGGGACATCGACGGGATCGCGGCGACGCTCCGCCAGACCTCGCCCCGGCTGGCGTATCTGATGGCCGACTTCCACAACCCCACCGGGCGGCGGATGGCCGCCGAGGACCGCGAACGGCTGGGCGCCGTGCTGGCCGCCACCCGGACCCACACGGTCGTCGACGAGTCGGCGGTGGAGCTGGATCTGGGGGGCGCGGGCGACGGGAACGGGGTCCCGGACGGCATCGGGTACGGGTACGGGGCCGGGGACGGGGCCGGCGACGGGTGCCGGACCGAAGGCGCGCCGCCGCCGCTGGCCGCGTTCGCGCCGCGCTGGACGATCACGGTGGGCTCGCCCGCCAAGACCCACTGGGGCGGGCTGCGGATCGGCTGGATCAGGGCCTCCGAGGAGCTGATCGGCCGGCTCGGTGCCGTCCGGGCCTCGCTGGACCTGGGCTCACCGCTGTTCGAACAGCTCTGGCTCGCCGGGCTGCTCACCGACCCCATGCCGTGTCCGGGACCGCGCCGCCGTGCGCTGCGCGCACAGCGGGACGCGCTGGCCGGGGCGGTGCGTACCGAGTGCCCCGACTGGTCCTTCCGTACGCCGGAGGGGGGCGTGAACCTCTGGTGCCGGCTGCCGGAGCCGATCGGTACGCGGCTGGCCGGCGCCGCGCGGCAGCACGGCGTGCTGCTGACGCCCGGAGCGCGCTTCGGGGTGCAGGACGGTCTTGAGCGGTGGCTGCGGCTCCCGTTCACCCAGCCGCCCGACCGGCTGCGGGAGGCGGTGCGCCGGATCGCCGCCGCCCGCGCCGGGCTGACGGGTGCCCCGTGAGGGCGCGCGCCGTGTGGTGGATAGGGTGAGCGGTGATGTTCACCCCTGAGGGCCCGACCCTTCGCGAACTCGCCGTGCAGGCACTGTCGTCGGTCGAGCACGGCTACGACCTGCTGGCGCCGAAGTTCGACCGGACGCCGTTCCGGACGCCCGAGCCGCTGCTGGACGCGGTGGTCCGTGCGGCCGCGCCGCTCGGCCCCTTCCGTACCGGACTCGACATCTGCTGCGGGACCGGCGCGGGGGTGGCGGTGCTGCGGCGGCTCTGCGCGGAGCGGGCCACCGGCGTCGACTTCAGCGCGGGGATGCTCGCCGCGGCGCGCGCCGCGTCGGCCGGCCTTCCGGAACCCGCCGCGCCGGGCCGGTCCGGCTCACCGGCCGTGGACTGGGTACGGGCCGACGCGCGCGCCCTGCCGTTCCGGGACGCCTTCGACCTGGCGGTGAGTTTCGGGGCGTTCGGCCACTTCCTGCCCGGCGAGCGGCCCGTGCTCTTCGCCCAGGCGTACGCGGCGCTGCGGCCGGGCGGCAGGTTCGTCTTCCCGGTGCCCGCGCCGCCCCGGGTCGGCTCGGCGGCGTACTGGGCGATGTGGGGGTTCGACGGGGTGATGCGGCTGCGCAATCTGCTCTGGCACCCGTCGTTCGTGATGTACTACCGCACCTTCCGGCTGCCCGATGTGATGGACGACCTGGCCGGGGCGGGCTTCACGACCGGTCTGCTGCCCCTGCCGGAACTCGGTACGCGGTCGGACGGCAGCCCGCGCTGTGTCCTGGTGGTGGCCACCGCCGCGAAGCCGTGAGCCGCCGCGCCACGCCCGCGCCCGGGAGGCCGTGAGGCGGGCTCACGTCCACTCCCGGGAGGCCGAGACCGCGGTGGTGGCGGCCTTCTCCACCAAGGAGATCCCCGCCTCCATGCTGACGCTGCCCCGGGAGAGCACGGCGAGCAGATAGCTGTGCCCGTCCACCACGATCCGGCCGATGCTGTTCACGTCCCACAGACCGGTCGCGCTCCGCGAGAGCCAGCCGTTCTTCAGCCCGGTGACCGTGCCCGCCGCCGAGACGCCCCAGTCCTGGCCGGGTTCTATCCCGCCCATCAGGCTCCGTACGTACGCACGGGAGGCGGCGGTCAGCGGGGAGGTGGCGTCGCCGCCGAAGACCGCCGACAGCAGGGCGATCTGGTCGGCCGCGGTCGACTGCGTCAGCCCCCAGAGCGGGCCGCTGCCCGCGGTCGTGCCGGTCATGCCCAGCCGCCGGTTCGCCGCGTCCAGACCGTCGCCCTTGCCTATCGCGCGCCACAGGGCGTTCGCGGACTCGTTGTCGCTCACCTTGATCATCTTGGTGGCGCGGGACTTCTCCACCGCGGTGAGCGCGCGGTGCTCGTCCTGCGCCTGGAGCAGGAGCGCCACCAGGATGTTGACCTTCACGATGCTCGCCGTGTCGTACGTCGCCAGGGCCTTCCCCGTGCCGACGCCGTAGTCGGCCTCGCGGCCGTCCTTGAGATCGATGAGCGCGACCGAGACGGATGCCTTGGCGGGCTTCGGCAGGGCGGCGAGCCGCCGCGTCAGGACCTGGTCGGGGTCGACCGTCCGCGAGGACGCGGCGGCGCGGGACGAAGTGGCCGAGGACGCGGCGGACGGCGACTCCAGGGCGGCGGTGGCGGACCGGGAGAGTCCGCCCGACCGCGGAACGGCGTCGGAGTCGCCGCGGACCGGCGACGGGAAGCCCGTCGCCGTCCACACGGTCAGGCAGACGACCGCGGCGGCGGCCGCCGGGAAGGCGGCCCGGCGCGGCAGGGAGCCGCGGGCGGAGGGGGCGTGACGATGACGGGACATGGCGGTGAGGCTAGGAACCTCGACTGGGCCTTGTCTGTGGCGCAGGTTAACTTTCTATGACAAATCTTCTGACGCACCATCGAATCGGTGATTTGCGTCACTTTCCACCAGGAAAGTAGTGGTCGAGCAGCTCGTTGCGGAACACACCCCGCGGATCGAGCTTCGCCGTCAGCGCCTCGAAGTCCGCGTAGTGCTCGTACAGCCCGCGGACATGCTCGGGTCCCATCACGAAGAGCTTGCCCCAGTGCGGCCGGGTGGCGAACGGCGCCAGCGCCTCCTCGATCGCGGCCAGCACCGGCGTCACCGCGCCGGTGTCCGGGACCCAGGTGAAGTGGAAGGCCACCGTGTCCCGTCCGTACGCCGGGCTGAGCCACAGGTCGTCGGCGGCGACGGTACGTATCTCGCCGATCTGGAGGACGGACGCGATCCGCTCCCCGATGCGGGCCAGCGCGTCGAACGCGGCGGGACCGTCCTCCCTGGCCACGAAGTACTCGCTCTGGAGTTCGTCGCCGCTGCTCGGGACGTAGCCGGCGCGGAAGTGCGGGAGCCGTTCGTGCCACGGCCCCGGGACACCGGCCTGTTCGGTGCAGGTGGACGCGTCCATGCCGGGCACCGGGTGACGGGGGCCGTCCGCGGCGACCGCGCCGAGCCAGGTGTCCGGCGCGGGACCCTCGCCGGGGACGGGTCCGGCGGCGCCATCGGTGGGTCGCTGCTTCAGCCACAGCTGCGCCGCGCCGCCGGGCCGCCAGTCGGTGAAGACGCTCACGCTGTAGGCGGCGGTCAGGATCTCGTCGAAGTGTTCGCGCAGCCGCGCGTACGCCAGCCCGTCGTACACCCGCTGCCGGATCTCGTAGGCCGGCACGAGACCGAGTGTCATCCGCGTGACCACGCCGAGGGCGCCCAGGGCGATCACGGCACCGGGGAAGTCCGCGTCCCCGCGGGCGAGCCGGAGCAGTTCGCCGTCGGCGGTGACGATCTCCAGCGCCTGTACGGCGGAGGCCAGGGTGCCGTTGCCGGCCCCCGAGCCGTGGGTCCCGGTGGAGCAGGCGCCCGCGACGGAGATGTGCGGAAGCGAGCCGAGGTTGTGCAGGGCGAGGCCGGCGGCGTGGACGGCGCCGGTGAACTCGGCGAACCGCATCCCCGCGCCGACCGTGACCGTGTGCGCCGCCGTGTCGACCTCCACGGTCGCCGGCAGACCGGCCACCGAGACCAGGTCGCCGTGCGTGTCGGCGATCGTGTTGAACGAGTGGCCGCTGCCGAGTGCCCGTACCGCGTCGGAGCCCGCGACGATCTCCCGCAACCGCTCCACCGACGCGGGGGTGTGCAGACGCGCCGCCCGGAAGGTGACGTTGCCCGCCCAGTTCCGTACCACCGGCGGTACGGAGGAGTCGCGCGGTTCTTCGGTGCGTCCGGGCTGCTGCGGCACGGAGCTCTCCTTCGCTGCGTCGGGGCGTGGGGACCATGCCCGCTCGGGGTTCTTCTTATCAGGACCGTGACCTGCTTGGTTAGGGTCCGTGGCGTGCCGCGCGGTACGTCACGGAAGAGCACGGGCACGGCAGAGAGCAGGTGGGTCCCGGTGACCGAGGAACTTCCCGTGGGGCGCCGGTGGGCCGTGGGGGCGCTGCTGGTCATGACGTTCACGACCGGTCTGGTGGACGCGGTGAGCTTTCTGCGGCTCGGCCATGTCTTCGTCGCCAACATGACCGGCAATGTGGTCTTCCTGGGATTCTCCGTCGTACGGAGCAGTCAACTGCCGGTCGTCGCGCCGATCGTGGCGATGACGGCCTTCGTGCTCGGGGCGTTTCTCGGCGGTCAGCTGAGCAGGCTCCTCGGCGACCGGCCACGGCTCTGGCTCGGCCGCGCCTTCGCCGGGCAGGCGGCCGGTCTCGCGCTGACGGCGCTGCTGCTCGGTACGGGGGCGCTGCGCGCCGAGGGCAGGCAACGGCTGGCGGTCGTCGCGCTGCTCGGGCTCTGCTGCGGGCTGCAGAACGCGACGGTACGGCTGCTGGGGCCCCGGGACCTGACCACGACGGTGCTCACCCAGACCCTCACGGCGCTCACCGCGGAGAGCGTGCTCGGGGCCGGGACCGGCGCCAGGCCGCATCGCCGGGCCGGCTCCGTGCTCGCCATGTTCGCCGGGGCCGCCTGCGGGGCGCTGCTGCTCCAGGTGACCCTGGCCGGGGTCGTGGCGCTGGCCGCCGCGCTGGTGGCGGCCGTGTCCTGGGTCTTCTCGCGGGGGCCGCGCCCGGCCGGTGCGGCTGGCACTGACCCGGGAGCTCACCCGGCTGCTCGACAGCGGCTGGTCCGGCCCCGCCGTCGTCGGCACCGG
>NZ_JBFBJB010000104.1:0-14518 GCF_040685895.1 Streptomyces sp. NPDC088124 | reverse complement strand
ACGATGTCCAGCGGACCGGACATCTTCGCCAGAGTCAGCTTCCCTTCGCGGAAGCGGAAACCGGAGGTGGTGTACTCGGCGGACTTCCGCGACTTTTTGCGCGACTTGAACCGCGGGTACTTCGCCCGCCTGGCGAAGAAGTTCGTGAACGCCGTCTGCAGGTGCCGAAGGCACTGCTGAAGCGGGATCGACGACACCTCGCAAAGGTAGGCCAGTTCCTCTGTCTTCTTCCACGCCGTCAGCATCGCCGACGTCTGGTTGTAGTTGACCCGCTCCTGCCGCGCCCATGCTTCGGTGCGGGCGGCGAGCGCCATGTTGTAGACCTTGCGCACACAGCCCAACGTGCGCGACAGCTCGGCTGCCTGCGCATCGGTCGGATGGAAGCGGTACTTGTACGCCCGCTTCACGCACATCGTGGCCACGCTCACAAACTAGCGATGCCGCGACTTGACATCAAACCTCCGGTTCAGAGCACTGCGATCCGCCCTGACGGCGGATGGCAGCTCGTTGCCCCGCTCCGCAGGAGCCCGTTTCCTCCCCTGCCTGAAGGCAGGGGTATCCACGGAGGAATCCGATGACCGCTGCCTGTGCGACCGAGTCACCGGCGGACACCACCGCAGACAACTCCGCCTGCACCGAACACGCCGAGTCCCGAGCGCGGCCGCTCGCCGCAGTCCTTGATGTCCAGGTGGCCGAAGTCCCCCGCACCGCGAATGCGTTTGAGCACTTCTTCGGCGACGTGTAACCCGCCCGTCCCGGCCTGTCCTTCCACCGCTCACTAGTCAGAAGACCGAGGTGACATGAGTACCCGATCCGTTTTCCGTGCGCAGCGATGCATCATGGTGCGCTCCGTGCTCCTGCACCGGCTGCCGGTCCCGCCGGTACCGGACCTGGCCGGCCGCGCGCCTTCCGGGGCGAGGTCCTGGCGGCGCTGGCTGCTTGAGACCTGGAGCATCCCGCAGATTGCGGCCGCCGTCCGCTACGCGAGTCCCGACCTCGCCCGCGACCTGGACGGCCTCGCTGCGCGGCGGCCCGACGATCCGGAAAAGCTGGGGCGGCTCGTGCTGTCCCTGCTCAGCTATGTTCTGCGTTTGTCGTACCGGGTCACGCCGTTCGGTTTGTTCGCGGGCGTCGCCGAGGGCTGCTTCGGAGACGGGACCGAGGTGCGGTGGGGTGAGAACCATGAGGCGCTCACCCGCGCGGACGGGGAGTGGCTCGCCGCCGTGGTGCAGCAGCTCGAAGCGCTCCCGCAGATTCGGCGGCGCCTGCGGGTCACGGCCAACAACGTCCTTCGGATCCGCGGTGAGCGGCTGGTGCTGCCCTGGCAGCAGCGCGCGCTGGACGCGACGGGAACGGCTGTGCAGGAGGTGAGCGTCCGTCGCACCGCGGTGGTCGAGGATGTTGTCCGGCTGACGTCCAGCCCGTTGCCCTACCGCGAGGTGGCCGGGAAACTCGCCGCCGCTCACCCCGAGCTCGGTGCGCGCGGAGCCGAGGAGGTGCTGGACCTGCTGATCTCCCGGCGGATGCTGCTGACCAGCCTCCAGCCGCCGGGCACCGAGCTCGACGGGCTCGCCCATGTGGTGCGTGAGCTGGAACGCGCGGCCGTCGCGCCGTACGGCCCCGGCGCGGAATTGGTCTCGGTGCTCCCGCAGATCCACGCGCAGATACGTGCCCTCAACGACCGGCCGCCGATGGCGCCGGAGGTAGCGGACCGGTGCCGCGGCGCCGTCGCGGGGCGGATGCGTCAGGTGGTCGACCGGCCTTCTCCTCTGGCCGTGGACGTCCGTCTGGACGCAAACGTAACGGTCCCCCGGGCGGTGGCCTGGGAGGCCGAGGCGGCGGCCGGCGTGCTGGCCCGGGTCACGCCGGAGCCGCGGGGCACCCAGGCATGGATCCGCTACCGTGACCGCTTCCGGCAACGGTACGGCGACGGCACCCTGGTGCCGCTGCTGGACCTGCTGGACCCGCACACCGGGCTCGGTTTTCCTGAGGACTACCACGGGACCGTGCGCGCCCCGCAGCCGCGCACCGTGCGCCGTGATCAGCTGCTGGTGGCTCTCGCGCAGCGCGCCGTCGCCCAGGAGCAAGACCTCGTCCTGGACGAGGCCCTGATCGAGCAGCTCGCCGGAGACCGGCCGACCGGCGCCGCGGACGCGCCCGCTCATCTGGAGGTCGCCGGCTCCCTGCACGCCCCGAGCGTGCGGGCGCTGGACGCAGGGGAGTTCACCTTCCAGGTGCGGCGTGTCGGCCGGGGCTGGGGGCACTTCAGCGGCGGCCGCCTGGCCGCCGTGCTCGCCGGCCAGGACTCGCCCAGCGAACTGCTCGGCATGCTGGCCCGCCGGCCCACGGCTGTGCGCGGTGCGCTGCCCGTGCAGCTGTCGTTTCCCGCCCTGCTGCCGCGGGCGATCCACATCACCCAGACACCACGCCTGGTCGCGCCGTTGGTCTCGCTGTCGGAGTTCCGCGAGAGCGACCCCGATGTCATCGCCCCCGGCGACCTGGCCGTGACCTGCCACCAGGAGCGTCTGCACCTGGTCTCGCTCTCGCGCGGGAAGGTCCTCGAAGCCGCGATCCCGCACCCGCTCCAGCTCGAATGCCAGACCCCGGGCATCGCCCGGTTCCTGGACGAGGTGCAGCGCGGCCAGAGCAGCAGGCTCATCGGCAGCATCGGCGACCTGACCGCCTGGGACTGGGGCGCAGCCCGGTATTTAGCTGTCCGGCCCCGGGTCCGTGCCGGCCGCACCATCCTCAGCCCGGCCACCTGGCGCCTGGCCCATACCGGCCTTCCCGGCCCGGACGCGCCCGTTGACGAGTGGGAGGAGGCCTTCGCCGCGCTGGGCGCGCGGTGGCGGCTGCCCCGCCACGTCTATCTGGAGTACTTCGACACGCCGCTGCGTCTGGACCTGGAGCACCCGGCCCACCGTGTGCTGCTGCGCTCGCACCTGGAACGGCCACGATCCGTGGGACAGCTGACGCTCATCGAGGCCGAGCCGCCAGACGCCTACGGCTGGTGCGGCGGCCGGCCCCACGAGATCGTCACCTACCTGTCCTCCACGGCGCCGCGCCGTCCAGCGCCGGCCGTGCGGGACGCCCCGGTGACGGGACGCGGCCAGGCCCATCTGCCCGGTGCCTCCCGGTATCTGTCCGCCCGGCTGTACTGCCAGCCGCAGGTCCGCCACGCCCTGCTCGTCGACCATCTTCCCCAACTTGGCGCGGAACTCCCCGAGTCGATCTGGTGGATCACGCCCCGCGACGAGGCCGGGCTTCCCCACACCGAGCTGACCATCCGCGACTCCGCGCAGCCCGCCGGCGCTATGCGCACGCTCGGTGAGTGGGCGAGCCACCTGGTCGACACCGGAGTGATCAGCGACATCGTCCTCGTCCCGTACAGGCCGCATATCGGCCTGTGGGGCACCCGGAGGGGCCTGGCGGCCGCGGAAGAGGTCTGGGCGGCCGACTCGGCAGTCCTCGCCCACCAGTACACCCACCAGTACGACTTGGCCCCTGGGCCGGTCCTCGCGGCGGCGAACCTCACGGTCATCGCAGCAGGCCTCCACCAGAGCGTCACGGGCGGGATGCGCTGGCTGTCCGCTCAGCCCAAGCCACGCTCGACCGGCCGACTCCCCCGAACGCTGCTCCAGCAGGCGCGTGAACTCATCCACCCGGGCGACTGGGCCGGGCTGCGCCGAACTCGCGCCGGCCGCGTACTCGTCGAAGAGCACTGGGCGGCCCGGCAAGCGGCACTGGAAGAACAGCGGGCCGCGCTCAAGGCAGCACCGCACACCGACACGGACGCCGTGCTGTGCGCGCTGCTGACGACACACCTCCATCTCGCCGGTGAAGCCCCCGACGGCACCGCCTGGCGGCTGGCCCGGGCCATCGCCCTGGCCCGCACGCGGCCCCGCCGCCAGACAACCTGACCACCCGCACGAACCGCACCACCCACACCAAAATCGGACGGATGTACCACTTTATGTTTCAGCGTATCGAGGACTACGCCCTCATCGGCGACCTCCACACCGCCGCACTGATCAGCAGGACCGGCTCCCTGGACTGGGGATGCTTCCCGCGTTTCGACTCCGCCGCCGCGTTCGCCGCGATCCTGGGCGACCAGACGCACGGCTCGTGGCAGCTCGGCCCCCTCGGGGACGGGAAGGCGCCCGCGCCAGCGACCCACCGCCGCTACGTCGGCGACACGCTGGCCCTGGAATCGACCTGGGTCACCACCGGCGGCACACTGCGGATCACCGACTTCATGCTGCCCTCCGAGAACCAGAACCACACCCCACACATCGTCCGCATCGTCGAAGCCGTCAGCGGCCGGGTCACCGTCCGCTCCCGGCTGCGCCCGCGGTTCGACTACGGCCTCGTCCACCCCCGGATCGTGGCCGTCGGGGACCGGCACGTGCTGGTCGCCGGCCCGGACGCGCTGTGGCTCGACACCCCGGCGCCCACCGCCGTACGCGACGGAGCCCTGTCCTCGGACATCACCCTGTCCGAAGGCGACCGGGTCGCCTTCACCCTCACCTACCGCGACTCCCACCAGGCGCCGCCCGCCGTCATCGCTCCCGAGGCGGCGCTGGCCAGGACGCTCGCCTACTGGGAGCAGTGGGCGGAGCAGTGCACCTACCGCGGCGCGTACCGCGAGGCGGTGACCCGCTCCCTGATCACCCTCAAGGCCCTGACCTACGCGCCCACCGGCGGAATCGTCGCGGCGCCGACGACATCGCTGCCCGAGGACATCGGAGGCTCCCGGAACTGGGACTACCGCTACTGCTGGCTCCGGGACGCGGCGATCACCCTGTCCTCCCTGCTGCGCACCGGCTACCGGGACGAGGCCCGCGACTGGGCCGCGTGGCTGCTGCGCGCCGTCGCGGGAGACCCCGACAGGCTGCAGATCATGTACGGGATCACCGGCAAGCGCCGCCTGCCGGAATCCGAACTGACCCACCTGCCCGGCCACTTGGGATCATCGCCCGTCCGCATCGGCAACGGGGCCGCCCACCAGCTCCAGCTCGACGTGTACGGCGAGGTCACCGACGCCCTCGACCGGGCCCGACAGGCCGGCCTAGGAGTGGACGAGACTGCTGCGGACCTCCAGATCGTTCTGGTCGAGTGGCTTGAGCAGCACTGGCACGAGCCGGACGAGGGGATCTGGGAGGTCCGCGGACCGCGCCGGCACTTCGTGCACTCCAAGGTGATGGCGTGGGTCGCCGTCGACCGCACGGTCAGGCTGATCGAGTCCGGCGCAGCGCACGGCCCGCTTGAGCGGTGGCGCGTCCTGCGCGCGGCCATTCACCGCGAGGTCTGCGAGAAGGGCTACGACCCGAAGCGGAATACCTTCACGCAGTCGTACGGCTCCGCCGAGCTTGACGCCTCGCTCCTGCTGATCCCGCAGATGGGCTTCCTCCCGCCCGAGGACAAGCGCGTGATCGGCACGATCGAAGCAGTCCAGCGGGAGCTGACGACCCCGGACGGCTTCATCCTGCGCTACCCGACGGCCGGCGACCAGGAAGGCGTGGACGGCCTGGAAGGCGACGAGGGTGCGTTCCTCGCATGCTCGTTCTGGCTCGCCGACGACCTGGCGATGATCGGCCGGACCGACGAGGCCCGCCAGCTCTTCGAGAAGCTCCTCGCGCTACGCAACGACGTCGGGCTCCTCGCCGAGGAATGGGACTCCCGCCGCAAGGAGCAGGTCGGCAACGTACCGCAAGCCTTTTCGCATGTCGCGCTCATCGACACGGCCACTGTGCTGGAGCGCACCGCAGCCGCCGTACCCCCACCGCGTAACAACGGCGACGCCCTCGAGCTGAACCCTGCGGGGCAGGAGCGGTGACCTCCCTGGCAGACCTGCCCCTGCGCATGTCGGTGGCAGTGGCGGACCTCCTCCTCGCCATACGGTTTCCCCTTCCAGGAGTCACCGCGACCGAGCCGCGCACCGCCTTCCACGACACCTCTGCACGTTCATCCTCACGCGGCCTGGAGGGTTACGCCGCTGTTCCGTCGGCTCGGATCGGGGCCGGGAGAGAGCGCAGGCGTTCGGTCAGCTCGGTAGCCGAGCTGACCGCCGTGGCATCGAGCAATCGTCCCAGTCGCGCCAGGCGGTCGCGGGCGGTCGCCCGGAGCCGTGGTGGCGGGATCAGGTCGAGTACGCGCAACGCGCGGGCGGCTGCCTGGTCCGGGGCGTCGCGGGCCTCCGCGAGCGCAAGCACGAGGGTGGCGGCGACCCACCCCGGCGTCTCGGAGGGCGCGACGTCGATGGACTCTCGTGCGACGGCGGCGGCCCGGTCGAAGCGTTCGAGGGTCAGGTGAGCCTCGGCAACGTGAAGGCGGTGCTCGGCGCGGTCGTATCCGAAACGTCCGGGCAGCTCGATGCCCGTGCCCATGATCTCGTCGCTCTCGGCGACGACGTCGTCTGCTTCCGCGGTCCGGCCCGTGGCAGCGAGGGTTGGCAGCAGGGCCCATCCCAGGAGCTGGGCACGCCGCAGTCCTTCGGGCGCGTGCTGGAGGCCGTACTCGGCGTGTCCTCGGGCGTGCTCCCAGTCCTGGCGTGCGGTGGCGACCATGGCCAGCGCCCCGCTGGCCCAGGCGGTGAGTGCCGGCTCGCGGGTGGACTCGCCGAGGGCACCGGCCAGGGTGAGGTGGGTGCGGGAGCCGGCGCGGTCGTCCAGGTGGTAGGCGAGGTTGCCCAGAAGCGCCGACAGCCAGCCGACCTGCCTGCGAAGGCCCTCCGTCGTCTCGTGGTCCGCTCCGGCCACGGCGGTGGAGAGCAGGTTGCGCGTTTCTCGGACCTCGTCCATCAGGACGGCCGGCGGATGCTTGCTGTAGTTGAGGGCGTAGTGCTCCACGGCCGCCTCGGCCAGGGCGATGAGGGCGGGCGAACCGTTCGGGGCGTCCAAGACGGCCCACTGCACGGATTCGCGGATGGCAGGCAGCCCACTGGCGGTCGTCATGGATCCCCTTCGACTGATGTTCGTCTCCTCGCGCTGGAACTGACCGTAGTGGAGCGGGAGGGGGGACGCGCAGGTGCTGCACCACAGGGTGCGTGTCTCCAGGGCGAGCTGGTCGGGGCGTGCGCCGTACGCCCGCGAGATCATCAGCCGGTACTCGTTCCCGGGCTCCTCCTGTCCGTGTTCGTACCGGCACAGCGTGGCCGGCGTCAGCCCTGGCGGCAGCAGCCCGTCGGATCGGTAGACGGCGGCGACCTCGCGGATTGCTTGGGGCCGGGACCATCCCAGCGCGAGGCGCCACGCCTCCAGGGCCGTCAGCTCCGGCAGCGCCGTGCGCAGGGCGGTCACGATCCGTTCCTGGGTGTGGCCGTCCCGTTGGCACTGAGCACGGATCCGGGCTGCCTCCCGCTGGATCTCCGCACGACGCCCTCGGGTAACTCCGCCCACTGCCCCGCCCTCCGCCGCTCGGCCACACCCCTGAGCCGTCCAAGGCGACTGGGCCCTCGGACGCACATTGCGCAGACCCATCAATGTTCCTACGAAACACCGGCAATGACGGCCGGTCAGTCACAAATGCATCGTGAAGGGCAGCGTCGACCGCGCGCTGAACTCCCCGCTGATCGCCACCCTGCCCCGACCCACGAAGGAAGATCATGGACCCCAGTTCCGTTCAGCTGCCGCCCGGCACCTTCACCATCGGCAAGAAGTTCGGATTCGAGGCCGGCCACCGGCTCCCGGGACTTCCGGCCGAGCACAAGTGCGCCCGGCAGCACGGCCACAGCTACGAGGTCGAGGCCATCCTGACCGCTCCCGTCCTGGAGGAGCCCGGCTTCATCACGGACTTCGGCGCGCTCGCCCCGTTCAAGCAGTTCCTGGCCGACGAGCTCGACCACCGCAACCTGCACGAGATCCTGCCCTTCGCGCCGACCTCTGAGCACCTGGCCCGCTTCCTGGCCGGCTGGTTCCTCCAGAACCTCCAGCCCGAGATCCCCGGCCGCCTGGTCGCCGTCATCGTCCGGGAGACCGCGAGCAGTTGGGCTCGCTTCGACGTGGAGGAGCGGTGACCACTTCCGGGCCGATCGATATCGAGCCGGCGGCCGACGACGCCGCGCGCCCGCTGATCGTCGCGGAGTGCTTCGGCATCGAGGTGCCGACCTTCCAGGGCGAGGGCCCGAGCTGCGGGCACCCCGCTCTGTTCATCCGCCTGTCCCGGTGCAACCTCACCTGCACCAAGTGCGACACGAAGTACACGTGGGACTGGTCCCAGTTCGACCCGCGAAAGGAGTCGACGAAGCGGACGGCGCAGGACCTGCTGGCCTGGGCCATGTCCTCGCCAGTGGAGCTGATGGTGATCACCGGTGGGGAGCCGCTGCTCCAGCAGAGGCGTCTGGTGCCGCTCGTGCGGGGACTGCTGGATGCCGGGAAGCGGGTGGAGTTCGAGACGAACGGCACCCTGGCGCCCGTGCCGGAGTTGGTGGTCGACGGAGTTCGCTTCAACGTGTCGCCCAAGATCGCCAGTTTCGGCATGGACGAGGCCAAGAGCGTGGTGCCCGCCGCGCTGGAGGCGTTCGTGGAGTCGGGGCGGGCGGCGTTCAAGTTCGTCGCCTCCTCGGTCGCCGACCTCGAGCGCATCGCCGATCTCGCCGACACGTACCGACTGGCGCCGGTGTGGGTGATGCCCGAGGGCACCACCGTGGAGGCGATCACCGCCACGACCCGCGTCCTCGCGGACGCGGTCGCGGCCCGGCACTGGTACTTCACGCCCCGGCTGCACGTGATCGCCTTCGCTGACGCGCGAGGCCGCTGATGTCCCCCTCCGCCGTGTCGTTCCCCAGCCCGAAAGCGAGAGAGCCCATGACGATGTCCGTCACCAGCCCTGAGGCGGACCCGAGTACCGTCTTACCCGAACCCGTCCGGTCCGCGCCGGCCATCGACACCGACCGCGTCGCCGACCTGATCGCCCAGCTCCTGGTCGAGCTGGGCGAGGACCCCGCCCGGGACGGGCTGCGCGGCACCCCGGGCCGCGTCGCAGCCTGGTGGAAGGCGTTCCTGTCCGCCGACGGCGCTGCCGTGGACACCTGCTTCACCGAGTCCCGGCTGAGCGGCCAGCTGGTCGTCGTGGGCGGCATGAACGTCTGGTCGCTCTGTATCGAGCACCACATGCTGCCCATGAGCCTGCAGGTCACCGCCGGATACGTGCCGGAAGGCGAGGTGCTGGGCCTGTCGAAGTTCGCACGGATCGCGCAGCGCTTCGGCGGCCGGCTCCAGGTCCAGGAGCGTTTCACCCGCCAGGTCTTCGACTACCTCACCGGCGTGATCGGGCGCGGGGACGTCGCCGTCCACGTCCGCGGTACGCACCTGTGCATGAGCATGCGGGGCGTGCGCATGGACGCCGCCCTCACCACCACGCTGCAGGCCGGCGGCCGGTTCGAAAGCGACCCGGTGCTCTCCCAGCAGTTCCTCACCCTCACCACCGCCCCGTGACCCGCGCCCCGGCCCCGATCGAGAAGGAGGCAGAGCAGATGGCACCGTCCCCGACTTCACCATCACGTGCTGACCGGACCGGCCCGCTGTTCCTGACGTGGGACGACCTCACCACCGCGACGGCAGCCCTCGCCCAGCAGGTGGCGGCCGCGGGAGTACCGCAGGTGGTGGTGGGGGTCGTCCGCGGCGGCCTGATCCCGGCCACGTGGCTCGCCCACCGGCTCGCGATCCGCGACATGCGCACCGTCGAGGTCACCCGCACCACCAGCGACAGCATCAACGCCGCCAAGAACACGGTCCCCACCGTCCGCAACCCCGTCTCGCTCGGCGACCTCGCGGGCCTGGACGTGCTGCTCGTCGACGACATCGCCGGCAGCGGCGCCACCCTCGCCCACACGGCCCGGATGGTCCGCGCCCTCCGCCCCGCCCGGGTACGCACCGCCGTCCTCGCCGTGAATCGGGCCAACTGGACGCGAGGCGCCGACCCCCACCGCGCCATCGACTACATCGCCTCACTGACGGACACCTGGGTCGTCTTCCCCTGGGAGGAGCAGCATGAGCGCTGAACGGGAGTACCCGGTCGGGCACGCGGAGCAGAGGGAGCCGGGCACAACGGCCCCCACCCTTCCCGGTCCCCGTGCCACTGACGGGCGTGTCCGGCCGCTGTGGGTGAGCGTCGAGGGTCTCAACGGAGTGGGCAAGAGCGAGGCGATCCGCGCGGTCGCGGCCGAGCTGAGCCCGCGGTGCCTGCGGCTGGGCGAGCTGACGGACCAGGCCGGCGACACGACGCCGGGCCGGGTGATCGCCGCTCTGCGCTCGACGCAGGACCTCTTCCTGCGGACGGGGCATCCCGTCGTCGAGACCCTGGCCATCCTCGCCCTGAAGGTCCGCGAGTACGAACGCCTGAGCGAGAGCGACATGGCAGGCGTCAAGGTGGTCCTCGAAGACCGCGGGGTCGACAGCACGGCCATCTACCAGGCGGT
Source organism: Streptomyces sp. NPDC088124 (assembly GCF_040685895.1). Taxonomy (NCBI): domain Bacteria; kingdom Bacillati; phylum Actinomycetota; class Actinomycetes; order Kitasatosporales; family Streptomycetaceae; genus Streptomyces; species Streptomyces sp. NPDC088124. The sequence continues at coordinate 4,101 of NZ_JBFBJB010000104.1, read as the reverse complement.
GATCCTGGCCGCCCAGCACCCAGGCATACAGCTCCGGGCCCTGGCGGAGCGCATCCTGGCGTCGATGGAACCGTGGCGCCCCGCCCCGGACGCGACGGTCCTGCTGACCTGCGACCGGGAGGTCGCCAGCAGCCGGTTCGCCGCCCGGACGGGCCGGGACCTCGCCGACCGGGACCTCGTGGTGATCGAGCAGGCCGAGGTCCTCTACCGCGAGTTCGCCCGCGCCCACCCCGACCGGTTCACCGTGCTGGACGTGAACGGCTGCAGCCGGGACGAGAGCGCGAAGGCACTCCGGGCGGCCGTGGAGGGCCTGATCCAGCGGCGGGAGGCCGTCCATGCCTCGTGACATCACGCTCCTGTGGGGACTGCGCTCCCGCTGCGCCGTGGCGTGCCTGTACTGCTACTTCGGCACCGTGGAGGAACACAAGGTCAGCCCGCCGGACCAGCTCGGCGTGCTGTCGCACATCTCCCGCAACGACCTGAGCCGTCAGGAGATCACCGACTTCGCGCGGACCCTTCAGGGCTCCCCGGTCGAGCGGGTCGTCATCGCCGGCGGCGAGCCGCTGGACTGGCCCGCCGCACTGGACCTGATCGGCATCATCAAGGACGCGGGATGCGAGGTGGTCATCGCCACGAACGGCATCCCCCTCACCCGGCCGGGGATCGTCGAACGGCTCGTCGAGCTCCAGGTGGACGGGGTGTCGGTGTCCCTGGACAGCGTGGACCCGGCCTCCAACGACCGCCTGCGGCCCTCGCGCTCGGGGAAGTTCGGCTACGCCGACGTGCTGGCCGGCATCCGGGCCCTGCTGCGGGCCCGCGGCAGCGGCCCGGCACCGCGGGTCGGGATCTACAGCGTGGTGATGCGCCCGGCACCGGAGGAGATCACCGAAGTGGCGCGGCTGGGTGCCGAGCTCGGCGCGGACTACTTCGTGCCGCAGCCGATCTCCCTGGCACCCGATCACAAGCTGTTCGACGAGCTCGCGCACACCCCCGAGGACACGGTGCCCGTGGCCCAGGAACTGGCCCGGCTGCAGGCCGACCCGGCGGGCCTTGCGGTTCCCTCCCCCGGCTCCATGCTGCGCTTCGTCTCCGCGATCTCCACCCAGGCCAGCGGGCGCGTCGAGGACTGCTTCGGCGGGGCGCAGCTGTTCTTCGTCCAGCCGGACGGCTCGCTGTGGGACTGCCCCTCCGACCGGCGGATCGCCGCGACCCCCGCCGAGCGGCGGCGCACGATCGCCGGGGCGGACGCCCGGATGCTGTTCGAGGGGCGGCCCGCGTGCACGGACTGCTCTCACTTCAGCCGGGACTGCGTGAACATGTGGCCCCTGGTCCTGGACATGCCGCGCCTGCTCAACAAGGAGTCCAGCCGATGACCCTTCCCCCGCCCTCCGACCGGGATTCGCTGCTTGCGGAGATGACCGCCGCCCTGTCGGCCATGCCGGACCCGGCGGCCTGCGAGCATCTGCGGCTGTTCGAGGACGAAGCCGCGCACGCCCTCGGCACGGCGCACGCGGTCGCCGTGTCCTCGGGCACCGCCGCCCTGCACGCGGCCCTGTCCGCCTGCGGGATCGGGCAGGGGGACGAAGTCCTCGTCCCGGCGCTGACCGTGATCATGACCGTGGCACCGGTGTGCGCGCTCGGGGCCACCCCGGTGTTCGTCGACAGCGACCCGGCCACCCTGGACCTGGACTACGAGGACGCGGCCCGGAAGGTCAACGCGCGAACCCGGGCGGTCCTCCCGGTCCACCTTTGGGGGCGGATGGGAGACCTCGGCGCGCTGGCCGCGTTCGCGTCCGAGCACGGCCTCGCGGTCATCGAGGACGCGGCCCAGGCCATCGGCACCGTCCGCATCGGCCGGCCGGCGGGAGGGGTCGGCACGGTCGGCTGCTTCAGTATGAAGGACGGCAAGATCCTGTGGAGCGGCGAAGGCGGGTTCCTCACCACGGACAGCGGACAGGTCGCCGAGCACGCTCGTGCCTTCCGCAGCCACTGGCAGCCGGCCCCGCCCGGTGAAGTGCCGCTGGGCCGGCTGGCCACCAACTCCCGCCTCGCCGCACCCCTAGCCGCCCTCGCCCTGGCCAACCTCCACCGCCTGCCCGACCTGGTCGAGCGGCGCCGCGCGCAGACGCGCTACCTCCTGAACGCCCTGGAACAGGTTCCCGGGCTGAGCGCCCTCGCTCCGGGAGCGGGTGAGGAGTGGAACGGCTTCTCCCCGCTGCTGCACATCGCCCATCCCAGTCCCCGGGCGTTCGCCGAACATCTCGCGCAGCAGGGCGTGCCGAACTCCACCGGCAGCTTCCGACTCGTGCCCTGCGACACCCGTCCCATGTTCCCCCGGCCCCAGCAGCCGTGCCGCGGCGCGGCCGAGATCCTCAACCGCACGCTCGCCGTGGTCCTGGCCGAGGGCGACACCCAGGCCACCCTCGACCGCTACGCCGACATCATCGCCCGGGCGGTCGCCGTGAGAACACCGTGACCGGCGGCCCCGTCCACGACAGCCGCTGCGGCGCCCTGTCCTCACCCGAGAAAGGATCCCCGTCCGTGACGATCACCCCGGTACGCCGCGCATGCACCCGCGGCCCGCTGATCTCCGCCGAAGGCCTCAACGGCGTCGGCAAGACCTACCTGACCAACCGCGCCGTCGAAGCCCTCGACACCAGGCCGTTGATGCTGGACGAGTTCTCCCAGCGGGCGAACGGACGCCCCGGACTCGGCGAAGCCCTGCTCCAGGCGCTGCGCGACGCCAGCACCGGCGACCCGTTCCTGCGCGGGGGCACCCCCATGGCCGAGGCTCTCCTCCTGCTGGCGATCAAGCGTCACGACCTCGACACCCTCCTCCCGGACCTGGCCGGCGGGCGCACGGTCGTCGAAGGCCGCAGCGTCGACACCACGGCGGTGTGCCAGGCGCTCCTGCTGCACCCCGACCACCCGGACCGGGCCCTTGAGACGGCCCTGGCCCTGCTCGACCTCGCGTCGTTCTACCGGCCGCTGCCCGATCTCACGATCCTGGTCACCGACGACGCCGACCAGGCCCTCGTGCGCGCGCAGCGCCGCGACCAGCGGGTCTTCACCCCCGAGCAGGACGAGTTCATGCGCCGGGCGTGCGCGCTGTTCGAACAGCTCGCCGCCACCGATCCGGCCCGCTACAGGGTCATCGACCGGCGCCTCGTCGACGAGTACGAGGCCGCGGCCCGGATCCGGGACTGGATCGGCGGCGCCGGGCCGGGCCTGGACTGCCTGCGGGAGGCGTGGGCGGGCGAGGAGGCGCCGTGCATGTGCTGCGGACACCGCGCGGATGCGGTGCCGGCGTGAACGAGAGCGGCCTCCCCCCGGGCAGCCCGCACCCCGCCCTTCTCGCGGGCTGCGCGCCGGCCGTCCCTGACGGCATCGGGGCGGTGATCTTCGACTTCGACGGCACCCTCGCCGACACGACCACCACCCAGGAGCACGCGCTGCGGTCGGCACTCCAGCCGTACGGGCTCGACCTGGACACGGACTGGTACCGCCAGCACTGCGGCCTGTCCATCCACGACCTGCTCGCCGCACTCCCGGGCGCCCGGCAACTGCCCCACGACGAGATCATCCGCCGCAGCCGTACCCACCTCCTGGCCCGCATGGACACCATCACCCCCATCGCGTGCAGCGTCGGGCTCCTGCACGCGGCGCGCGAGGCCGGCCTGCCCTGTGCCGTGGCGTCGGCGGCCAGCCGTATCCTCGTCCGCCCCGGGCTGGAAGCCCTGGACCTGATCCCGACGTTCAATGCCGTCGTCACCCGGGAGGACGCCGCGCGCGGCAAGCCCGCCCCCGACCTGTTCCTGGAGGCCGCCCGCCGCCTCCGCGTCCCGCCGCAGCACTGCCTCGCGGTGGAGGACGCCCCGGACGGCATCGCCTCCGCGCTCGCCGCCGGCATGCCCGTCCTCCGGGTCGTCGACGGCCACCTGGCCCCCGCCGGCGACAGCACCGACAGCACCGCGCGTCCGCCACGGGGAGCCGGAGCACCGATGCCGCGCGGATGCGCTCTCGGGCGGCCGCTCAGCGGCTCGTACACCCGCAGGTAGGACGCGTAAGGGACATGGACAGAAGACACCGCCGGCATGGGCC
>NZ_JBFBJB010000103.1:0-15360 GCF_040685895.1 Streptomyces sp. NPDC088124 | reverse complement strand
GCGAGCACGACGTCAGCGTCGAGACCGCCATCAACCAGATCGCGGGCGACCTCACCAAATGGCTGGCCGCCCGCGCTTCCTAAAACACGGCCTAGTCCCAGCAGAAGGAGAAGGCGCAGTTGACCAGGGTCTGATGGCGGCGGATGGCGCGGTCGGAGCGGACTTGGAAGTCGGCCCAGCCCAGTTCGTCCTTGACCTGCTTGTAGCTCTGCTCGATCCACGGCCGCGGGCCGTAGAGGCGGACGATCTCGGCGAGGTCGGCCGGCGGGCGCGTCGGGGTGGGGCAGGCTGGTGGCCAGGTACCAGGTGGCCTTCTCCGGCAGACCTGCCGGGTCGGTGGTGGCCACGACCAGCCGGCAGGGTGAGTCGGGACCGTAGCCGCCCAGGTGGGCATCAGCGGCCCACCAGGTCTCGGTGTGCCCGTCGCGGAGGTGACGCTTGACGGGTGTCCAATCGCCTGGACGCTTGGCATCGCGCCAGGCCAGGGCGTGTGCGGCGTCGATGGGGGTGTGCGGCTGGTCGGCCGGGGCCCAGGTGCCGCGGTGCGGCTTGAGGGCGACCACGTTAGGCCAGGTCGGCCTCCCGTAGTGCGAGGTACCAGTCGTCGCTGACGGAGTAGGGCAGTCGGCGACCACCGCCCGGCAGCCGAAGCCCGCCTCCTTCCCGCGTTCCGCGAGGGCAGCAACCGGCTGCGGTTTCGTACGGAAGGCCGGGTCGGAGCGGCCGCGGGCGAAATGGTGGGCGGGGGTGCAGGGAGTCGCTTGCAGCGGGTAGTACACGCGGCCGCCGGCCCACACCGTGGTCACCGTGAGCGAGGGGATCGCGGCCGACTCGGCCATCGCACCTCGCGGTAGCCTCTCGCCATGAGTCATGGGGAGGGCGACGGCGCGCTGGTTCTGGAGGCGCAGGAGATGCTCGCCGCAGGGCAGAGCGCTGAGGAGGTCTTCGCCGAGCTGGCTGTGAGGACCGGCAAGTGGGGTGTCTGTGTGTTGGCCGTGTGCTTGGCCCTGGGTGTGTCCCGGACTGACGCCGAGGCCCGGCTCCGCGAGGTCGAGCCATTCTTCTCAGACTTCGCGGTGGGTGAGGAGGAGGACCTCGCCTTCGTCCTCAGGTTCGGGCATGTCTTCATCGTGGACCGAGTGCTTGAAGAACACGAGGAGCGCATCAGGGACCTGTTGGGAACCGCCGCTGGTGCCCGCGGAGGCTATCCCGGTGGCCTGCTCGCGTGGTTTCGCGCCGGGGAGTTCGTGAAGATCTTCCTCTACTTCGCCAAGACCCGGTTCCGGGACGGGCGGGGCTCACCACCCGATTTCTGGGCCGCCATGACCGCGGCTGGCGAACTCCTGGCCAGCCAGGACGGCCCGGACCGCGAAGAGGTGACTGCCGGGCTGGAACGATGCCGCACGCAGGCTGCAGCCATCGGCGCGAAGTAAGCATCCTCATCGACGGACAACCTCCGCTGGGTAAGCGGTCCTGACCGCTCCGGCGGCCCAACGGCCCCGCGCAGGCCACGCCGAATCCCATAGCAACGTCCGCGTTCGCTCCCTACAGTCACCGCATGGCCACCGAGGACGAGAACCCAAGTCAGCCCGACATCACCGTGATACTCAAGGGCCAGACCAGTGCCTGCAAGGCAGCACGCGACGCCATCGCCGCCGGCGGCGAGGTAGTGCTCTACGACGGACAGCCACCACAGTGGATGGTCCTCGGTATCGCTGCGACAAGGCTGAGACGGTCGTTGAAAATCGGCCTGACGACCCTCGGCCTCGACGAGAGCATTGAAATCCTCCGCGCTCGGCACCGCGACGAGCAACTGCGTACCGGCAACATCGTGGCAGCAGACCGATCTTGGTTCTTCACCCTGTACTTCGACGCCGGGACCGGGTGGTGACCAGCCGGAGCATCGGCATGGTCCCGGCGGACAAGCGCTCCAGCGTGCTCAGTGCGTCGATCCACGAGGCGACGGAACGCCAGAAGTCCTTGCCGGTCTCACTCAACCGCCCGGCCTTTTCACGGTGTTTGGACTGCAGCAGTTCGTGTGGATCTTTGGTCTGTTCGCGCAGGAACTCGATGTCGTCGAGAACTTCCATACGGACTTCGACCGTGATGTCGTCCCAGCTGCGCCGGGCGAGTTCCAGCAGGGCCAGTTCACACTGGTAGAGGTATCCGGTCATCTGGCCTGCCGCCGAGTGCGACCCTGCTTGCGCCACGTTCCCCCGCTTGCGGTCGAGCCTGTACTGACGATCCGTGTCCTGCCCTGGCGGGCAGGATAGCCACGACGGCTTACGGCGTCGGCGGCTGCCGTCATCCCCACGACCGGCCCGCTGCTCACCCCGTTGGCGTAACCTAGCACCTCACAGGCAACACATGGCATGCAAGTGATGACCCTTTGTTACCTGCGAGTGGAAGTTGTCGACTGCGCTGACACGGCGGTCGCTTAATCGCCGGCCGGCCCGACGTTGCAGGCGTGGGGACCCAGGGCGAGGCCCATGGACCGTGTTCTCCCGACTCGATCGCGACGTTGGGTGAACATGCCCCTTCTCTCCAGAACGGCATCCCTCGGCATGCCGCCAGCGCACTGGGGGCCGCCGCGGTCAGCCGCTGGACCGTTTCCGGCCGGCGACGCCCTGCTGGACAGCGTCTTCTTCCAGATCGAGTCCCTACGCCGGAACTCGGTTTCCAGCGGCGCTTTTGACTGACCGTTTTCGGCTCTCGCGCGGCCAGATAGTGCTGTTGCAGGGCGAGTTGGCGCGATTACCCCGCAACACCAGGGAGGCTCGGACAATATACACAAAGAACACGCTTGGTTGCTTAATGTAATCACAAAAAAGGGGGGCCGATGGCTCGGGGTACCGATACGGACTTCGCCACAACTCTGGGGATGCTGCACACCGCCGTCACGAATACGGGCAACGATCTGCGTGACGCACTCGGCAAGAGCGTCGAGAAGCTGGAGGCGAGCGGGCAGGCGGCGCAGCAGGAGACCTCCCGTTCGGTGGTCGAGGAACTCGGACGGATGCGTACCAACCTCCGTGAGGCGAGGGACCGGCTGTCTGCCGGTGGGGAGATGTTGAATGCGGAGGTCCGTCAGGCCGTCGCTGGGCTGCGGGCCGAAATCCGCGACGTGAGGGCGTCGCTCGAACAGCTCACCCCGCTTTCGGGTACGGAGGCCGGCATCCCTGCGTACGCGCCGGGCCCTGAAGTCTCCGGGGTCCTCACTGCGGCATCGGAGCGGGCCCCGGTGGCCACCGCCACGGTGCACGGCGAACTCCCGGGGGATCCCGACCGCGGCGCAATCCCCGCCCAGCGCGACGGCCACGACAGCGAACCCCCGGGCGACGCCAGGCTGCCGGTGGACCTCATCCAGCAGGCCGTCCGCGATGTCCTCGCCGAAGAACTTGCCCCGCTGTCCGCCTTCCTGGCGGAAAAGCAGAACAGCCAGCGCGACGAAGCCACCGCCCTCAGGGATGACGTACGGGCACACCTGCGGGAGGCGGTCCAGGAACTGCGCGGGCATCTGGAGGAAGCCCGGCAGGAAGCCCGCGCCGAGCTCGCTGCCCTCAGGGAAGAGACCATCGGCCTGCGGGCCGGGCTGGAGCAGTTGCGCCCCCAGCCCGATGAGAAGTCCGTGGTCCCAGAGGTGAGCACGGAACACAGCAAGCTGCTCAAGGAGGCCGCCCGGGTATCCTCCGCCGACCTGCTCTGTCACCGCGACGTCTGGGAGTTCATCACCGCCCAGGCCGGTCGCCACCCCCACTTCCGCGTACCGGCGCAAGTCACAGACGAAGGCAACGAGCGGATCCGGGTCGCCCTGTCCGGGCGCTCCCTGATCGCCCTGCTGATCAGCCTGCACGCCGTCGGAAACACCGCCCGCGACGGGGACGGTGACCTGGAGCTGGCAGGCACCCTCTACGAACGGATCCGCGCGCGCCTGGCCCGTCTCACCCCACAGGGCCAGCCAGTCACCATCACCCTGGACGACCGTTCTTTCCCCTCCGACGACGTTCCTCCCACCGACGGCACAGCACCCGCCAGCACTGAGGGGCCGGGCGCCAGCACTCCGGCATCCAACGGCGACGATCACAGGGACCAGAAGGGTTCGTCCGACGACGGCTCGTCTTGCTGACCTGCTGCCCGTACAGCGGCCGCCCACGCACGGTGGGCGGCCTGGGTGACTTCACCGGCAAAGCGAGACCATCCGCAGCGTTCCGGACAACGGCCTTCGAACCCACAAGACGGACCGCTCACCAGTACACCGACTGAACATAGGGCGGTCGCCACGGGGACCGGCCCCGGGGCGACCTCGCCTCGGCCAACCCCCACCTGCTGGTCAGCCAGAAGACCGCTGTCGATCCCGACCACCCGGCCGTCAATATCGGCACCCTGCGCGCGGCCCTCCCTAAGGGCCTGACCCTGAACGGCCTGCGTCAGGACCGGATGCTCAACGAGGCATTCGAGAGCGCTGACCCCCTCAAGCTGATGCGGCTGTTCGGCATCACCGAGCAGACCGCCATGCGCTACGTCGGCGCCGCCCACCCGGAGCGAACAGCCAAGCTACCTCGGTAGGCGTCACGTGGAAGGGCGGCCCGGCCTCGCGTGTGCGCGGGGCCGGCTTCTGGCGTCAGTACGCGTCACCTTGCCTGCTGGTTGGTCACTTCGCCTGGGCGAGCCAGACCGCGTCGGGACCGGCCGGGAATCGCAGCTGGCCGGTCGTGTCGTGCACGGCTCGCCACACCGCCTCGGCGACGTCGGTCTCCTTGGTGAACAGGTCCTGGCCTGTGAAGGAGTCCATGGCCTTCTTCGCCCACGGTGCGTAGGGCGCCGGGACCAGTTCGTCCAGTGAGGCGCCGTTCGTCGCCCTGGCGGCGAAGTTCGTCGTCAGGCAGGCGCCCGGCTCGACCGTCTTCGCCTGCACACCGAAGGGCGCGAGTTCGAGCGCGAGGGACGAGGTGAACCCCTCGACGGCCATCTTGCTCGCCTTGTAGACGGCTGAGAGCGGCATGTGGCCCAGCACCACGCTGGAGGTCACGTTGACCACCACGCCGGAGCCGCGCTCGCGGAACCGGGGCAGCACCGCCTGCGTGGTCGCCATCACACCGAAGGTGTTGGTCTCGAACACCTCCCGTACCTGGGCCATGGGGGTGCCCTCGAACACGCTGATCGAGGGGACGCCCGCATTGTTGACCAGGACGTCGATGGGTCCCGCCGCCTCGAGCGCGGCGGCGATGCTCGCGGGCTTGGTCACGTCGAGTTCGACGACGCGGAGCCGGTCCGACTCGGGCAGGACGCCCGCGCGGTGGGTGCGCATCGTGGCGATGACGTTCCACCCCTGCGCGTGGAAGTGGAGGGCGGTCTCCCGGCCGTATCCGGACGACGTACCCGTGATCAGAACTGTCTTCATGCTGCGCCCCTCGGCGATGTGATGGGATCCGGATCCGCGAAGCACAGACATTTTCCTGCTCCGCAGAATAACTGGTAATCCCATTGAATCGCTCTGACCTGCGAGAATAGTAGAACTATCCTCGCTCCCCCTTGCGTAATCCTCCTCCGCAGTTGCATCCCCGCTCAGGGCAGGACACCGGTGGGGGCGCTCACGGCATCACGCAGGCGAGCGGCGTCCCGGCTGGGCGGCGCGCCGAACTGGCGGCGGTACTCCCGGCTGAACTGGGAGGGGTTGTCGTAGCCGACGCGTTGGCCGACTCCGGTGACATCGCCCGGGTGGGTGGCGAGCAGCAGCCGGGCTTCCTGCAGCCGGATCTGTTTCTGGAACTGGATGGGGCTCATCGCGGTCACCGCCTGGAAGTTGCGGTAGAAGGCGGAGGCGCTCATACCGGACATCCGGGCCACGTCCTCGACCCGGAAGGGCTGCGCGTAGTTCTCGCGGATCCAGCGCACGGCCCGGGAGACATGGCTGAGGCTGCTGTCGGCGAGGCCGAGCTGGCGGACCGTCGTCCCCTGCTCGCTGGTGATCAGGCGCCACAGGATCTCGCGTTTGACCAGCGGGGCCAGTACGGCCCGGTCGCGGGGCTCGTCGAGCAGCCGCAGCAGCCGGACCACCGCGTCGAGCAGCGCGGGCGGGGCATCGCTGACGGCGATTCCCGACGGCGTGCCTCCGCCGGCGCGCGGGGCGTCACCGGGGCCGGCCTGGAGGAGCAACTCGGCGACGGCGGACGGGTCCAGTGTGAGCCCGAAGCCGAGCGCCGGCTGTTTGGGGGCGGCCTGGGTGAACTGTCCGGTGACCGGCAGGTCGACGGATGCGACCAGGTACTGCCCGGGACCGTACTCGTAGACCCGGTCGCCGAGAGCGAGTCGTTTGGCGCCCTGGGCGATGACCGCCAGCACCATGCCGGACATGGACGGGGCCGGCGGGTCCGGGCGGTCGACCTTCGAGACGAGGACGCCGTCGATGGCGGTGGTCCAGTCGGTGCGCGCGTGCCGGGCCAGGAGGGTGCGGAGCTCTTCGAGGTGCATGCGTCCATTGCAGCACCGTTGCGGGCCATGGCTCCCGTACTCGCGAGGATCGTGCAAGTGCGGGCGACCATCGTTCTAACGTTTCTGCAGGTCAGCTCGCTTTAATGGAATCACCGAACTCCACCGCCGACCGAGAGGTCAACCATGATCGCCAACTATGGCTTCAGCGCCACCCTGACCGCCAGGCCCGGCATGGGCGACCGGCTGGTCGACCTGCTGCTGACCGGCCTGAACGAGGGAAGCCCCGGCGCGAACGAACACTGCGTCGTCTACCTGGTCTCCCGCTCCGCGTCCGATCCCGACGTCGTCCACGTCACCGAGGGCTGGACCAGCGAGGACGACCATCACCGGATCTTCGCCGGTGAGGCCGCCCAGACCATCGTGACGCAGATCGACCTGCTGCTGGCCAAGGAGCCCGAGTACACCGACTACGTCCCCCTCCGCGGCAAGGCCGCCTTCTAGCCCCGATCAATCCCCCGGCCTGCCGCCTCGGCGCCCGCCGAGGCGGCACCCTCCTCGCCCGACCGTCCGGCACCACCCACGAAAGGCAACGACCATGACCATGGCACGACCCGCCCTGGACCCCGAACTGCGTGAGCTCCTGGCCGACATGCCCCTCATGTCCCGGCTCAACCCGGAAGTCCTCGCGCAACTGCGCCAACTCCCCTCGACACCCATCGAATCCCTCCTCGAACACCGGCAGGTCGACCGGCGCGAGATCACCGTGCCCGCCAAGGACGGTGCCCCGATCCCTCTGTCGGTCCTCAGCCCTGCGAACACCGATCGCACCACCGCCGCACCCTGCATCTACTGGATCCACGGCGGCGGGATGGTCATGGGCGACCGCTTCTCCCAGATCGACATCCCGCTGGAGTGGCTCGACCAGTTCGGCGGGGTCGTGGTCTCCGTGGACTACCGGCTCGCGCCGGAGGCCACCGGCACCGTCCTGGTCGACGACTGCTACCGGGGATTGCTCTGGGTCGCTGAACATGCCGCCGAGCTGGGCATCGACCCTGCCCGGATCGTCGTCGCGGGCGCCAGCGCGGGAGGCGGCCTCGCTGCCGGCGTCACCCTGCTGGCCCGCGACCTCGACAGCCCGGCGATCGCCGCGCAGATGCTGATCTGCCCCATGCTCGACCACCGCAACACCACCACCTCCAGCCGCCAGTACTCCGGCGTGCCCGGCGTCTGGACCGGTGAGATGAACGCGTTCGGATGGGGCTCGGTCCTCGGCGACCTCACCGACGCCGCGGTGTCCGAATACGTCTCGCCGGCGTTGGCCGAGGATCTCTCGGGCCTGCCGACCACCTACGTCGACACCGGCTCCGCCGAGGTCTTCCGTGACGAGGCCACCGACTACGCCACCCGTATCTGGGCGGTGGGTGGCCAGGCCGAACTCCACGTCTGGGCGGGCGGCTTCCACGGCTTCGACGCCCTGTACCCGCAGGCACACATCTCGACCACATCCCGCCGAACCCGCACCGACTGGCTCGCCCGACTTTTGCCCTCGAACTGCGTCGCATAGCGCCGCTGACTCCAGCCGACGGTGCATCGACCGCAGCTCTCACGGATGCGCGATCAGGCCCATCTCCAAGAATCGCCATCAGCATGCAGAACCCGCGCGTCAGGGCTCCCAAATCGGCAGACCGGCGCGTGGGTTCTCGCTCGCTCCCCTCCAGGAATCTGCGAACCTGCGCGCTTCCGACCGGGCGCTGTCCAAGATCCGCGACGACGAGCGGGGCCGCGGAGGAGTCGAGCGGCGCCTGCTCGCCCTCGGCGCGCGGAGCCGTGGGGCTGGCGAGCCGGGCCGGGCGTGGCTGCAGGAGGCCCTGCAGACCGTTGGGGCGAGGTCTGTTGCCCATCGGGGCAAGCACCGGTACGCGACCTGTGTTGGGCCATACACCCGTCGGCTGATCAGTGTGACCTCGTATCCCTACCCGAAAGCCGGTCGTAGGGGTGTGGTCGCATGAACGCCATGCCCCGTCGCGGCGGCGAGGGCGTCGAACTGGTCATCAGCTGGGGGCTGGGGGTCGACTCGACCGCGTACCTGGTGAAAATGCTGGACGACCCGGCTGCCTGCGGCGTCGACCTGGCCCGCACCGTGGTGTTGCACCAGCTCACCGGCGACGAGTGGCCGACCACCCGCGCTCACGCCGAGCAGTACGTGCTGCCACTCCTTCGCGAGCGCCGTGTCCGGCTCGTTCAGGTCGCCCGCGCCAGTCGTGGGCTGGAAATCGGGGTCATGAACGATTCCCGCCAGCCCGAGAATCTCATCGAGCGGGGTCCTTGGACGATGTGGGACGAGTACGAGGCGGGCGGTACGGTTCCCCAGCAGGGCGGCATTCGGCTCTGCAGCCTGCACGCCAAGGGCGAAGTCGGAGACGCCTGGATCGAGCGGGAGATCGGTGACCGGCCGTTCCGGCAGGTCATGGGGTTCAACGCCGACGAGGTCGGCCGCAGTCTGCGGGACCAGGTCGCGAGCAAGAACCCGCTGCGCCAGGGCCTGTATCCCTTGATCGACTGGGCGTGGGGGCGCGCGGTGCGAGACGTTCCTGTACGAGCGGTTCGGTGTGACCTGGGAGAAGAGTTACTGCAGCTTCTGTTGCTTCCCGGTGTCCAGGGGAGCTATGGACACGCACCTGGCCCGGATGCGGGCCCATCCTGAGATCGCGGGGCGGGTGCTGCGCCTGGAGTACACGTCGGTCAGCCTCAACCCGCAGGCGAAGCTGTTCGGCCGCCGATCGCTGCTGGAGCAGTTCGACCCCGGCCGAATCGACGACCGGCCCGTTCTTGCCGCCTTCGAAAAGGAGCTCACCTGTCCGTGGGCGTTGTACCACGTGCGGCGCATCCTGCCGGTCTCGAAGACGGATCCCACCCGGCGCGGTCGGCCGATGCGTTCGGTGGAGCGGGTCCGCATGGGCCGCTCCTCTGCTTTGGGCCGTCGGCTGCGCGCTGTCTCCGAGCGTCACGGTCGTCCCGTCGAGATCGACGAGCGCTACGGCCGGGTCCGAACGTGGATGCTACGCCGGGGGGCAGAGCTGCCAACGGTCGAAGAGCTGATGGTGACCGCCCCGTATCACGTGCAGAGCAAGCAGGTGCCGCGCTTCGAGCGCGAGTGGAGGGCTGCTTCGTGGCAGGGTGTGCGTCCGGTGGATTGACAGCCAGCCATCAAGAGCGCCAGCGGGCCTGCGCTCCGGGCGCGCAGGCGGTCACCAGCGCCTCGCCGGTGTCGGCGAGGACGCGCAGCGCCTGCTCGCTCCACACCCGGCCCGTGCGGTGGACATCGCGTCGCACGACGGTCTGGCCCGTCTCGAAACTGCGCACCGGTTCCTCCTCCACGTCCCCGGCCGGGGTGTCCCGGCCCGGCTTGCCCACCTCAGCGCGCCCCGGCCGGGGTGGGCAAGCCGCCGTCCGAGGGTGGCTTGCCCACGGGTCGCGGCGGCTTGCCCAGGGTTACCTTGGGCTTGCCTGCGGCTACCGGAGGCGGAACAGGCCGCGGTTCTTCTTCGCCTCCGCTTTGGCCGCCTCCCGCGCCGCGGTTTCCTCCGCCTCGCGCTGCGCAATGCGTTCGGCTTTGATCCGGGCGAAGTGCTCCGTCTGGCATCGTCAGTGCGCGTTCGGTGCGCGCGATGCCGTACATCGTCGACATCGCGTGCGCGCACCGGATGCCGGGTGGTCCCACTCCCCCACCGGCCAGTGCTCATGAGAGTGAGCCTCCGCCAACTTGAAGTAGCAGGTCAAAGGGCTGGTGTGATCGGTTCGTGGGGTGCTCGTACTGGTCGCGGGCGTAGGTCCACGGAGAAGATCATCCGTCAGCGGTTGACTTCGATGTTCGTCAGGACAAGCAGGGCGCGCAGGAGTCGGGTGGCGCGGGTGGGAACGGTGCGGAGTTTGGTGAGGGTCCGCCAGTTTTTGAGGTGGGCGAAGCCGTACTCGACTGGTGCGCGTCCGACGGCGAGGACGCGGTTGGCTGTCTTCTGGCCCGGGGTGAGCTCGTGGGTGCGGCTGGCGGTGTAGCCGGTGACGATCACGGGGTCGAGGATATCGTTGTCCAGGCCGCGGAAGCCGAGGTCGGCCAGTGCTCCGAGGCCAGAGGTGCGCAGGTGGGCAGGTGGGCAGGTGGGCAGGTGGGCAGGTGGGCCAGGATGTGGTCGTGGCGGGCGGCGGTGTTGTCGTGGGTGCGGCCGGGCCGGGCGGCGGATATCCAGATCAGGCGGCCCCTCTCGTCGGTCAGGGCGAGGAAGTGCAGGCCGTGGCTGTGGTGCTTGCCGGAGTAGTTGCGCCGGTCAGCTTTGCCGGCGCGGCGTTGAGTACGGATGAGGGCGCCGTCGATCAGAACCACCTCACCGCCCTGCTTGGCGACCTTCGTTAGGGCGCGGTCCAGGCGTGGCGCCTGGGCGGAGAGCAGTCCGATCAGTTCGTCGCGCCAGCGGCGGACGGTGGACTCAGACACGTTGTTGCCGCCGGCCATGTCGACCAGGCGCTGGTCGTGACGCAGTACGGCCAGCACGATCACCGCGATCTCCCCCGGCGGCAGGATCCGCCACCGGGACCGGATCGCCTTCAGATGGCGCAGCAGATCGGCGAGGTGGTTGACGGTGCGCGTGGACAGCGGCAGACGACACTGGTAGACGAGCGGGAAGGTGTCCTCGGTGAGCTCTTTGGTGTTCGTCACACAGTTCCAACGGCCGTCGGAGGTGAGCCGGTTACGCCTGTTCCAAGCCGTTTCGAGTGGCGGCGTTCCTGTTCACAGGCGGGTGGTGAACCGGCCGTCGGGCAGTTTCCGCAGCCAGCCGCGATCGACGAGTTTGATCAGCTTGCTGCGTAGCGGTTCGAGCTTGGCCTTCACGCTGACGTCCACCCCCACCACCTCGCCGACCTCACGGGCCATGACCGGTCCGGCGGCCTGCCGCACAGCAGCGAGAATCCGCTGGTAGTCCCGCGGGAGCATATTCTCCTCCACGCCCCGCTCGCGGTGCGGAATCAGCATCACCGCTTGTCCGCCCACCTGCCCCGGCGTCGGCGCGGCCGAGGCGCGCTCGTCGGCGAGCTGATCGCTCACCCGCTCAAGAACTCTTTCGGCGACAGCGAGTTCGTCCCGCTCCGCCCGCACCTCCGCCAGCTGCTTGGCCAGCTGCTCTTCGAGCTCGTCCAATTCCGCGCGCCTGGCGGTGATCCGTTCCAACAACTCGGGATCCAGCATGCACCGGATCGTAGAGGCCGCCGGGCCGTAGCGAGCAAGAACAGGACGGTTCAACTCCCTGCTCCTGGTGCCGTCCGCGTCAGGCCAGCCTGTGCAGTGGTCGATGTGGTCGCGCGCCAAGGGGTGGGGTTGCCGGAAGTGGTGCGTGCGTCAGAGGTCTTGCCCGGCGGTTCTGTCGACCCGCCGGAGTCCTGGTCCGAGGTCACGAACGTCGCGCCGGACGGTACAGACTCGCGCCGGCCGCTGCCGGATGCCCGGGCTGTGGCGTTCGAGCGCGCCCTGCCCGTTCGGGCCTTCGCGTCGTACCGCCGGCAGCGCAACCCGCCGGGCTGGCGGGCTGGCGGGCTGGCGGGCTGCGGTAGGGACGGGTACGGCTGGCCTCAAGCCGTCTGGAGGAAGGGGTAGTCGGTGTAACCTTCCGCGCCGGGTGCGTAGAAGAGCTCCGGCCGCGGCTCATTCTCGGGGTGCCCGTTCTGCCAGCGTGCGACCAGGTCGGGGTTGGCGATGACGGCGCGGCCCACGACCACGGCGTCGGCGTGGCCGTCCTCGATCCGCCGCAGCGCTTCCTCGCGGGTGGACTGTCCACCGAGGAAGCCGCTGTTGACGAGGAGCTTGCCGTCGAAGCGCCGCCGCAGCTCCTGCACCAGCTCGCCGCCCGGCTCTGTGTGCAGGACGGACAGGTAGGCCAGGCCCAGCGGGCGCAGCTGGTCCACGAGGGTGCCGTAGGTGGCCAGGACGTCGTCCCGGTCGGTCTCGAAGACGTCCGAGAGGACGATCTCCGGGGAGATCCGCAGCCCGACCCGCTCGGGGCCGACGGCCTGGGCGACCGCCGTGACCACCTCGACGACGAAGCGGGCCCTGTTCTGGGGGGAGCCGCCGTACTCGTCGGTGCGCTGGTTGGCGCCCGGGGCGAGGAACTGGTGGAGCAGGTAGCCGTTGGCGCTGTGGATTTCCACGCCGTCCGCTCCCGCCTCGACGGCCCGGCGGGCCGCTGCGACGTGGTCGTCCACGGCTGCCCGGACCTCGGCGGTGGTCATCGCTTCCGGCATGGCGAAGGGCTGCTGGCCCGTCGGCGTGAACGTCTGGCCGTCGATGGCGATCGCGCTGGGGGCGAGGATGCGGCGGCCGCCGTTGATGTCGGGGTGGTTGGCGCGGCCGGCGTGCATGATCTGCAGGAAGATGTGTCCGCCCTCGGCGTGCACCGCCTCGGTCACCTTCTGCCAGCCGGCCGCCTGCTCGTCGGTGGCGATGCCCGGCGCACCGACCCAGCCCTGCGACGCGTGGTCGGGGTAGGTGCCCTCGCTGATGATCAGCCCGACGCTCGCCCGCTGCCGGTAGTACTCGGCCATCAGGTCCCCGGGAATGCCGGAGGAACCCGCCCGGATCCGGGTCAGCGGCGCCATGACGACGCGGTTGGCGAGCTCGATCTTCCCGAGGGAGACAGGGGAGAAAAGCGACGGAACGGGTGAAACTTCTGAAATATTGACAGACATGGGTCCTCTTGCGCAATTGGTTGGATAACGGAGTGAAACCCACCCGCTCCTTCACTCTAACCTATGTACGCATCGACGCAAACATGAGCGTGAGCGCTACCCTTTCCCCATGGCCAGCCGCACCTCGTCCCCTCTCGTCCACCCCGACGTGGACGACTTCGACCTCTTCAAGATCATGAGCGCTCTGACCGACGAGACCCGGCTCACCATCGTCGTCACACTCGCCGCCTCGCCCGGTCTGGCCTGCAGCGGCTTCACTCAGGACGTCACCGCGTCCGTACTCACCCGCCACTTCCGCGTCCTGCGCGAGGCCGGCGTCATCCGGCAGCACGACGTTGGCACCCGCCGCTTCAACACGTTGCGCAAGGAAGAACTGGACCAGCGGTTCCCCGGACTGATCGACCTCGTCCTCAAGGAGAGCGTCGGCCGCGTGACGCCGTACACAAACGCCGAAAGCGCGTGAGGCCCCGGAGCGACCCGCGGTGGACGCGACGAACCGGACCCCGCCGCCGCAGCGGTCCGAAAGCTGCCACGTGACCCACGACAGGGACATCAACGCCCGCGAAAATCGTCTTGGCCGTCGGGCGGACCGACGGCCAAGACGTCTCTGAGGGGCAGGTAAGACCGGGGCTGATCCGGCACAGCCCGGCGAACGAGGAACCTCCCGCACGACGTGCGGAGCGGACGTCAAACCTCGCCACGAGTTACTGCTCGGTCAAGGAGCCAGGCTCAGGCTCGACCGTGCTGACGAACGATTTTCTCCGTGGACTCCCGCCCACGACCAGCACGAGTACCCCGAGCACCGGTCACACCAGCCCTTTGAGCTGCGGCTTCAGGTTGGCGGAGGCTCAGTGGAGTCCACTCCCACCCGACGGACATCGCGGTGGACTCCACTCCCCGGGCGCAGGCCAGCTGCCTCAACTCGGAGCGCGCCGCCTGCACCGAACTGGCGGTGCCCCAGTAGGGGTGCCACCACAGCCGTACGGACAGACGCAGCAGGCGGCGGCGTAGGGCGGTGGTGTCACGACAGTGGGGCGCGGCGAGCGCGTCGTAGGTGGCGTTCCAGGCGTGCTGTGTCTGCACCAGGTCGTCGGGGAGGTCGGTTGCGTCCATACCGGCATTAGATCGCTTGTTCGAATTCCCTGTCACGTCGCGTCCAGCGGAGCCGGTGACGGAACAGTGGCCAGGGGCGAGCGCGGCATGGCCGAGCCCACGGTCGGGGCGACCACGGCCCCGACCGCCACGGCAGCTTCCTCGATTTCCTCGGACGCCCGAACAGGTGACTTTCCCCCTCGCGTACGGGGGCGCGGATCTAACCGATTAGGACCAACTTGCATTGCTTTGAAGTTTCTTGACGGTTTTCACATGTTCTGTCACGGTCTTGTTCGGCCCGCTCCAGGCTGACCGCAGAGAGGGAGATCCCCCATGGCACGACGCACCGAGTACGACGAAAGCCAGGCCGCCGGACGCCTCCGGGTGCCGATCACGGCCTACCGGTGGGCGCGGCACACCGGCCTCATCCCGCCCCCGGACGCCTCCTCCTGCCGGTGGTCGCGGACCGCCGTGGAGACGATGGACGCGGACGCGATCCGGGCCGCACTCCCCCGTCAGCCGATCGCGGGCGGCGTCGCCGCGGACCGGATCGCCGAAGCGCTCGGGACGCCGAACCCGGCCGCGTACGCCGAGCGGCCGCACGTGACCGCGTTCGTGGTCCGCCGGTTCATCGCGCGCGGCCTGCTCACCGAACTCAGCGGGAACCCGGAGGGCTCGCTGATCAACCCGGACCAGGTCGACGCCGTGTGCCAGCGCGAGGATCTGGCCGCGCTGGCCGCCGCCGACCGCCCGCTCGGCCCCGACCCGGCCGCCGCCCATCTCGCAGTGAGGCGAGTCGAGTTCGACTGGATGCTCCGCCTGGGCTGGATCTCCCCAGTGAGTGGCGGGAGGTGCGGTACGGCACGTCGCGGGCCGGGGCGGTCGACGTACCGATGTTCACCACGGCGTCGGTCGACGCGCTGGTCACCGCGCACCCCGAAGCCGACTGGGAGCAGCTGCGTTACTGAGGTTGAACTCGCGATGTCGCCGGGTTGCTCAGGTGGGTCTGATGGTCAGGCCGGTCTCGGCGAGGCAGCCGTCTATGAGGTCGCTGCGATACTGGATGTGCCGTAGGCCGCGTCGGATGCGCTGGACGAGGTG
>NZ_JBFBJB010000102.1:0-16023 GCF_040685895.1 Streptomyces sp. NPDC088124 | reverse complement strand
CGCCCAGCACGCACGCTCGCGGCGTTGGCCAATAGCCCTGGTAGCTCCGCTACAAGGGCTTCCGGCCGCCTTGCGATCGCACGCGCTGGACGACGGCGCCCGGCCGGGCGCCGCCACCCCCTCGGGGAGGGACCGAGAACGTCTCCCGCGATCAGACGATGCCCTCGGAGATCTCCGACTGTTCGCGGGCGTTGCCGTAGGCCTGCGGGGTGCTGTACGAGCCGCGGGCGATGTACCACCAGACGGTTGCCAGCGCCAGCACGACGGCGAGCGCGATCACCGCGTAGTTCATCGAGTCGACGGTCACCGGGTTGGTCTGCGGCAGGCAGAAGAGCACGGTGACCAGGGCCACCCACACCACGGCGATCCAGCCGATGGGCTTGGACCAGCGGCCCAGAGTCCAGGGGCCCGGCTCGAAGCGGCCCTTGGCGCGCAGCTTGAGGAAGATCGGGATGGCGTAGGCGGGGGTGATGCCGATGACGTTGATGGCCGTGACCGCGCCGTACGCGGTCGCCGAGTACAGGGACGGCACGGCGAGCACGGCCGCGACGATGACCGACAGCCACACCGCGGGGACCGGGGTCTGCGTACGGCCGCTGACGCGCCGCCACAGCGCGGAGCCCGGGAGCGCGTTGTCGCGGCTGAAGGCGAACACCATCCGGCTGGCCGCCGCGACCTCCGCGTTGCCGCAGAAGAGCTGCGCGACGATGACGAGGAGGAGCAGCGCGGTCGCGCCGCTGGTGCCGAGGGCGTCGATGAGGATCTGCGCGGGCGGCACGCCGGTGGCGCTGTTCTGGGCGCCCGCGTAGTCCTGGATGGCGAAGGTGAGGCCGGCCAGCAGGGCGAACCCGGCGATCCAGGAGACCCAGATGGCCCGGACGATGCCGCGCGCCGCCGTGACGGAGGCGTTCGAGGTCTCCTCCGAGAGGTGGGCGGAGGCGTCGTAGCCGCAGAAGGTGTACTGGGCGAGCAGCAGGCCGATGGCCGCGACGTAGAGCGGGTTCTGCCAGCCGGTGTCGTTCACGAACTCGGTGAAGACGAAGGACGGCGACTGGTGGCTGTCGGGGATGACCGCGAGCGCGCCGACGATGACGGCGACACCGACCAGGTGCCACCACACGCTGATGGAGTTGAGGACGCTGACCAGCCGGACACCGAAGAGGTTCAGCACGGCGTGCAGGAGGAGAATGCAGAGGAATATGACAAAGGTCCAGCCGGGGGTGGGGCTGAAACCGAACTGGAGGTTGAGGAAGGCTCCGGTGAACAGCGCGGCGCCGTAGTCGATTCCGGCGATCGCGCCGAGCAGTCCGAGCAGGTTGAGCCAGCCGGTGTACCAGCCCCACTTGCGTCCGCCGAGCCGGTCGGCCATGTAGTAGAGAGCGCCCGAGGTCGGGTACGCGCTGGTGACCTCGGCGAGCGCCATGCCGACGCAGAGGACGAAGAGTCCGACACCGGCCCAGCCCCAGAGCATCACGGCCGGGCCGCCGGTGCCCATGCCGAAGCCGTAGAGCGTCATGCAGCCGGACAGGATGGAGATGACGGAGAAGCTGATGGCGAAGTTGCCGAAGCCGCCCATCCGGCGGGCGAGCACCGGCTGGTAACCGAGCTCGCGCAGCCGCTTCTCCTCGTCCACCGGTGGCGCGGGCTCGGTCTTCGACCAGGTCGGCGGGGAAACGGACATGGAACTACCTCCGGGGAGCAACACAAAAAGGGGTGGGGACGGGGGCGACGGGGCGGACGGAGGGGAACCGGCCGCAGGGGGGTGAGGGCGGTGAGCGGTACGGGGCGGTGAATCAGCCGGAGGGGCCCTTCCGGGGCTCGCGAACGGCGCTGAGGCAGCGGCTGCGGGCCCGCAGGAACACGTCCTCGGCCTCGGCGGCGTCGCCGGGCCGGCGCGTACGGTACGCCCAGGGCAGGGAGACGTAGTACGGGCCGAGCGCCTCGAACACCCGGGCCGCCTCGCTGAACTGGAGGGCGCCCCACAGGGCGTGCGCGAGCTGGTTGAGGTCGAGCAGCGACGCCTCGGCCAGGACGGCGTGGTCGAACCAGAGGTTCAGCGCCCGCAGGGCGTCGCGGGTGGCGTCCTCCGTGACCCAGTGCAGGTCGAGGGCTTTCTCATGGCCGTTGTCGCGACGGTAGCGCTCCGTCCTGACGAACAGCGGCATGGCGTGCAGCGACGATCCCTCGGGGGCGGAGGAGGCGGCCCACTGCACGAAGTTGACCGCTTCGGAGAGGGATCCGTCGGACCGCCGCGCGTACACGAACTGCAGCATGCGGTGGTACGCCTCGCGGTTGTACGGATCGCGCTTGTCCACCTCGGCCAGCAGGGCCCAGGGACCGGGGAAGAGCATCGGGCCGGGGGGCGGCAGCCGGTGCTCCTCCAGCCGCTGCTCGGTGTCGAGTTGGGACAGTGCCAGCAGACAGACCCAGGGCACCGGGTCCCCGGGGACCTGCCGGGCGGCGGTGCCGCACGCCTCCCACGCCTGCTGCCACAGCTCCTGGGTGCGCGCGTGTCCCTCGCGGTGGGCGCGCACGGCGCGTTCGACCAGGACGCGGGTGTGCATGACGGTGGCGGCGGTGCTGTCGGGCTCCTCGCTCCGCCAGGCCCGTACGGCGTCGGATCCGGCGGCCACGGCGGCCAGTACCTGGGTGCGCTGGGTCCACAGGGACCATTCGCGGGTCTCGGCGAGGAGGTTGCGCATCGAGACCCAGCGTCCGGCGCGCAACTCCTGCACGGCGGCGCGCAGATCGTTGTCGTGGCCGGCCGGGTGGTAGACGGGGCGGAAGTTGTCACTCGCCATCAGTGGTGCTCCGTCCGCCTGTTGGGCCGTATCCGCCGCCCGTTGGGCCGTACAGGGGCCCGCGCGAGCCCGGCGAGATCCGAACGGGAGTCCCTAGCACCGGCCCTCCGCCCCCGTCCCTGGTGGCCCCGGGACCCGGGGGCGACGGGCGGTGCCGTGGGCCAGGAGACCGCCGGCGGGGCGCCCGGATGAATGGATGATCGGCATAGATCCTCAAGGACAGTGGGGGGTGAAACGTTCCGGCTGGGTACTGCGAAGGCGTGGTCGTACCGCGCCCACCGAGAGGGCGGGCTGATCGAGCCCACCCTGCCGCTGCGGCGATCAGTGTAGGGGCCGCCGTCCGCCCCCTCGAACACTTTGCTGATCTTTCGCAACTCTCCGTTGATCAAGCGAGGTGACGCGGGGTCCGGTCGGGCCGTCCGGAGCGCCCGGGGCGGGTGACGTAACGGGAGGACATCGGCGGAGCCGGTACGGATCGGTCCGCACCGGGCGCGTCCGGTCCCGTGGAGCCCCCGCGACCGCTCCCACCTGCACCGCCGTGACCTGCGCCACTCCTGCCCCCGGGCCCGTTCCCACCGGCCCCCGGGGTGCGCACCCGGCGGGAGAGCCGGCCCGTCCGAGCAGTCGAACAGGCCACGCCGTCCACGCGGAACTGTGACCCAACCGGAATATATGAAGTACGCACCGTAGCCGGGACCATGTTTCGCGCGCCGCCGCGCGCCCCGTGGACCACACCCCGGGTCGGGGCCGGGCACCGGCGCCGACCTGGGAGGACCGTATACGGGGGCCTCATTGCAGGCGCACACGACGGCACATGCCGCCGGCTCTGCCCCGCGGCCGTTCGCGCGGGCGCGCGCCCGCGCGCGGGTGGCATACGAAGCCTGCGGCGGGGGCGCGCCAAAGGGGCGGCCCCACCGGCGAGGGGGTGCGCCGATGGGGCCGGGAAGGCTCAAGCGGCCGAGGGGGAAGGGCCGTGAGCGTGGTCCTGTCGAAAGGCGTGTGCCCGCTCTCCGACGACCTATGCGTCCCGCGCGAGGCGGATTTCTCCGGCTTCCCGCGACCGGGCGCGGCGGGGCGCCCTTCCCCGCGCGGTGAACGGTGAGTGACCGCCTCCGGTCCGGCGACCGAGGGCCCGGCGACGCTTCGCCGCCGCGGTGATCCCTGTGTGGAGATGGGTGTCGGACGTTGGAGCGTCGTTCACTCGCAGGCCACGCCCGATGTCAAGCATCAAGGTGCAGCCAGGGGCCGTCCCCGGCACGCTTGCCGACGCGCTCGTACTCGGGAGACCGGATCATGACACGCATACGCTCCGCAGTCACCGCCGTCGACCGCCGTTCCTTCCTCACCGCGACCGGAGCGGTCGGTGTCTCGGCGGGGATCGGGCTGGCGCTCGGCGCGGGCGGCAACTCGGGCGCGGCGTCCGCGGCCTCGGCGGCGTCCGCCGTGCCGAGTCCCCGTGGCCCGGTGGCCCCGACGGCCACCGCCGCCCCCGTCCGGGCGCCTGCCGCGCCCGCCCGTACGACGCTGGACACGGTCGCCACCCCGCGCGACACGGCCGCCGCGTTCCGCCGGCTCGGCGACGGTCCCGGATGGCGCCGGGTCGTACGGGAGCAGTTGGCGGCCCCGCGGGCCGGTCGCGCCGGGCGGCGTACCGTGCTCAGCTCCTTCGTACAGCTGACCGATCTGCACCTGGTGGATGTCCAGCACCCCGTACGCACCGAGTACCTGCGCTCGCAGCAGCTCTCCGGGTGGCGCCCGCAGGAGGCCCTGACGGTGCCGGGCGCGGTGGCGCTGATCGAGCAGATCAACGCGCTCAGGACGGGTCCCGCGACGGGGGCGCCGCTCTCGTTCGCCGTGACGACCGGGGACAACACCGACAACAACTCGCACGCGGAACTCGACTGGTTCCTCACGGTGATGAGCGGCGGCCGGGTCACCCCGAACACGGGCGACCCGCGCCGCTACGAGGGGGTGCAGAACTCCGGCGAGCGGCTGTTCTGGCACCCCGAGGACGGCCTGCGCGACACCGACAAGCGGCTCGGCTACCCCCGTGTCGACGGATTTCTCGCCGCCGCGGTCCGCTCGGTCAACAGCCCGGGGCTGCGCATCCCGTGGTACTCGACCGTCGGCAACCACGACGGGCTGGCGAGCGGCGCGATGGCCGACCGGAGCGGATTCCTCGCGGACTTCGCCGTCGGCTCGAAGAAGCTGTACGGCATCCCGGACGCCGAGGCGAAGGAGATGCTGAAGCTGCTCTCGAAGGGCGGCGACCCCTCCGGTGCCAAGCTGATCGACCTGCTGCGCCGTTCGAAGCGACGGATGCGCACGATCACACCGGACCCGGGCCGGGCGCCGTTCGGTCCGCGCGACTACCTGAAGGCGCACCTCGATCCGGCGCGCGCCGGGGCGGGTCCGGCCGGGCACGGATACACCGCGGCCAACCTCGACGGCGACACGCTCTACTACACCTTCCCGATGGGCGAGAACGTCACCGGGATCAGTCTCGACACCACCGACCGGGGCGGGCACTTCACGGGCTCGCTCAACACCGCGCAGTTCACCTGGCTGAAGCGGACGCTCAAGGAGCTCCGGGACGGTTACGTCGTGGTCTTCAGCCACCACAACAGCTGGACGATGACCAACACCCACCCCGACCCGGCCCACCCCGGCGAGTCGCGGCACAACGGTGACGAGGTGCTGGCGCTGCTGGGGCGCAGTCCGCAGGTGCTGGCCTGGGTGAACGGGCACAGTCACCGCAACGCGATCGCGCCGCGCGGCGGTTTCTGGGAGATCTCCACGGCCTCGCACATCGACTTCCCGCAGCTCGCCCGGGTCATCGAGATCGCGGACAACAACGACGGCACGCTGTCGCTGTTCACCACCCTGATCGAGTCGTCCGCGCCGCACCGCACCGACTTCGGGGACCTCTCGCAGACCGGGCTCGCGGCGCTCTACCGGGAGCTGTCGCACAACGCGCCCGGCTCGACCACCGCTCCGGCGGGCACATCGACGGACCGCAACACCGAGTTGCTGCTGACGCGCTGACGCCGACGGAACGTCCGACCGCCGACAGGAACAGGTGAGCCGGACCGCCCGTCAGCCGTCGATCAGGCGCTGGACGGCGGGGGCGTACAGGTCGGCGATCCCCTCCGGGGTCGTCCGGCCGCCGGCGCCGGAGCGGTAGAGGCTCTGCACCGCGCCGAGGCCCAGCAGTTGTCCGGCGATCAGCTCGGCGCGCAGGGTGCGGTCGCGGCCGGTCAGCAGGGCGGCGAGGCGCTGGGTGATCTGTTCGTCGAAGCGTTCCCGCAGCAGGGCGCGCTCGTCATCGTTGCCCAGCGCGAACACCACGCGCAGCAGCGGGTCCCCCTGCTGCTCGCGGCGGCTGCGCACCAGGGTGAGGACCAGATGGCGGCCGAGTTCGCCGAGGGGCGCGGCGAAGAGCTGGTCGGCGGCGGGACCGAAGTCCGCGACCGTGTTGAACAGCCGTTCCTTGGTACTGAAGTGCTTGACGATCAGCGAGGCGCTGACGCCCGCGTCGGCGGCGATACCCCGCAGCGTCACCTCGGCGTACGGCCGGAAGGCGAACGCGCGCCGCGCGGCACGCAGGATCGCGGCCCGTCCCGTCCCGGCGTCGACGTCCGCACCGGCGCCGGCCGCCGGCGCGGCGGTGGCCCGCGGGTCCGTTGCCCGCCCGTTCATGCGCCCTCCTGGGCCAGCGACTTCGCACGGTCCCGGCCGACCCTACCGGTGGTGGTGTCCGGCTGCCGCGGCAGACACAGCGTGACGGCCAGCGCGAGCAGCGCCGCGGTGCCCGCGAGGACGAAGACCAGCAGATAGGCGCCGAGGGTGGGGGCGGTGCGCCCGCCGGCGTCGAAGGTCATACGGGCGAGTACGGCGGCCACGGCGGCGCTGCAGCACGCCTGCCCGACCGAGCGCATCAGGGTGTTGAGACCGTTGGCCGCCCCGGTCTCGCTCACCGGCACCCCGCGCATCACCAGCGCGGGCAGGGCCGAGTAGGCGATCGCGGTGCCAGCGGCGACCACAGTGGCGCCGAGGACGATCGTCCAGAGCCGGTGGCTGGTGAAGAAGCGCACCACGTAGCCGACGGCGAGGATGCCGGAGGCGATCGCGAGGGTGGTCCGCGGTCCGTACGCGGCGGAGATCCGCGCGGAGACGGGCGACAGCGCGACCATCGTCAGGCCCCCGGGCAGCAGGCAGAGTCCGCTGACGACGATCGAGGCGCCCAGACCGTAGCCGGTGGCCTTCGGTTCCTGGACCATCTGGGCGGTGGACAGGGAGTTGGCGTAGAAGGCGAAGCCGATCAGCAGGGCGGCGATGTTGGTCAGCAGCACCGCGGGGCGCGCGGAGACCCGGAGATCGACCATGGGTGAGGAGACGCGCAGCTCGTAACGGCCCCAGACGAGCCCGGTCACCACGGCGAGGAGCAGCAGTCCGAGGGTGCGGGCCGACGTCCAGCCCCAGTCGCCGCCCTGGGTGACCGCCAGCAGCAGGCTGACCAGGGCCGTGGCCAGGCCGAGCGCGCCCGGTGCGTCGAACCGGCCGCGCGAGCGCCGGGGCGACTCCGGTACGCAGAGCAGGACGAGCGCGATGTCGAGCAGCCCGAGCGCGGCCGACGCCCAGAACATGGTGTGCCAGTCGTAGTGCTCGACGACCAGCGCGGCGACGGGCAGTCCGACGGCCGCGCCGATGCCCAGGGTCGAACTCATCAGCGCGACGGAGGACAGGACGCGCTCGGGCGCCAGTTCGTCGCGCATGATGCTGATGCCCAGCGGTACGACGGCGAGGGCGGCGCCCTGGAGCGCCCGTCCAGCGATCAGCACGCCGATGTGGGAGCTGACGGCGCACAGCACGGACCCGGCGGCCAGCACGCCGAGGGAGGCGATGAGGACGCGGCGCTTGCCGTACATGTCGCCGACCCGGCCGAGTACGGGCGTGCAGACGGCGCCGGTGAGCAGGGTGACGGTGACCAGCCAGCTCGCCGCGGTCGGGGTGGCGCCGGTGAGCGCGGGGACGTGCGGGAGCAGCGGGACGACGAGTGTCTGCATGACGGCGACGACCACCCCGCAGAAGGCCAGGACGGCGACGAGGAACCGGGGGTGCGGGGCCTCGGGGGGCGGTCCGGCGGGGCCGGCCGCGGATATGGCTTCGGACATCTCGCTCCGTACGGTGAGGGGCCGGTGGGGGTGCGGGGACCGACGCACCCACCACGAGGCGGGTACGCGCAAGGGACATGCGCGGGATACGCGCGCGGGGTACGCGCGCGGGGTACGCGCGGAGTACGCGCGAGCCGGCGGGGTGCACAAGCGTTCACCTCCACGGTAAACGCCTGTGCACCCCCACGCCAGACCAAAGGTGCACAAGCGTTCACCCCGTCCTGCCTTGGGGGGACACGACCGGACCCGGCACACTGTCCTCGGCCGCCGGGGATCCGGTGCCCGCCCGACGACCGCCGTGGGAGGCACGATGGCGCTCCAGATCAGCGCGACCAATCCGGAGCAGCCGGCCGTACTCCTCGACCTCCCCTGGAACATCCCGCTCGACCGGTGGCCCGACGCGTGCCTGGTCGCGCTGCCACGCGGCATCTCGCGCCATGTGGTCCGCTTCGCGTCGGCCGGCCCCGAGATCGTGGCGGTCAAGGAGATATCCGAGCGCGGCGCGGTGCGCGAGTTCGGGCTGCTGCGCGATCTGCACCGGCTCGGCATCCCCGCCGTGGATCCGGTGGCGGTGGTGACCGGCCGGATGGACGGGGACGGCGCGCCGCTGGAGCCGGCGCTGATCACCCGCCATCTCAAGGGCTCGCTGCCGTACCGCTCGATGTTCGAGTCGACGATGCGCCCGAGCACGGTCAAGCGGCTCATGGACGCGCTGGCGGTGCTGCTCGTACGGCTCCATCTCGCCGGGTTCGCCTGGGGCGACTGCTCGCTGTCCAACGCGCTCTTCCGGCGGGACGCCGGGGCGTACGCCGCCTATCTGGTGGACGCCGAGACCGGTCAGCTCCAGCAGAATCTCAGCCGGGGACAGCGCGAGTACGACATCGAACTGGCCCGGGTCAACATCGCCGGGGAGCTGATGGACCTGGAGGCGTCGGGCGCGCTCCACCCCTCCGTCGACCCGGTGCCCTTCGGCGCCGCGATCGTACGGCGGTACGAGGACCTGTGGCACGAGGTCACGCGGGAGTCGGTGTACCCGGTGGACAAGCGCCACTACATCGACCGGCGGATCCGCCGCCTCAACGATCTCGGCTTCGACGTGGCGGAGATGCAGATCGAACGCTCCCCTCAGGGCGACACCGTGACGTTCCTGCCGAAGGTCGTGGACGCCGGCCATCACCAGCGCCAGTTGCTGCGGCTGACCGGGCTGGACGCCGAGGAGAACCAGGCGCGGCGGCTGCTCAACGACCTGGAGAGCTGGATGGCGGGCGAGGACGACTACGCCCCCGGCGATCCGCTGGGGGCCAGGCCCGAGGTGCTGGCCCACCGCTGGGTGCGCGACGTGTTCCGGCCGACGGTACGGGCCGTACCGCTGGAGCTGCGCGGTGAGATGGACGCGGCGCAGATCTACCACGAGGTGCTGGAGCACCGCTGGTACCTGTCGGAGGCGGCGGGGCGCGACATCGGTCTGGAGGCGACGATCGAGGACTACCTGGCGCATGTGCTGCCCCGCGAGGTGGCCGCGCTGGCGCCGCCGGCGGACCCCTCGGCCGACCTCTCCCCCTGACCGGGGCGGTCACTGGAGGGCGCGTACCGCCGCCGTGAAGAGCGACGGCGCCCGCGCCGCCGCCGGGACCAGCAGCCGGGCGCCCGCCGGGCGGCCCGCGACCCTCAGCAGCCCCTCCGTCAGCAGCCGGTGGCGGCGGGTCAGCGCGCGCCACGCCCGCTCGTACGCCTGGGGCCGCCCGGCCCGCAGGCAGCCCACCGCCACCCGGGCGGACGCCAGCGCGAGGGCGATGCCCTCGCCGGTGAGCGCGTCGACATAGCCCGCCGCGTCGCCCACGAGCAGCACCCGCCCCGCCGTCCGGTGGCGTACCCGGCGCCGCAGCGGACCCGCGCCGCGCACGGCTCCGGCGGGCGCTCCCGCGAGCCGGGCCCGCAGCTCGGGGAAGGCGGCGAGGTGGTCGTCGTAGCCGCGCCTGACCGTGCTCAGTACGGCGACCCCCACCAGGTCCGGGGCCACCGGCGTCACGTACGCCTCACCGTCCTCGCCGGTCGCCGACCAGTGGACCTCGACGAAGTCCGTCCACGGCGCGACGCGGTAGTGCCGCCGCTGCCCGTAGCGCCGAGGGCCCCGGCCGGGCAGTTCCAGGCCGAGGCTGCGCCGTACCGGTGAGTGCAGGCCGTCCGCGGCCACCAGCCAGCGCGCCCGCAGGCCGCCCGCGGTCACCCCGTCGGCGCGCTGCTCGATCTCGCCGACCCGGCCGCCGACGATCCGTACGCCGGTCTCCTCGGCCCGCCGCGCCAGCGCCGCGTGCAGGGCGGTGCGGCGTACGCCGAGGCCGGGGCCCGCGTCGAAGGCGGCCTCCGCGCGCTCCGCGCCCCGGACGTACCGGATCCCGCGCAGGGTCTGGCCCCCGGGGCCGCCGGGCCCTTCGAGGCCGAGGACGCCCAGCGCGCGCACGCCGCTCGGCAGCACGCCCTCGCCGCAGGCCTTGTCGACCGGGGTGGCGCGCGGCTCGATCACCACGGTCTCCAGTCCGGCCAGGGCGGCGTGCACGGCGGTGGCGAGTCCGGCCGGACCACCACCGGCCACCAGCAGGTCGATCACGGCAGGGCGCCCGCCCCGGCCATCCGCAGCGCGCTGTTCTCACACCGGGTCCGTACGGTCAGCAGCGCGGCGTTGAGGACGGTGAACACCAGCGCGGTCAGCCAGGCACCGTGCACGAGGGGCAGCGCGACGCCCTCGGCCGCCACCGCCACGTAGTTGGGGTGGCGCAGCAGCCGGTACGGGCCGTCCGTCACCAGCGGGAGCCCGGGCACCACCAGGACCCGGGTGTTCCAGCGCGGCCCCAGGGTGCGCACGCACCACCAGCGCAGCCCCTGCGCGGCGACCACGACGGCGAGCATGGTCCAGCCGAGGACGGGCACGAACGGCCGGTCGGCGAGCGCCACTTCGGCGAGGCAGCCGAAGAGCAGCCCGGTGTGCAGGACGACCATCGGCGGGTAGTGTCCCCGCCCCCGTTCGACGGCGCCGCGCGCCAGGCTCCAGCGGGCGTTGCGGCGGGCGACGGCCAGTTCGGCGACGCGCTCCGCGCCGACGGCCAGGACGAGCGCGGTGTA
This sequence comes from Streptomyces sp. NPDC088124, assembly GCF_040685895.1. Taxonomy (NCBI): domain Bacteria; kingdom Bacillati; phylum Actinomycetota; class Actinomycetes; order Kitasatosporales; family Streptomycetaceae; genus Streptomyces; species Streptomyces sp. NPDC088124. The sequence goes on along the minus strand of NZ_JBFBJB010000102.1, from coordinate 4,928 downwards.
CCAGATCATCTTCTTCCTTGTTTCTTCCCTGTCACTTCTCTCCTCGTGGTGCGGCTACCACTCGTGGTGCGGCTACCAGCGGAGCAGGACCAGTTCGGAGCAGAATCCGGGCCCCATCGCGAGCAGCAGCCCCGCCGTGCCGGCCTGGGGCGGCCGCTCGGCCAGGGTGTCGCGCAGGACGTGCAGCACCGAGGACGAGGACAGGTTGCCCACGGCGGCCAGCGAGCTCCAGGTGAGGTCCAGGGCGTCGGGCGGGAGTTCGAGGACCTCCTCGATCGCCTCCAGGACCTTGGGGCCGCCGGGGTGGCACACCCAGGCGGTGATGTCCTCGCGCCCCAGGCCGTGGCCGGCGAGGAAGCCGTCCACGTCGGCGGCGAGATTCTTCCGTACGACGTCCGGAACGCTCGCGTCCAGGACGATCCGGAAACCGGAGCCGGTGACGTCCCAGCCCATCACGTGTTCGGTGTCCGGGTAGAGATGGCCGCGCGCGTCGAGGACCCGGGGCCCCGTGACGCGGCGCCGGGCCCCGCAGGCGACGACCGCCGCCGCCCCGTCGCCGAAGAGCCCGGAGGCGACGAGGTTGGCCGTGGAGAGGTCGTCCCGCTGGAAGGTGAGCGAGCACAGCTCCACGGAGAGCAGGACGGCGACGTCGTCGGGGTGGCCCAGCAGGTAGTCGTGCAGCCGGGCGATGCCCGCCGCTCCCGCGACACAGCCGAGGCCGAAGACCGGTACGCGCTTGACGTCGGGGCGCAGCCCGAGCCGCCCCACCAGGAGGGCGTCCACGGACGGCGCGGCGATGCCGGTGACGGACGTGAACATCAGCAGGTCGACATCGCGCGGGGAGAGCCCCGCGGCGTCCAGCGCGCCGCCGACGGCCTCGATGCCCAGCGGGACCGCCGCTGCGATGAAGGCGTCGTTGACCGTGCCGAAGTCGTCGAGGGCGCCGTACCGGTCGAGAGGAAGGGCCGTATGACGGGTGGTCACGCGGGTGGCTTGGTGCAGCCGGTCGAGCACCCGACGGTCGGCCCCGGCGGGCAGACAGCAGGCGGCGACGGTGTCCGTGAGGTCCTGCTGGCTGTGCTGATGCGGAGCCAGGGCTCCGTGGACGGCTGCGATGCGGGTCATCTGCGGTCCGAGGTCGGGGGCGACTGACGTGAAATCCCTGCCCCCGCACCGCCGCGCCACACGTGAAGTCGCCTGTACGGCCCCTCCGGTGGCGGCCCGGTGGACGGGGCCGCGGGGGACCCTACGATGGGCGGATGGACGCGAGGGACGAAGCGGGCATCACGGTCGGCGGCTCCCTCGGCGGGGTGCCGGGGTGGTGGCCGCGCTCGGCGGGGGCGCTGCCGAGGGCGTGTCACCCGGGGCCGACGGCCGCGGTGACGCTGCTGGTGGCGGGGCTCGCGGTGGCCGCCGGACAGGACGGTCCCGGCTGTGTCCTCGCGACGGCGGCCGTGCTGACGGGGCAGCTCTCCATCGGCTGGAGCAATGACGCGGTCGACGCGGCGCGGGACGGCGCGGCGGGCCGGCGGACCAAGCCCGTGGCGGACGGGGCGCTGACCGCGCGCACCGTACGCGGCGCCGCGCTGATCGCGCTGGCCCTGTGCGTACCCCTCTCCCTGCTGTACGGGGCGCTCGCGGGGACGGTGCATCTGGTGGGGGTGGCCGCGGGCTGGGCGTACAACCTGGGTCTGAAGTCGACGGCGGCGTCCTGGCTGCCGTACGCCGTCGGGTTCGCCTCGCTGCCCGCCTTCGTGACGCTCGGTCTGCCGGGACGGCCGCCGCCGGCCTGGTGGGTGGTGGCCGCGTCGGCGCTGGTGGGGGTCGGGGCGCACCTCGGCAATGTGCTGCCGGACATCGCGGACGACCTGGCGGCCGGGGTACGCGGCTGGCCGCAGCGGCTGGGCCCCTCGGGCGTCCGGCTGCTGCTGCCCGCCCCGCTGGTCGCGGCCACGGCGCTGCTGGCGCTGGGCCGCCCCGGCGGAGCGGGGGCGCTCGCCCTGGTGGTGGCGCTGGTCGCCGCGACGGGCGGCGCGCTGCTGGGGCGCCGCCGGCCGAAGGCGCCGTTCCTGGCCGCCGTCGTCGTCGCGGCGGTCGATGTGGTGCTGCTGCTGTGGCGGGGGACGGCACTCACCTGAGGCACCGCCGGCCCCGCTCCCCCGCCGGGCGGGCCGCGGGTCAGGCGGCGCCGAGCCGGGCGCCGAGGAAGGCGAGCGTACGGTCCCACGCCCGCCCGGCGGCCTCGGCGTGGTACGCCTCGGGGCGGCTGTCGTTGAAGAAGGCGTGGCCGGCGCCCTCGTAGACATGGAAGACCGGGACGATGCCGGACTGGGCCTCGATGGTGGCCTTGAGCTCGTCGAGGGTGGCGACCGGTACGGTGTCGTCCCGCTCCCCGTAGTGGCCGAGGATCTCCGCCTTGAGCCTGGAGAAGTCCGGGACGCCGTCCTTGTTGACGCCGTAGAACGGCACGGCGGCGGAGACCCGCGGGTCCGCGGCGGCGAGGCCGAGCACGAAGCCGCCGCCCATGCAGAAGCCGATGGCTCCGACCGTGCCGCCCTCCGTCTCGGGCCGGTCCAGCAGGTAGCCCACCGCTCCGGAGAGCAGTTCGACGCCCCGCGCGGTGGGCAGTTCGGTCATCAGCCGCACCGCTTCGCCGGAGTCGTGGGCCACCTGGCCGCCGTACAGGTCGGGGGCGAGCGCGACATAACCGGCCTGTGCGAAGCGGTCGGCGATGTCCTTGATGTGGGCGGTCAGGCCCCACCATTCCTGGATGACGACGATGCCGGGGCCGTGTCCGGCGGGCGGTACGGCGAGATAGCCGTAGGCGGTGGTCCCGGCGCTCGGGAAGGAGACGTTCTGGAGGGTCGGCTCGGTCGGCATGGTGCTGCTCCCAACTGACGGCGGATCGGTGGCCCGAGGTCGTGGCCCGGGACCGAACGGGTCGTTGCCAGGGGATCGTAGGGAAGCGGGCGCGTCCGGGGCGCCGCGCCGCTCCGGCGGGGCACCCGGTCCGTGGTCCGTTCCACCCCGGAGTGTACGTTCGTACGCTCCGGGCGGTAGGGTCGCCGTCATGCCGACGGACTACTTCGCGGACGATCCGCGCACCCACCTCGAACGCATGCTGGCGGGGGATCTCTACATCGCCGACGACCCCGAGATCGCCGAGCGGCAGCAGCGGGCCGTACGCCTGGCGGCGCGGTACCAGGCCGCCTACACCGAGGACGCCCGCGCCGCCGGACCCGTACTGGCCGAACTGCTGGGCGCGGTCGGCGACCAGGCGCATGTACGGCCGCCGCTGTACGTCGACTACGGCAGCAACATCACCATCGGGGCCCGTACGTTCGTCAACTACAACCTGACCGCGCTGGACGTCGCGGCGATCACCATCGGGGAGGACTGCCAGATCGGGCCGAACGTCCAACTCCTCACCCCCACACACCCGCTGGAACCGGCGCCACGGCGCGACAAGCTCGAAGCCGCGCTCCCCATCACCATCGGGGACAACGTCTGGCTCGGCGGCGGCGCCATCGTCTGCCCCGGCGTGACGATCGGGGACAACAGCGTCATCGGCGCCGGCGCGGTGGTCACCAAGGACATCCCCGCGAACGTGGTCGCCGTCGGCAGTCCCGCCCGGCCGATCCGCACCCTCTGAGGCACGCCGGATGGCCACCGGACACACGGACCCACGGCGCCGCGAGCGCATCCTCGCCGCGACCCTCGACCACATCGCGGAGGAAGGCGTGGCCGGTGTCTCCCACCGCAAGATCGCCGCCCGCGCCGCCGTCCCCCTCGGCTCGATGACGTACCACTTCGCCGCCATGGACGAGCTGCTGCGCGAAGCCTTCACGCGCTTCGCCGACCGGGTCGTGGCCGTCTTCGAGGAGCACCTGGGCCGTGCGGACAGCCCGGAACAGGCCCGCGAGGCCGTCACCGACCTGGTGCACACGCTCTCCGAGGGCCCCCGCCGCGACCTCGTCCTGACCCAGGAGCTCTACACCCTCGCCGCCCGGCGCCCGGAGTACCAGGAGCTGACGCAGGCGTGGATGGGCCGCAGCAGACAGCTGCTGGAACGGCACTTCGACCCCGACACGGCACGCCAGCTCGACGCGCTGATCGAGGGGCTCGCCCTGCACCGCGCCCTCAACAACGGCGCGCCGCACAGCCGCGCACTGACCCTCCGGGCGGTCACGCGCATCACCACCGCCTGACGGCGGCCACGGGAGGCCCGTGGCCGGAGCGGCACCGGGGCAGTACCGGACCGGCCGGAATCCGGGCGTACCGGCACAGAACCGGGGCCCCGGCGGTGCGGGTTGAACCGGATTGCCCGTACGGGCACGCGTCGGCGGTCCCGGACGTTGTCGGATTGGTTCTGTGTGACACCTGAGGAGAGATGACCGAATGGCCCTGTGGGACCGGTTCAAGGAATCCGCCGCGACGATGCAGACGCAGCTCATGGCGAAGAAGAACGATCTCAAGAGCGGCGCCTTCCGTGACGCGAGCATGGCCATGTGCGCCCTGGTCGCCGCCGCGGACGGCTCCGTCGACCCGTCGGAGCGGCAGCGGGTGGCTTCGCTGATCGCCTCCAACGAGGTGCTGCAGAACTTCCCGGCGGAGGACCTCCAGCGGCGCTTCGACGACTATCTCAACAAACTCACGGCCGACTTCGCCTTCGGCAAGGTCACCGTTCTCCAGGAGATCGCCAAGGCGAAGAAGAAGCCCGCCGAGGCGCGGGCGGTCGTCCAGATCGGCATCGTCATCGGCGGCGCCGACGGCGACTTCGACAAGACGGAGCAGGCCATCGTCCGCGAGGCGTGCTTCGCGCTGGACCTGCCGCCGCACGAGTTCGACCTCTGAGTCCGGCCGCGGGGGGGGGGGGGGGGGGCGACCCCCGCCCCCCCGCGCCGCTGGCCCGCGATCAGGAGAACTCA
>NZ_JBFBJB010000101.1:0-16815 GCF_040685895.1 Streptomyces sp. NPDC088124 | reverse complement strand
TGCGCGTCGTCGTACTTGTCCCTGATCAGCCCCGTCACATTGAACAGCCGCCGGTCCAGCCTGCCCTCGGCGACCAGCTTCGCCGCGTCGGACGGCACGGCATAGGTGTCCTTCCCGACGCGCCTGACGGACATCCGGACGCCCTCGCGGCCCTCGGCGCCCCGCACCCGGGTCACCCGGCCCCCGGCGTCCGTGTGCACCTGATCGCCGGTGATCAGCGTGACCACGGGCCCCGCTCCCCGCGCCGGCCGCGTCTTCGGCCCGGACACCTCGGCGCTGTCCGTCTCCCCCGCGCCGACGGCGGTCGCCGTACCCGATGCGGCGCCGGACGTCAGCCCTGCCGTGAGCGCCGCGGCCACGAGGACCGCACCGGCTCGTCGTCTGTTCGTGCGCAACTCTTCCCCACCCCTGAGACATAAGATCGATTGTTCTTCCGGACCCGTCGCCGAACGCTGCGCGCGTCGGGCCGACCGGGCCGACCGGGCCGTCAACCGCCCGGTCAGGCGGCGCTGGTACCGGCTCTGCGCTGCGGCCGGCCGGTGACCCAGCGGTACAGGGCGCCGAGCGCGACCGCCTGGACGACGGCGCCGAAGGGGATGCCGAACCAGGCCAGCGGGTCGGGAACCGTCACGAACAGCAGCGAGGTCGGAGCCGTGACGAAGAACGCCCACACCCCGGCGAGGCTGGCGTCCGCGTGCTCGATGAACAGGGTGTCCACGGCTATCCAGAGCCCGACGGCGGTCACCAGCGCCAGATAGGCCAGGGCCGCCGGGTTCAGCAGGTAGTGGCGGAACATCTCGGGGAGGGAACGCTGGGCGGGGGCCATCTCGAACTCCTGTAAACCGTAGTGGTGTTGGCTTCAACAATTGCGGTACGGAGCGGCGGCCACCTGAGTACGCCTACTCACCTTCGCCTGCGCGATCCGACGCGTCCGGCTACGCATCCGGACGGCGGTCAACGCCCGCGGCGGCGCCTGCGGACCAGGAGAACCGGGACGAGTACGAGCAGCAGGCCCGCGGCGACGAGGACACCTACGTCGCCGGCGCTCTGCACCCCGGCGGCGACCCCCACGCCGACCAGCAGCGGCAGCGCCATCGAGCAGGCCGCGCCGCCGGCGATCGGGGGCAGGAACGTGCGGTAGGACATGCCCGCGGCGCCGGCCACGGAGGGCACGACGCTCTGCACGAGCCCGAACGGTATGAGCCTGCCGACGAACACGGCCCAGCGGCCGTGTTTCCGAATGAGTCCCGAGGCCCGGTCCCAGCCCTCGGCGCCCCGTTTCCTGACGGGTTTCGCCTCCCGCAGCGACGGCCCCAGACGGCGGCCGAGCGCGAAGCTGCCCACATTGCCCACCAGGGCGCCGCCCGTGACCACCGCCCACAGGAGCAGGAACTCGGGGACGGAGTCGACGGTGGCCGAGGCGAACAGCAGCGCGGCCCCGCCCGGGACGAAGAAGCCGATGCCGACGACGGACTCCGCGAAGGCGATCAACGCCGTGCCGGCGAGCAGCGCCGGGCAGGATCGCCTTCGTCACGCGGTAGAGCCGCCTCTCCCTGCGACTCGGGCATGGACGGCGACGGGTAGGCACAGGGCGGCGGAGACTCTCCGCCGCCCTTTCTTGTGGCCGGCGCTGAGCCGTTCGGCCCTGCGCCGGCGAGCGCGATCGCCCGTGCCTGCTGCCGTAACGAGAATCGAGACGTCAGCGCGACATCAAGGGCCGCTCGACCATGACCAAGGCCCAGCTGAGCAAGGCACTCGGCCGCTGAGGGCGTCCCGCGTCGGGCGCGTCAGCCGCGTCAGCCGCGTCAGCCGCGTCGACTGTACTCGACGCGTTCAGCCGGCCGCCGCGTCGTCACCGCCTCCCGGCCTTCGGCGTCCGCGAGTTCGCGTGCTGCGGTGACGATCGGCCGACGACGGCGGCGCCCTAGCAGCGCTAGACATCTTGCCGAAGCTAGAGCTATCGTCGCTACCTCTGCTAGCGCCGCCAGTCATCATGGCGCTGCCACCAAGAGGGGAAGCGCCCCATGCTCACCAACGTCGCCACCGTGCTCGCCGGACTGATCGGCGCGGGCATCATCTTCATCGGCGCCCGCGCCTTCTGGGCGCCGCGGGCCGCGGCGGGCTTCGGCATCCCCGACACGCCGACCGAGGACCGGAACTTCCAGGCCTGGCTGTCCGTCAAGGCCGTGCGCGACATAGCCTCGGGCCTCTTCGTCTTCATCCTGCTGGCCGGAGCGACGCCCCACTTGCTGGGCTGGTTCATGCTGGCCGCCACCGGCATACCCGTCGGCGACGCGCTGATCGTGCTGCGCAGCAACGGGCCCAAGGCGGCCGCCTACGGCATCCACGGGGCCACCGCCGTGGTGATGCTGGCCGTCAGCGTGCTCCTGCTCGTCGCGTGACCGCTCGTCCCACCGTCGGGGCCGCCCGGCGATCAGACCGGGTCCGCGCCGGCCGGTGCGGGCACCGCGCGGGGACGCAGGACCATGAGCGAGCCCTCCCGGGCCGCCACCATGGCAAAGGGAAACCGGTCGACCTCAAGGCAGAGCGCGACGTCATCAGGGTGGACCCCTTGCCGTATCCCCTCCGCCAGTTCGGCGGCGGCGCGCGACTCTGCGGCGCGGCGGAGGAACCCACCGGCATCCGTCCCGGCCTCGGTGGCCCTCCGGGCGATGTACTCGGCACACGCCAGATCTTCGTCGGCCCGCCCGTCGTCGCCGGTGACCACGAACGTGACGCTGTCACCCCCGCGCGTCCGCAGGAGCCGAGCCGTCGCCTCCGCCACCACGAAGCCGGCACACAGCACCAGCGACGCGTCCCTGACCGCGAGGGCGCCGACCGTCCCCGCCGTGGTCTTCTGCACCACGGTCCGTCCATCGAGGTCGGCGGAGCGCAGCAGGCCGGGCGAGTTGACGGCGTCGAACCCGGGCGCGGCCGGACCGTCCTTGAGCGCCACCCAGTCCGGGTGGCGGGCCTTGAGCTCCAGGGCTTCGTCCAGCGACCCGGCGAGAACGATCTTCTCCGCCCGCCGGCCGAAGGCCCAGGCCGCCACGGTGAAGGCACGCATGACGTCGACCACGACCGCGACGGACGGGGCGGACGGGGCTTCGGCCAGATCGGGGATACCGACGAAACGAGTCTCCATTCCGGTCATGGTCGCGCATGCCCGGCAGGCAGCCGCACGCGGCTCGGGCACTCCGGGCCGCATGGAGGTGAACCGATGGTTGCGCGCGGTGGAACCTTCGTGGCCGAGGCGCAGTTGGGCGCCTTCGGCGGAACGCGCACGGCGGCCGGACTGCTCTCCTTGGCCGAAGCAGTCAGCCGCCCGAGGAGTCACCTGGTGTCGAGCATCACGTCCACCGCTCTGCGTACCGTCCCCGCGAGCGGCAGCTCCGCACCGCCCAAGGGCCATGCCCCGCGGCTCGACATCCAGGGGCTGCGCGCGGTGGCCGTCGGGCTCGTGGTGCTCTCCCACGCCGGTGTGTCCCGGCTCAGCGGCGGTTACGTGGGGGTCGACGTCTTCTTCGTGATCTCCGGCTTCCTCATCACGTCGCTGCTGCTGCGCGAACTCGCCACCACCGGCCGGGTGTCGGTGCGTTCCTTCTACGCCCGCCGGGCGCTGCGGCTGCTTCCCGTGTCGTCCCTGGTCACCGTCGTCACGCTGGGCTGCGCCTGGCTGTTCCTGTCGACGGCGCGGCTCGCCGAGTACGCGGGCGACGCCCTCGCCGGCGCGCTGTACGTGGTCAACTTCCGGCTGGCGGCGGCCGGTACGGACTATCTCGCCCAGAACAGCCCGCCGTCGCCGTTCCAGCACTTCTGGTCGCTCGCCGTGGAGGAGCAGTTCTATCTGGTGTGGCCGCTGCTCCTGCTGCTCACCTGGCGGGTCGCCCGCGGCCGGCGCCGACTGGTCGCGGTGCCGCTCGGAGTGGTGTGCGTGGGGTCCTTCGCGGCGGGCGTCCTCGTGACGGGCTCCTCGGCGCCCTGGGCGTACTTCAGCTCCCTCACCCGGGCCTGGGAGCTCGGCGCCGGCGCGCTCCTGGCGCTGGGCAGCAGCCGGCTGGAACGGCTGCCCGCCGCCGTCGCCGCCCCGCTGACCTGGCTCGGCCTGGCCTGCGTCACCCTGGCGGCGCTCCGGTACGACGACACGACGCCCTTCCCCGGCTACCACGCCCTGCTGCCGGTCGCCGGTACCGCGCTCGTCCTGGCCGGCGGCTGCGCGCCCGCCCGGCACGGCGCGGGATGGCTGCTGGGGCGGCGACCGCTGGTGTGGCCCGGCGGACTCTCGTACGGCTGGTACCTGTGGCACTGGCCGCTGCTGGTCATAGCCCCGGCGGCGCTGGGCCGCGCCGACGGTACGGCCGGCGTGCCCCTCGCGCTCGGGCTGTCCGCGGCGGCGCTGGGCCTGGCGTGGCTGACCCTGCGCCTCGTCGAGAACCCGGTCCGCTTCCACCGGGCCTTCCGCAGGCGCCCCCGCCGCGCCCTGGTTCTCGGCACCGCGCTGACGGCCGGCGCCTCGGCGCTGTCCCTGACGGCGACGGCGGTCCCGCCGACGATCGAGGTGGGCGGCCCGGCGCCCGCGCTGGCGCGGGCCCTCTCCGACGCGCCGGCCCCGCGGGCGCGTCTCACCGAACTCCTGGCGTCGTCCCCCACCGCCCTGCCGAGCAACCTCGCCCCGCCCCTGCCGGAGGTACGGTCCGCCCGCTCCGCGGTCTACCGGGACGGCTGCCACGCCGACCGCGCCGCGACCGCCACCCGGCCCTGCGTCTACGGCGACCGCACGTCCTCCCGTACGGTCGTCCTCTTCGGCGACTCCCACGCGGCCCAGTGGTTCCCGGCCCTGCAACGGATCGCGACCGCGCGCGGCTGGAAGCTGGTCTCGCTGACGAAGGCCTCCTGCAAGGTCGCCGACGTGACCATCGTCAGCGGCCACGCGCCGTACACCGCCTGCGACACCTGGCGCGCCAACGCCATGGCGAGGATCAAGGCGCTCCGTCCCGACCTCGTCGTCGTCTCCTCCTCGGACGCGGGAGACCCTGCCCGGCCCGCCGCCGACCCGCTCCGCCAGTGGACCACCGGCTTCGCGCACACCTTCCGCGGCCTGGGGGACTCCGGCGCCCGCGTCGCCGCCCTGCTCGACACCCCGTGGCCCAAGGGCGACCCGATCGACTGCGCCGCCGGGAACTCCCTGCGCCTACGCGCCTGCGCGAACCACGTGCCGGACACGACCCCCGACGCGATCCGCGGTACCGCTCTGCGCGCCGCCGCGTCCACCACGGCCACCACCGTCATCGACCCCACCCCCTGGCTCTGCGCGCCCCGCACCGGAATCTGCCCGGTGGTCGTCGCCGACACCGCCGTCTACCGCGACGACAGCCACCTCTCGGAGGCGTACGCCGCCGCGCTCGCCCCGGTTCTGGCGCCCTCACTGGACCGTCTCGTGGGTGCACCCTGAACATACCGGCACCCCGTGCGTCACAGGCATACGATAATGCCCATGAAGCAAGAAGATGGAGAGCTGGACAGCCTCGTACGCAAGCGGATCCGCGCGCTGCGGGTGGCGCAGGGCTGGTCCCTGGAGGAGCTGGCCACGCGCGCGAACCTCAGCCAGTCCTCGCTGAGCCGGATCGAGAACGGTCAGCGCCGCCTCGCCCTGGACCAGCTCGTCATCCTTGCCCGCGCCCTGGACACCACTCTCGACCAACTCGTCGAGACGGCCGCCGACGACGTGGTCATCAGCCCGATGATCGACGGCGCCCGAGGCCGGATGCGCTGGCCCGTCAAGGGTGATCCCGGTATGACGGTCGTGCGCCAGCGGATGACCGAACCGCCCCCGGACAACCCCGCCCGTATGCGCGCCCACCCCGGCCGCGAATGGCTCGTCGTCCTGTCCGGCACCGCCGTCCTCATGCTCGGCCACCGCCGCTTCCGCGTCGAGACCAACCAGGCCGCCGAGTTCCCCACGATGATGCCGCACGCCATCGGCGCCGAAGGCGGCCCGTGCGAGATCCTGGGCATCTTCGACCGCGACGCCCGCCGCGGGCACCGGAAGGACGGCCCCGACCCCGGCGCGGGAGGCGACAGCGACTGACCGCGCGATCTTGCATGTCAGGCAGCGAATCGGCCCATTTTCTTGCGCTTACGGAAAGACGTCGTGCCGCACACGCATGGCCGCCCTACGGTGCCGCTATGACCCAAACGCCTCAGCACGCTCCCCACGCGCACGACCACAAGCACCAGCACCACCAAGTGCACGAGCACGAGTACGACGACGGCGTCCAGGCGGAGATCCTCGACCTGGACGCCGAGATCCTGGCCGAGCACACGGCCTCCATCACCGCGTGGCTCCCGCTGCCGACCGCCCCCCGCCGGATCGTGGACCTGGGCTGCGGCACCGGGGCGGGGACCTTCGCCCTCCTCGACCGTTTCCCCGAGGCGCACGTCACCGCCGTCGACACCTCGGCCGGACACCTCCAGCTCCTGCGCGAGAAGGCCTGCGCCCGCGGCACCCAGGACCACGTGCGCGCCGTGCGGGCCGACCTCGACGCCGCCGCATGGCCCGACCTCGGCACACCGGACCTGGTGTGGGCGTCGGCCTCGATGCACCACATGACCGACCCCGGCCGGGTCCTGCGCGGCGTCCACGACCTACTCGCACCCGGCGGCCTGTTCGCCGTCGTCGAGCTGTCGGGCCTTCCCCGCTTCCTGCCCGGGAACGCCCCCGAGAACAGGCCCGGCCTCGAAGAACGCTGCCACACCGCGGCCGACCGGCTCCACGCGGAACACCTGCCCCACCGCGGAGCCGACTGGGGACCGATGCTCACCACCGCCGGATTCGCCGTCGAAGGCGAACGCACCCTCACCGTGCACATCGAGGGCGAGGGCAACGACGCGATCGGCCGCTACGCCCACGGCAGTCTCCAGCGCTTCCGCGGCAGCGCCGCCGCGGCGCAACTCGCCCCCGAGGACCTCGCCGCGCTCGACGAACTCCTCGACACCGACAGCCCGCACAGCCTCCTGCGCCGCAACGACCTCTCCGTACGCACCGAACGCACCGTCTGGGCCGCGCGCCGCGCCTGATCTCCCACCCGGGTCACGCACGAGGGCGGCTTCCCCACCGGAGAAGGTGAACCGCCTGACATGGGCACACCTTTCGAGCCACGCCGGAACGGCGCTTGTACTCTGTGCCCATGTCCCCCCGAAGAGAGCCCGAGGAGGCCGAGCCGCGCTGGCTCACGGCAGACCAACTGGTGGCGTGGCGCGGGGTCATGAAACTCTTCCACCGGCTGCCCGACGCGCTGGAGGTGCAGCTTCAGGGCGACGCGCAGCTCAGCTTCATCGAGTACTACGTTCTGGCAGGCCTGTCCGACCAGCCCGAAGGCCGTATGCGGATGAGCGAACTCGCCGTCCTGGTCAACGCGGAACTGTCCCGGCTGTCCCACATGATCAGCCGCCTGGAGAAGCGCGGCCTCGTCGGTCGCGAGCCCGACCCGTCCAACCGGCGGTACACACGCGCGGTCCTGACCGACGCCGGATTCGCCTACCTCAAACACGACGAGCTGAGGGCGGCGACGCCTACGGGGTCTCCTGCCCCAGGTAAAAAAGCGGCTTCGCGGCTCACGGCCGCGCTCGGTGGGCGGCCTCCGCCGCGTCCGGGTGCGTGGTCGGGTAGAGATGGGCATCGAAGAACCGGGCGAAAGGCAGAGTTGCCACCAGACCGATGTCATCAGGTGACATCAACGGGCGGGCCGTTCACCTCTTCCGATCTCTGACCAGGCAGAAGGGATGCCCGGCCGGATCGGTGAAGACCTGCCACCTGTCCTCGTCCGGCTGGTGATCCGGCTTGCCCGCGCCCAGCTCCAGCAGCAGGCCCTCGGCCTGGTCGAAATCCTCGACCGAGAAGCAGATGTGGAGTTGCTGGGGCACGGTCTGGTCGGGCCAGGTCGGGGCCCGGTAGTCGTCGACTCGTTGAAAGCCGAGGAAGAGTCCGTTCTCGCGGTTGAGACCGGCGAAGTCGGCGTCCGACTCGGGATGGAGTCCGAGGCCGGTGGCCTGCTGATAGAACGCGGCCAAAGCCAGCGGATCAGGACAGTCGAGTGTGATCGCGGTCAACTTCATCTGCAGGGGCACGGAACCTCCGGAGCTGATCGGTGGGCTCAAGCGTTCGATCATGATGCACGTTTCGATCGGGAGCGGTTCAGCCGGCCGGATCTGCCGGCTGAACCGCTCGGTCTCACGTGCTCAGATGACGAGACATCCGGTGGTGAGACATCCAGTGATGAGCATGGCGCTCAGGGAGCCAGTGCCCCTCACCGCACTAGCGGACCTCGACGAAGACCGGGTTCGAGTAGAACCACAGGTCGTCCCACGGGCTCTCCAGACCGTCCGCGAGCGGTTCGGCCTCATCGGTGCTCGTGCCGCGGACCCGGGCGTAGAGGTCGCTCTCCACGTCGCGCAGGGTGTGCTTGATGACGTACTCCTTGCCCTGCCTGCGCCAGTCACGCGGCCCGAACCGCCCCACCACCTTGGTGGTCGGATTGGTGTCCGTGTCGAGGCTGGCGCTCGGTCCGGTGACCTGACCGACGATCAGGTCCACTCGCTGGACCTCCGGACGGTCGCCGTTGCCGTTCTTGCCCTCCAGCGGACGGAACCGGATCTCGATCTCGACGTCCTTACGGTTGCGGCGGCCCACGGTGAGGGTCTCCCCCATGGCAGCCTCGCTGCCGCTGTTGCTCGCCGTGAGATCGAGGCTGGTGACCAGATCGCCGGTCCCGACCCAGACCCGGCCGTTGCGGAGCCCGTCCATGATGTCCGCGTAGTCCTGCCTCGCCAGGACATGCGTCTTGCTGTACTCGCCCGGCCAGAAGTCGGAGCCGCCACGCGTCCAGTGCACATGCGAGTCCGAGGTCGCGGTGATCCACCAGCGACGGCCCTCACCGAGCAGCGAGTCCCAGAGTCCGCCCACGCGGGCCGTCATCTGGTCGAAGCCGCCGTGGGTCGGGTAGTTCCCGTAGCCACCACGCGCGCCTCCGTTCAGGGGTCCGGCCTGGTGACCGGGGGCCCCCTCGAAGCCGACGTAGATCTCCGGCGCGACGTTGTTGCCGTTGCGGAACTCGCGCGGGGTGTCCTGCCCGTAGACACCGAGACCGGTCGCCGACCGCGAGGCGTGGTGGGCGATCACCAGCGGCTTGCGCCGCATGTCCTTCGCGGCCTTCAGGAACTCGATCATCTTGGCCTCGGTGTCACGGCCACGATCGGCGGGAAAGGCGTCGTGCTTGGCGAACCGGCTCTCCAGCTCGAAGAGCTGCTGCGCCTCGTCACTGTGGTGAGGGATCATCAAGGTGTGGTGGTCCAGCGCCGGGGCGTCGAACTCCATCCCCCAGAACTGGAGCACCTCGGGCACCAGCACCCGGGAGCGCAGGAGGTCGGGGTATGCCTGCTCAAGGTTCACCTTGGAGTGGGTCGGCCCACCGTGATCGGTGCACATCACCCAGGTGAGACCGAAGTTCTTGGCCATGATCGCATTGGTGACGATCGGGTAGACGGCGTCGGCACCCTTGTGGAACGTCGGCGGGGTCGTCTTCGTGTCGAACTCGCCGCTGTACTCCGAGTGCACATGGTGGTCACCGGCACGCCACACCCGGCCCCGTGAGTCACCGGGCTTGCCCTGCTTCTGGTCGCCCTCGTCCCGCGCCCACGCCGTAGCGCCGCCCGCCAGCGGGCTCGCGGCTGCCAGCGTCGCCCCGACACCCGCGTACTTGACCAGCCGGCGCCGCGAGATGGTCGAACGCTCGGGGTCTTCGCTGTTCCTGTCCTTCACGGTAAGCCTCTCGTCGAACTCTTGGGGGGCGAGCGCGAGTTTGGAAGAACAAACCGAACACAGCATGAACAGAGGTCACGACAGCAGATAACAACGCGGGTTTCCGGGAGCGGGAGCCGCGGCCGAGCGGACGGCACGCGTGCAAGCCCTGCCCGGCCCTCCTGGACGGTCGGGCAGGGGCCGACGGAACGTCGACCAGGGCTCGGATATTCGGCGGGATGTGCGGCGTGTCACACGAAGGAGCCGTGGGGTCGCCGTGGGATCATCGCCGTGGGCCCCAGGATCCACTCCGCCTAAAACCCCAGGCCAAGAGGCCGGGAAAGGCGAGGCGAACCAGGGGCACGCCGCCTCACTTCACCGATGTGAGGCGACCGCCGCGCGCGAAACCACCCCTCCAGGGGCGTTTTCGCAGGTCAGAAGGATTTATACGGTGGGGCGAGTGGGACTCGAACCCACGGCCGACGGATTATGAGTCCGCTGCTCTAACCGGCTGAGCTACCGCCCCTAACGGTGCGTCGCGCACATTTGTGCGCGCCGTTGTGCCGCAGCATAGCCGCTCATACGATCTCCTGCTCCGGATGGTCGGCATCACTTGACCATGAGGACTGCTCCACGCGCCGCCTGGTTCCATGAACGCGCGGGTACAGCCGTACGAGGGACACCGAGGCGGCGTACCAAGGCCGTTGGGCGGGGTGGGCGATGGGGGTGCGGGGCAGGTGGGCGCGGGGTGGCACAACGAAAAAGGACCCCAGAGGGGTCCCTTCCGTCTTTCCCGCTCCCCCGGCTGGACTCGAACCAGCAACCCTCCGGTTAACAGCCGAATGCTCTGCCAATTGAGCTACAGGGGATCGCGCTCCCCCGACTGGACTCGAACCAGTAACCTGCCGGTTAACAGCCGGCTGCTCTGCCAATTGAGCTACAGGGGATTGCTGCGTGTGCACCGAACGTACCTACCGCGGTCCTCCCGGGCGGCGCGCGTTCGCTGCGACACATACATTAGCGCAAGCAGGGGGGTGCTCCGCCAATCGGTATCCACCCGGGTCACCTCGGGTGATCCCGGCCCGGGACGGGGTAGGCGGAGGACACAGACCGACGGTCCGACACCGGCGGACGGGACGCCGACACCAAGGAAGGCTGGCAGCCATGCGGTACCGCCTCACGTTCATCGCCGGACTCGCTTGCGGATACGTCCTCGGAACCAGGGCGGGGCGCGAGCGTTACGAGCAGATCAAGAAATCCGCGCGGCAGGTCTCGCAGAACCCGGCGGTGCGCAACGCCGCCGAGTCGGCCGCGCACACCGGCCGTGAGGTGGCGGGACGGGCGTACCACTCCGTGAACAGCGTCGTCGGGGACCGGCTCGGGGACAAGCTGCCCGACTCCGTCGCCCAGCGCGTCCGCTCGCTGCGGGAACGGAGCCAGAACGGTCTCGACGACTGGGGAACCAGCAATACCTGATCGTCCCGGCCGCGCTGTTCATGGCGCGCGTGCGGCAGAATCGGGTGTCATGGGAATAGTCGCCGGGTTGGACAGTTCGTCCGGGTTCACACGCGTCGTCGTCTGCGACGCGGATACAGGTGCCGTACTGCGCCAGGGGTACGCGCACCATCCGGTCGAGCCCAAAGCCACCGAGGTCGACCCTCAGGTGTGGCTGCTGTCCCTCGGGGAGGCGGCCTCCGGCGGGCTCCTGGAGGGCGTTCAGGCCATCGGCGTCTCGGCGCAGCAGGACGGGATGGTGGCGCTGGACCGGCAGGGCAACCCCGTACGGGCCGCGCTCATCGGCAACGACAAGCGCGCGCAGGTCGCCGCCGCCGATCTGATCGACGCGCTGGGCGGGCGGCAGGCATGGGCCGACGCCGTCGGGTCCGTACCGCAGTCGAGCCGGCTCGTGGCGAAGCTGCGCTGGATGGCGCGGACCGAGCCGGACGCGGCGCACCGCACCGCGCTGGTGCTCCAGCCGCACGACTGGCTGGTCTGGCAGCTGCTGGGGCGTCCCGCGCGCCGGACGACCGACCGGGGCGCGGCGTCGGGGACCGGCTACTGGTCGGCCCGTACGGGCGCGTACCGGCCGGATCTGGTGGAGCTGGCGCTCGGGCACCAGGCGGCGCTGCCGGACGTGCTCGGTCCCGCGGACGCGGCGGGGACCACTCCGGAGGGGCTGCTGATCTCCGCGGGGACCGGGGAGACGATGGCCGCGGCCTTCGGCCTCGGGGTGGGGATCGGGGACGCGGTGGTGTCGCTGGGCGCCTCGGGTTCGGTGATGGCCGTGCACCACGAGGCGGCGGCCGACCCGTCCGGGCTGATCACCTCCTTCGCGGACGCCACGGGCATGCATCTGCCGGTGGTCCACACGCTGAACGCGGTCAGAGCGCTGCGCGGTACGGCGGAGCTGCTGGGGACGGCCGATCTGGGTGAGCTGTCCGCGCTGGCGCTGAAGTCCACGCCGGGCTCCTCGGGGCTGGTGTTCCTGCCGTACCTGGAGGGTGAGCGGACCCCGCAGCTCCCGCACACGGCGGGCACGCTGACCGGGCTGCGGCGCGAGTCGATGAAGCCGGAGCATCTCGCGCGGGCGGCGTTCGAGGGGATGCTCTGCTCGCTCGCCGACGCGATGGACGTGCTGCGCGGGCGCGGGGTGGAGGTGCGCCGGGTGTTCCTGCTGGGCGCCGCCGCCGAGTTGCCCGCCGTACAGGTCCTGGCGCCGTCGGTCTTCGGCGCGCAGGTCGTCGTGCCGCAGCCGGCGGACTACGCGGCGCTGGGCGCGGCGCGGCAGGCGGCCTGGGCGCTCGGGGTCGCGCAGGGGACGCACTCGCCGCAGCATCCGCCGGCCTGGCAGGGCGCGGCCGCGCAGGTCTTCGAGCCGGGCGACGACACGGCAGTGGGGGCGGCCGTCCGGCAGCAGTACCGGGCGACGCGGGAGCAGGTCCACCCGGGGGCGTTCGGGCCCGGAGTGCTCGGGCAGGGGCCGCTCGGGGTCTGAGCCTCGGTGAGGCGGTCCTGTGGGCCGAGCGTCGATGCGTCGACGCGGGCGCGCGGAGGCGCCCGCGGGCTGCGTGTTGGCTCGTACGGCGCCGGGGCGCGGGGCGTTCTTGACCGGTCCTTGGACTTAAATCCTTGGGGTTCCGCGGGGGGTGTGCCGCAAGATGGAGGGTCGGGATCCCCTGATCTTCCGCCGACCGGCCCGAGCCGTTCGGCCCAGCCGAATCCGAGCCGAACCCGAGAGACCCCGCGTGCTGCTACGACTTCTGCGAGCCCATCTCGCCCCGTACAAAAGACCCATAGCCCTGCTGGTGGTGCTGCAGCTGCTGCAGACGATCGCCACGCTCTACCTGCCGACCCTCAACGCCGACATCATCGACAACGGTGTGGTGACGGGTGACTCCGGCTACATCCTGCGGTTCGGCGGCCTCATGATCGCCGTCAGCATGGTCCAGGTGATCTGCAACGTCGGCGCCGTGTACTACGGCGCGCAGACCGCCTCCGCGCTCGGCCGGGACGTGCGGGCCGCCGTCTTCGGGCGGGTGCAGAGCTTCTCCGCCCGTGAGGTCGCGCACTTCGGCGCCCCGTCGCTGATCACCCGTACCACCAACGACGTCCAGCAGGTACAGATGCTGGTGCTGATGTCGTTCACGCTGATGGTGTCCGCGCCCATCATGTGCGTGGGCGGCATCGTCATGGCCCTCGGCCAGGACGTACCGCTGTCGTCGGTGCTGCTCGCGGTGGTGCCGGTGCTCGGGATCTCCGTCAGCCTGATCGTCAGGCGGATGCGGCCGCTGTTCCGCACGATGCAGACGCGGCTGGACACGGTCAACCGGGTGCTGCGTGAGCAGATCACCGGCAACCGGGTGATCAGGGCGTTCGTCCGGGACGACTACGAGAAGGGGCGCTTCAAGGGTGCCAACACCGAGCTGACCGATGTGGCGCTGTCGACCGGCCGGCTGATGGCGCTGATGTTCCCGACCGTGATGACGGTGGTGAACCTGTCGTCGATCGCCGTCGTCTGGTTCGGCGCGCACCGGATCGAGAGCGGCGGGATGCAGATCGGGGCGCTGACCGCGTTCCTCGCCTATCTGATGCAGATCGTGATGGCCGTCATGATGGCCACCTTCATGTTCATGATGGTGCCGCGCGCCGAGGTGTGCGCCGAGCGCATCGAGGAGGTGCTGGACACCCGGTCGAGCGTCGTGCCGCCCGAGAATCCGGTACGGGAACTGCGCCGCCACGGCCACCTGGAGATCCGGAATGCCGAGTTCCGCTTCCCGGGTGCGGAGGAGCCCGTACTGCGGGAGGTCTCGCTGACCGCGCTGCCCGGCGAGACGACCGCGGTCATCGGGTCGACGGGCAGCGGGAAGTCGACGCTGCTCGGGCTCGTCCCCCGGCTGTTCGACACGACCGGCGGGGAAGTGCTGGTGGACGGCTCCGACGTACGCGGTCTGGACCCCGCCCTGCTGGCGAGGACGGTGAGCCTGGTGCCGCAGAAGCCGTATCTGTTCTCCGGGACGGTCGCGTCGAACCTGCGGTACGGCAACCCGGACGCGACCGACGAGGAGCTGTGGCACGCGCTGGAGGTGGCGCAGGCCAGGGAGTTCGTCGCCTCGCTGGAGGGCGGGCTGAACGCGCCCATCGCGCAGGGCGGCACCAATGTCTCCGGCGGGCAGCGGCAGCGGCTCTCCATCGCGCGGACGCTGGTGCGGCGACCGGAGATCTATCTCTTCGACGACTCCTTCTCGGCGCTGGACTACGCGACGGACGCGGCGCTGCGGGCCGCGCTGGCGCGGGAGACCGCGGAGGCCACCGTACTGATAGTCGCCCAGCGGGTCTCCACCATCCGGGACGCCGACCGGATCCTGGTCCTGGACGAGGGGCGGGTCGTGGGCGAGGGCCGCCATCACGAGCTGATGGCGGAGAACGAGACATACCGGGAGATCGTGCTCTCCCAGCTGACCGAGGCGGAGGCGGCCTGATGAGCGGTCCGGGCGGACGCATGATGATGGCCGGTGCCGCGTCGACGCAGCGGTCCATGGACTTCAAGGGGTCGAGCAGGCGGCTGCTGCGGCGGCTGTCGGTCGAGAAGACCACCCTGTGGTGGATGGTCGGGGCCGGCGTGCTCAGCGTCGGGCTCTCGGTGTGGGGGCCGAAGATCCTCGGGGAGGCCACCAACCTGATCTTCGCGGGGGTGATCGGCCGGCAGACCCCGGGAGGCGTCACCAAGGAGCAGACCATCGAGGGCCTGCGGGCCAAGGGTGACGACGGGCTCGCGGACCTGCTCTCCGGGGTGGACTTCACTCCCGGGCACGGCATCGACTTCGGCGCGGTCGGCACCGTACTGCTGATGGCGCTGGCCGTGTACGTCGGCGCCGGGCTGCTGATGCTGGTGTCGAGCCGGCTCTCCATCCGTGTCATCAACAACACGGTGTACCGGATGCGCGAGGAGATACAGGCGAAGCTGTCGCGGCTGCCGCTCTCCTACTTCGACCAGCAGCCGCGCGGCGAGGTCCTCAGCCGGGCGACGAACGACGTGGACAACATCTCGCAGACCCTGCAGCAGACGATGGGCCAGCTCATCAACTCCCTGCTGACGATCGTCGGCGTCCTGGTGATGATGTTCTGGATCTCTCCGCTGCTGGCGCTGGTCGCGCTGGTGACGGTGCCGCTGTCGGTGTTCGTCGCCGCGAAGGTCGGCAAGCGGTCGCAGCCGCAGTTCGTCCAGCAGTGGAAGGTCACCGGCTCGCTCAACGCCCACATCGAGGAGATGTACACCGGTCACTCGCTGGTGAAGGTCTTCGGGCGGGCGGACGAGTCCGCTGAAACGTTCCGCGAGCAGAACGACCAGCTGTACGAGGCCGGGTTCAAGGCGCAGTTCAACAGCGGGATCATGCAGCCGCTGATGCTCTTCATCTCCAACCTCAACTATGTGCTGGTCGCGGTGGTCGGCGGGCTGCGGGTCGCCTCCGGCACCCTGTCGATCGGCGATGTCCAGGCGTTCATCCAGTACTCCCGGCAGTTCTCGATGCCGCTGACCCAGGTCGCCTCGATGGCCAACCTCGTGCAGTCCGGGGTCGCGTCGGCGGAGCGGATCTTCGAGCTGCTCGACGCGGAGGAGCAGGAGGCGGACGCGCCGGCCGTGGAGCGGCTGCGCGAGGTGCGCGGCCAGGTGGTACTGGAGGGCGTGTCGTTCCGGTACGAGACGGACAAGCCGCTGATCGAGGATCTGTCGCTGGCCGTGGAGCCGGGCCAGACGGTGGCGATCGTGGGCCCGACGGGCGCCGGCAAGACCACCCTGGTCAATCTGCTGATGCGGTTCTACGAGGTGACCGGCGGCCGGATCCTCCTCGACGGCGTCGATGTGGCGCGGATGTCGCGGGAGGAGCTGCGGTCCGGGATCGGCATGGTGCTGCAGGACACCTGGCTGTTCGGCGGGACGATAGCGGAGAACATCGCGTACGGGGCGGCCCGCGAGGTGTCCCGGGAGGAGATCGAGGAGGCGGCCAGGGCGGCGCACGCGGACCGGTTCGTACGGACCCTGGCGGACGGCTACGACACGGTCATCGACGACGAGGGCTCGGGCGTCAGCGCGGGCGAGAAGCAGCTCATCACCATCGCCCGCGCGTTCCTGTCGGATCCGGTGATCCTGGTGCTGGACGAGGCGACCAGCTCGGTCGACACGCGTACGGAGGTGCTGATCCAGAAGGCCATGGCGCGCCTGGCCCACGGCAGGACCAGCTTCGTCATCGCGCACCGCCTCTCCACCATCCGCGACGCGGACGTCATCCTCGTCATGGAGCAGGGCAGCATCGTCGAGCAGGGCACCCACGACGAGCTGCTGGCCGCCGAGGGCGCCTACGCCCGTCTCTACCAGGCGCAGTTCGCCCAGGCGGTGGCCGAGGTCGACTGAGGACCGCCACCGACCACCGGCCGGGGCCGACCGGTCTCTGCCGGTCGGCCCCCCGCCGGGGCCTGCGGGTGCCCGCCGGGGGGGGCGGGGGGAACCCGCCCCCGCCGCC